>VSNH01000047.1:0-8784 GCA_009774215.1 Lachnospiraceae bacterium
GGCACATTCCTTTGCAAATCCGTGTGCATCCGCCGGAGGCTCTAAGGAAGTGCTGATTTAATCAGCGCTTCCTTAGTGCTCCATTTACCAATTAACTATCCTTTTTTGCTTGCCGGCATTCCCTTCTACTGCGTTGTTTTCGGTCAACGATGCCACCGCATCGCCTCCCTCAAACGCCTTGTATAAGGAAATTCTGGACTTCGCAAAAAGTGTATGCAATTGGGAAATGGAGCACTAGTACTTCTTGGTGTCCCGTCCTAGGCGGGACGTCTTTAGAAATACTTCTCACTCTAATCAAAATCAAACTTGGTGAATCTTTTCATCGCATCCTTATACCGGAACCGCACGAGCTCATTCTTTGCGAGCACATCCTCTTCCGTCCCTACATACTGACAGCGGATGCAATGATATTCCTTCTTATCCTTATCGTAAAACATATCAATGTCCAAGTCTCTCATAAAGCAGGAGGGACACCTGTAGTTTAATTTGCCTTTGCCAGATTGAGCCATGTCGCAAATACCTCCTTATCTTTTAACTGGGTGGTGTAGCCTAACGTGAACATCGGGGAGAACGCGTAGCCTTCCCTGATATAGCCGGTTGCCTCTTTCTTTTCGCAGCTTATGGACACTCTCGTCCCGATCTCGGGAACCACCGCAACCGCCTCTGTCGCGCCCTGCATCTGCGCCTCACGGCACTTGTAAGCGTAGTCGATCTTCTCCGTATTGGAACCGTCTGTTACGGACAGTTTCACATTGCTCATATCTTCCGAGTATTCCGTCGTGCCGTAACATGCCACCATGTACTCGTTGATTTCCACCTCTGCGTTCGGATCGCTCATCTCGAGAATCGTTCTCTCGATCTTGATATTGGAGCTGCCCTCCTCAAAGTACATCTTCGTCTGCAATTTCACCGTCAGATCATAGAACTCAATATCCACCGGGTCAAGGGTCAGGATTCTCGTGTTGCCCTCCTGCGAGAAATGCGCCTTCGTCCGGCACAGGCACAGGTCAACTTCCTCCCCGTTGTGGGTCAGCTTCGCGCTTCTCACCGTGCCCTCACCCGCATAGTGGGTAAAGTAGCCCGCACGGTACTTCTCCTGAATTAAGAAAGGATAGGAGGCATCCGTCACATGCTTCGTGCCGATGCCGACCGGCCACTCCAGCTTCGCCGCATAAGGCCGCAGATCGACAATCGCGCCGCCCTGATCCATATTTGCGCACACTCTCATGTAAGGGTCGCAGTACCAGAAAAGCTGTTTGTCCGATCCGTACAAAATATCTCTCCACAGCGCGCATTCCGGCTCCGTCAGCCTCCTGTTCGCACGGTAAAAGTCCGCAAACTCCGCCATGGTCATGTCCTCTAACTTGCCCTCTTTTTTGAGCTGCCCGTAGTATGCCATGCCATCCTCATAGGATTTCAGCAAAAGCTCGTAAGGCGCTTCCCAGCGTCCCATCTTGTTCATCCAGCCGGGTCCCACAAACATCATGTTGTAGGCGTAGCCGTTGTTGTATTTCGCAAGCGACCGAAACTGATCGATCAAATTGTACAGATACGGGTACTCCCAAGTCTTGGAATCATAGCACATGCTACGCAGGACATTCTGCGGATGCGTGCCGAAGTTGGAGCCGTTGCCGTCGTAGCAGGCAATCAGGTCGCGGGACAGGTGAGGAATCGCCACAATGCCGGAATCCTCCGCCTCGTTCGCCGCAGGCGCGTGGGTATTCTGTTTGCTCGGAATCCAAGGCGCCCACGGGCCGCCGTCCATAAACGTATACCAGGAATTGTTGCAGGTGTGGTACGCTTTCGGCCCTTCCTCCCAGCAGGTAGCCACGGCACATTTCACCATGGGATATTTCTCTTTGATATAGTTGGTCAGATCCGCGTCCATATAATAGGAACCCGTGGACTCCGGGTAGAAGCCGAACCTGTCCTTGAATTTGCCGAACACATCGTCCACGATCGACTTTTTGTCCTCCATGGAGAACATCCAGATACAGAAGTCCTTCGTCTTGTATTTCTCACGGAACTCCTCGCAGGGAAGTCCGAGCAGGGACAGCGCAATCTCATCGCCGTACTGCTCGTGGTCTGCTTTCGCAAGCGCCACCGCCTCGTCGTTAAATAGAGAAGCGTATGTCATCTGAATCGTTGTCTTTAACCCGTTCTTGTGCGCAATCGCCTGCTGCGTCTTAAAGATATCGAGAGATTCTGTCAGAAGCTCTTTCCGTCCGATATCCTCCTCCTTGCCGTGTCCGGTCACCTTCTCCGCGTACTCGGGTACCATCTCCGGCCGATGGATGATGTTTACAATAAACTTATCCATGTGCCCTGCCCTCCGTTTTTATAAACTGTTGTCGTTTTCTGTGCCGCCGACAGCGCTATCTTTCTTACCATTCATCCCTGCGTCAAATTTCACATCCACTTATGTCCATTGCAACGCGAATAGTAGCCTTTTCCATACATCACCCGCATACCCTGCCGGATGTTTGGTAGTTTTGACTTTGCGCAATCGGTTGTCCATATGCAAATGATAACAAACTGCACAGAGCTTGTCAATGCATATTTTTCCAAATTTGAGAACGTTGCAGCAAGTGCGTTACTTTTCAGACCCGCGCCATGCACTTGCTGCATGGTGTCGGAGCCAGCGCCAAAATGCAAAGTTAATTCCGAAGGAATTTACTTTTCTTTTAGGGCATTTTGTGTGCATCAATTGCTGCAATTCACACTGAATGCTCGTAAATTGATGCAAAATCTTGCATGGGTGTGAATTGTAACGCAAGTGCAAAGTCCTGGGCTGAATTGTTACGAAAGCTCGTTACTCTGCACCTCCGGACTCCGGCATCCCGCTTTGCAGATATCGGAAGACCTTGAGTGACTCCAGCGGATGACCACTATAGTCAAATAGCGCCTGATTGTCCCACGACGATCCCCCGTAATATTGGCCCGCATCCTTCGGATCATAGCCGGATGCATAGGAGGATGCCCATCCCGCGCCTTTTTCCTCCCATGCTTCCTTATTCGCGGCAAGCGCTTCGTCCGCATCCGCCGCGCCTTTTTCCCAGACATTGACAGGCAGCCAAGCCGGCTCCCAGTAAAAATAGCCGAGCCCCGCATCTCCCACAGCGGCCACCGCCGCACACACATCCCGGATTTCTTTGGCCTGCCCCTGCGCTGTGGCCGGGTACTCCGGCAGAATATCCGACGCGCCGATGCTGTTGGCCGTGCCATCCCCGTCTCCCTCCGTATGAGGATAAGAGTTTTCCACCACCAGCACATCTTTCCCGTAAGCGTCGTTCACCTTTTGCAGCGTGTCCGTCAGATTCTCCATGGTGCCGTGCCAGAAGGGATAGTAAGATACCGCAAAAATATCATAGTCGATTTCCTGCTCTTCCAGTTTCCGGGCCAGCGCCAGCGTGCCGGTCTGATCTGCGATATCGGTAAAGTGGACGGCGACCCGGATTTCCCGCCCCCGCTCCTTCGCCACATCCCTGACGGCCCGCGCGCCCGCCTGCAAAAGCGCTCCACGCGAAGGCCAATCCGTCTCCCCCGCCATGCCGTTGTTGATCTCATTGCCGATCTGCACCATCCCGACGTCCGCCCCGGCGTCCAAAATTTCCCCGAGACTCTGCACCGTATACGCATAGAGCGCATCCGCCTTTTCTTCTATCTCCATGCCCTCCCACGCCTTGGGACACATCTGCTTGGAAGGATCCGCCCAAAAGTCGGAATAATGGTAATTCACCAGAAGCTTCATCTGATACTGCGCCGCCCGCCTGCCAATCTCGGCCGCCGCCGCCGTATCACAGTTGCCGCCGCCGTAACCTTTGCCGTTCTCGTCGTAAGGGTCGTTCCACACACGCACCCTGATATAGTTTACCCCGTTTTCCGAAAAAGTCTGAAAAATATCCTGCTCCTGCCCGGCTTCGTCAAAATAGACGACGCCGCTCTCCTCCTCCGCCAGCACACTGGAAATATCCACGCCCCGGATAAAGTCGTCCCCCAGCCCCTCTATCGGCTCGATGTGTATCTCCGCCGGTTCCTCATCTGCCTCCTCTGCGGCTGTCTGCTCCGCGTCCGCGGTCTCCTGCGCCGCATCCGCCTGTCCCGCGGCGGCTCGATCTGCCGCATCCTGCTCCGTGCTCTCCTGCCCGGGCTCCGCCTGCATTTCTTCCGATGTTGTCTGCGCTGCCGTTTGTTCCTCATCGGCATGCCCTGCGGCTGCCTGCTCCACTGCCGCAGATTCGTCCCTTGCTCCGCAGCCCGCAAACAAAAGCGCTGCTGCCACTAAGCCGATCAGCAGACGCTGTTTTCCCGTTCTCCCTTTTTCTGACATTTTCTTTTCCTCCGTTCCGCTTTTTGACTGTAGGCTTGCATAAGTAGCTCGAGATGCTTCGCATCTCTCACTCGCGGTCTCCGTTCCACTCCGGTCCGCGCAAAGCAGAACGGACAGCAGTATGGATTTCCATAGTGCTGCCCGTTAATGATTACCGTATCCTGCTGTCTTACGAGTGATGTCTTCCATGGTGGCCGCCGTGGTGACCGCCGCCCTGTCCCACATTCTGGTTCGTGCTCTGTCTCACACAGGAATTGTCACAGTAGCCGTTCGCATGATAATTCCCGCAATAGCTCCGGCTTCCGTGGGTGTGCTGTCCGCTCAATGTACACCCCTCCACATGGCAGACCCCGACCACGCCGCAGGAACCGTCGCAATAGCCGTGCTCATGAGCATATCCGCAATAGGTCTGACCGTCGTGGGTGTGATATCCCGTCTCCGTACACCCTTCCACCGCACATACGCTGACCGCACCACAGGAACCGTCACAGTAGCCGCAGGCATGATCGTAACCGCAGTAGGTCTGGCTGTCGTGAAGATGATATCCCGTCTCCGTACACCCTTCCACCGCACATACGCTGACCGCACCGCAGGAACCGTCGCACCAGCCTCCCGCATGGGCATATCCACAGTAAGTTGTATTGTCATGTGTGTGCAGTCCGGTTGTCGTACAACCCTCCACCGTGCACACGGAACATACCGCCTGCTTCGCGGCGCCTGCCTGACCATGATGTCCGTGAGCTGACACAGGCATAACAGCCATTCCGGCCATCAACAATCCCGCCGCCCCATACGCAAATAATCTTTTCATCTGCACAGATGCTCACCTCCATCCATTGATATCTTCATCATATAAGTTAGTATAAACAATGTCAATAGAACTGTGAGAATCTTTTCGTCGAATCCCGCATCCGCACCTCATACCCTAAAAGCGTGTGCCGCTCCACCTCTGCCCCGTCTAATATCTGCAGCAGCAGCCCGCACGCCCTTTTCCCCAACGCCTCCACATCAAAGCGGATGGATGTGATGGCCGGAATACGGTTTTCCAGCACGGTGCTGTCGTAAAAGGATACCACCTGCACTTGCTCCGGCACCGAGATCTGTCTCGTCTGCATGACGTTCAGTACACAGCCGCACAAATAATCATCCATGCAAACGATACAGCCGACCTGTTCCTCCAAAAGCCCCTCCACAATTTTTTCCACAGCTCTGTCGTCCTCCACGTTGAGAAACACCCGTCTGCTGCCGTGCCAATCCGGCCGTTCCCCAAAGGCATCCTCAAATCCAAGCAGGCGGTTTTTCGTAACCATATGTTCTTCCCTGCCGCCAATCAGCGCAAAGCTCTTTGTGCCGCCGTCCAGCAGCCTTCCCGTCAACTCCCGGCAAGCCTCCCTGTGGTCGTTGTCAATCTGAACCGCCCCCGCATCGTCGGTACTGCCGATCGCCACAAAGGGCACACCATTTTCCTGCAGATACCGCATGGGCGCGTCGTCCTTAAGCGTCCTTGTGAGAATTGCTCCGTCAATCTTGCGGTTCGTCACCGCCCGCTCAAGCTGTGTGATTTGATCGGCAGTCACCATGGACAGCAGCACGTCATACCCTGCTTCGGAGGCAGTCCGGCTAATTCCCATCATGCACTTTTGAAAAAAGGGAAGCTCCACAACCTGATAATCCCCGGGCAGCACCAGTCCCAGATTAAAGGTCTTACTCTGTGCAAGGCCTTTCGCCACCACATTCGGACTGTAATGATGCGTTTCGATATATGCCTGCACCCTTTTCCGCGTCTCTTCTCCGATCCTGCCCTTTCCCGACATAGCTCTGGACACAGTGGTCTTCGACACGCCAAGCTCCTGTGCGATATCCGCGATTGTGAGATTTTTGTCTTCCATGGTTCTGCTCCCTTCCCGTCGGTTACGTCCAGTCGCCTTCCTGCCAAAGTCAAAGGCCCCGTTACCAAAAATAAATATCCCGCTGTCTGCGGGCACCAAACGCGCAAGCGGTTGTTCGATATTAGATTACCAGATTCCATACAATCGTGCAACCCGGTTCGGCCGCCTCCCGGCGCCTTCCTTGTTATAATTCGGCGCTTTCCCGTCATTTTTCCCGAACCTTTTGTTGTGACGGTATCGAAGAATATGCTATACTTAACGCATCCCATATTTTTACAACTGAATTGCTTAGAATGTTTGAAAACACGCCGGCAAACTTGCTTATGCATATTGCAGGCCGTATCTTCTGACATGCAAAGCGGCAAAAATACAAGAAAACAGGGGGATTTTACTATGAAAAAATTGACGCTGAGAATCTTACATATGGTTTTGGCTGCCGCCGTCCT
Source organism: Lachnospiraceae bacterium (assembly GCA_009774215.1). GTDB lineage: Bacteria > Bacillota > Clostridia > Lachnospirales > Lachnospiraceae > UBA3282. The sequence continues at coordinate 6,666 of VSNH01000047.1, forward strand.
TCTGGGATGCACTTTCTCCGCTCCCGTGCCGGCTTTGGCCGCCGGTCTCGATCAGATGGAGGTCCACTTTATGGACGTAGGGCAGGGGGACGCCACGCTCGTTACCTGCGGCGGCCACGCCATGCTGATCGACGCGGGCGACGACTCCAAAGGCACCGCCATTCAAAATTATCTTCAAAAGCAAAAGATCACCAAGCTGGATTATCTGGTATTGACTCACCCGGATGCTGACCACATCGGCGGCGCACCCGTGATTATCACGAAATTTGACATCGGAAAGGTGTTTGTCTCAAACTTTGAGAAAGACAACAAAACCTATCAGAAACTGATTCAGTCGTTGGACGACAAGCGGATGAAACCGCTGACTCCAGCGGTCAATTCCAAATACACGCTGGGTACCGCCGACATTACCATCCTGGCTCCGGGCAAAACCTACGATAATCCCAACGACGCCTCCATCGCCCTGCTTCTGAAAAACGGAACCCGTTCCTTCCTGTTTACGGGTGATGCCGGCGAGGACGCCGAGACGGATATTTTAGAGACGGGCATAGATATCTCGGCGGACGTGTATAAGGTCGGCCATCACGGCAGCAAATACTCGACTTCCAAAGATTTTTTTGAGGCGGTCGATCCCTTTTACGCAGTCATCAGCTGCGGGGAGGGCAATTCTTACGGTCATCCCCACGCGGAGACGCTGAACACGCTCCGCACAAGCGGCGTTATGGTTTATCGGACGGACGAAGCCGGCACAATCATTGCGTCCACGGACGGCAAGTCGATCTCCTTCAACGTGCCCGCCTCCGAGAGCTGGAAGGCAGGCGAACCGACCGGCGGCAGTACCACAGCTTCCACGAAATCCGCCGCCGGAACGAAAGCCGCCTCATCACAGACAAAGAAAACGGCTCCTGCCGCGGCGTCACAAAAGGAAACAACTGCCAATGCCGGACAGAGCACATCGCCTGCGTCATCTGACCAGTCGGCAGAAACTACGCCAAAGCCGCAGAAAGAAACCGCGCCCGCTGTGGAGGAAAAACCACAGGAAAGCGCGCCTGCTGCCACCAGCGAGCTGACTTATGTACTGAACGTCAAAACAAAAAAGTTCCACAGACCGACCTGTCATTCCCTGCCCACCACGAACAGGCAGGACAGTTCGGAGAGCCGGGACAGCATTATCTCACAGGGCTATGAGCCCTGCAAGAAATGCAATCCGTGACCCTTATCAAACTTTTGCTATGCCCGTAATCCGGGGCCATTAATTGATGCTTAACCCGGCGCTTGCATAGCCTGTAACCGTGTTAAGCAGGGACAACCCGCTGGCCGTCGCTGAAAATACCAGCATCAAACGTGTCTGGGCAGTTACCGGGATATTGAGACCCGTAAGTGCACCGTTTAATTGTGCCCCGATGGACAGCGCCCCGGTGAGGGACGGCGATAAGCTAATCTGTGTTCCGGCGATCGGCGTAAACACATTGTTGGGCGTCGGGGACTGATAGATCTGCGCATTCACCGTGACGGAGGAACCGATCAGGGAAAGCGCCGCCGTGGTGCTGAAATAGGCGCTGAAGGCGGTAATAATCCCCGCGCGCGGCATCTGGAATGCGAAGTTGGACAGCGTGCCGCTGGCGTTTGTGATATCAATTGCAGATCCCAGCACCGTAAGAAACTGCGCACTGTTTCCGAATCCGACAAACGCAGGAAATCCGGCAAGCCCTCCTGCTACCGTCGTCAGAGAAACCGGCAGTCCCGACGCAAACGGGATGATGGCTCCTGTGCCTGCTACGCCCGTGGCGCCTGTAGCACCTGTCGCTCCCGTGGCGCCTGTAGCTCCTGTAGCACCTGTCGCACCTGTAGCTCCCGTGGCTCCGTCGGCTCCTGTCGCGCCTGTAGCTCCCGCGGCTCCGTCGGCTCCCGTCGCGCCTGTAGCTCCTGTAGCTCCCGTGGCTCCGTCGGCTCCCGTCGCGCCTGTAGCTCCCGTGGCTCCGTCGGCTCCTGTCGCGCCTGTAGCTCCCGCGGCTCCGTCGGCTCCCGTCGCGCCTGTAGCTCCTGTAGCTCCCGTGGCTCCGTCGGCTCCCGTCGCGCCTGTAGCTCCCGTGGCTCCGTCGGCTCCCGTCGCGCCTGT
>VSNH01000047.1:8884-21743 GCA_009774215.1 Lachnospiraceae bacterium
CCTGTAGCTCCCGTGGCTCCGTCGGCTCCCGTCGCGCCTGTAGCTCCCGTGGCTCCGTCGGCTCCCGTCGCGCCTGTCGCGCCTGTCGGGCCTTCATCGCCCGGACAGCCTTTCGGACCCTGTGCGCCAATCGGGCCTGTTACACCCTGAATACCCTGCGGGCCTGTTACACCCTGCGGGCCCATAGCCCCCGTCGGACCTGCCGGGCCTGTGGGGCCGGGAATCCCTCTTGGACCCTGTGGGCCGACATCGCCTTGCGAACCTGCCGGGCCAATCGGGCCAGTGGGACCTGCGGGTCCCTGCGGACCCATGTCTCCCTGCGGGCCTTCACAACCCGGATCGCCTTTCGGACCAATATCGCCACGAACCCCCTGTATACCCTGTATCCCTTGCGGACCGGCATATCCTCTCGGACCGGCACAGCCTCTCGGACCCGTGTTTCCTGTAGGACCTACCGGTCCCGTATTTCCCCTCGGCCCCCTTGCACCGGGCGCACCGGGAATACCCTGCGGACCCATAGGTCCCGGTTCTCCTCTGTCGCCTTTCGGACCGGGGCAGCCGGTATCGCCTTTGACTCCCTGCGGGCCCATCGGCCCCTGATCCCCCTTGGGCCCCGCAGGCCCGCGCTCGCAGCAGGGAGGACAACTTATGACAAAAGGATACTGCTCGTCATAAATCGTCAATGGCAGGCTTGCGTGCAAGCACGCATCCTGCCCTGCCGCTTTCTGACTCTGCTTATGCGCGCAAAAAGCGGTATGCCGCAGCACACCGCTTTCTATTTACAGACGTTCAAAATACCGTCTGTTGTATTGATATGCCTGTGAGTAAGGCTTACAGGCTCCGGCTCTCTCGTTGTACTCTTCTGCCTTCTCCCGATTTCCCAGTCTGTCGTAGCACACACATAGCTGCATCAGAGGAATATAATCATGGCAGTCAGGCTGCGCAAAACCGTCAGCATACTCCTTTTTCGGTAAATTCAGCGCGGTTTCGTACCAGTAAATGGCCGCAGGATAATTGTCCTGCTCCAGAAAATGCTTTCCGATCTCACAGCACAGTTCCGCCCTTGGCACGTCAAAGCACATGCTGCGCAAAAGAGCCGACAACGCCTTCTGCTCCTGCCCCATCCGTCTATAACAGTCAGCACAGACAGCGCATGCTTCTATCTTATTCTCGACCCACCCTTCCTCAGAGTGCAGAAACCGTTCCAGCACGGATACCGCCTCCTCATACTGCATATGATAGTACAGCTCACGCCCGTAATAATATTGGTGACGCGGTTCCAGAATCTTCCCGGCCGCAATCATCTTCCGGTATATCCCAAGATTTCTGTCAGGATCACCCGGCCCCGTCTTCCTGTGTGAAATCGCGATATCAGAATAAATGATCTTGCCCTTTGGCGCAATGACCTCATGAACCTCACCGACCCAGCGGTACTCCGGACAGTTCCTAATCCATCTTTCCCTGAAATATGAAAAGGTCGGCCTGCCGTCCTCGTCAAACGCCGTATGATATCGCATCATCACCATATCCGTATCCGGCGACAATGTCTGCTTTAACTGTAAAAAGCTTTCCCTCTGCGTCTCTTCCAGAACATCATCGGCATCCATCCACATGCAATAGTCCATAGCCGCCTTGGAGAAAGACTCGTTTCTGGCATCCGCAAAATCATTCTTCCACGGATAAGAATAAACATTCTTCGTATAGCCCGACGCGATTTCCACCGTGCGATCCGTCGAGCCGGTATCTACAATGATCATTTCATCCACGAGACCAGCCACACTGTCTAGGCAGCGCGCCAGATTTGCCTCCTCATTTTTCACAATCATACAAAGACTTATCGTCGGCATGGCCTTCCCTCCTCTCCAGCCCCATGATTCCGCTCTGCGGAATCTCAGAATCCGCAGACAAGTAAACTCGTTCCGGAGAATGCCGCTTTTCCGGCACTCTCTTATGCGAAACTTAGTACTTCCAAGTCAGCTCTGCTGACTTTGCGTCTCCGTTCTATGGCGAGATGTCTTTAGAAGTACTTTTCGCATTTCTCACCCTACTGTCTGCATCGTTTTTCTATGCTTATATTCATATCAATTTCGGAATCGTCCGTGGAAGAAATCCACAGAAAGAACAACGTGGAAGCGACCGGCACCTCCATGATAAAATATCTTGACAGAACCAGTATTCCCTCGCGGTTTGCCGCCTCCGCATACGCGGCATATGCCGTCTGTCTGCAGTTGTTAAGCATGGGGGTAAGCGAGATAAAGCCATGCTTTTTCATTGATGTGGAAATATAGTAACTAATGACATAGTACCCCGGAGTAAGTGAAAGTGAAGTGGCATTACGCAGATAAATATTCTGTGTGATATCCGGGATCTGGATTTTCAACGGAAGACTTGCGTGCTCCGACATAAGCACCCCCTGTCCCGAAAAGGAGGCAAATATGCTGTTTTGGGGATAACCTGCCGGTCCCATCGGCCCACGTTCGCCGGTTTCTCCTCTGGGACCCATCGGTCCGCGTTCCCCCTGTGGTCCCTGCGATCCCGTGACTCCCTGCGGACCCGTTTCACCGCGCTCTCCCGGACAGCCCGCCGGCCCCGGCTCCCCTCTCGGCCCCATTGGTCCTGTTTCACCACGCTCTCCCGGACAGCCCGTCGGCCCCGTTTCCCCTCTCGGCCCTTGCAGCCCCATTTCGCCACACCCGCCCAAGCAGCCCGGTGGCCCCGGTTTCACGCCGCATCCTTGTGAACAGCCTGTCGGCCCAGTGCCCTCCTCCTCATAAGAAAGGGGATCAGAAGGCGGAACCGCATTTTGTACGCCATTTCTGTTTGGCATCCCCATCCCAAAAGGGGGCGGCGGATTAAACAACCAGTTCAGATTAAAATTATTCAAATGAAATCGCCTCGCTTATACTTTTAAATGACAACAAATATCGTTTATCCTAATAAAATTATATGCGCGACACATCAATTCGTTTTTGGACTATCAGCAGATGCTATTTCTTTCTTAAAATATCTCATTATACCCGGTAACCGCTCAGTTCGCCGTTCATAACGGAAATAGCTGAAAATGTGTCCGCCGTCGTCGTCTCGATGCCCTTCATCTCCTCGTCTATAGCGGAAATCAATTCCGAAAGCTGAATAAGTTCCGCATTGTTTTCCTCGGAAGCCCCGCCGACGGATTCCATTGCCGTTCTGATCTTTTGAAGGACTCCGGCATACTCTTCCATGTTTTTCAGAAGCTGCTCCATGGACGCCTTGATTTCATCTGATTTTTCCGCAAACCCATGGGACAGCCCGCCAAATTTCCGATAGTCCCCGGATATATCTTTTTCCAGAAATTGAAGCATCCGATCCGCCAGCGTGCCCAAACCCTGAATAGCCTCCACTACCTCTTTGCTCATCTTTTGGATTTCATTGGCCGCTTCGTTGGTGTTGCCCGCAAGTGCGCCAATCTCTCCCGCAACGACAGCAAAGCCTTTTCCCGCTTCCCCTGCCCTTGCCGCCTCAATCGAAGCGTTCAGCGCCAAGAGATTTGTCTGCCCGGAAATACCGAGTATCTTCTCCGAAAGCTCCTTGATCCGAAGCACCGCCTCCGCTCTCTTCTTCTCCTCCTGCAGCATCTTTGACATCATCCCGACATTTTTGCCGATTCCCGCAAAGGAAGTCTGCGCCGTATCGTTCAGCTCTGTTGATGATTTGTTGATCTCCTGCAGTCCGATCGTATTCCCTGCCACTACCTCAACAATATTATGGATATCCCTGTATACAAAATCCACCTGCTCGCCCACCGTCCCGACGGACGCCGCAATTTCCTCAGACGCCGCCACCATGGAATGTATGGTATCGTTGATACCCGCCACCTGTGCCGCCGATCCCGATACATGCGTGTTGATATTGCTCATTTTTGACTCAATGCTGTCGGTTCCGCCCTTGATCTCCCTGACCGTATTTGCCGTTTTCTCCAGAAGCCGGTTTAAACTGTTTCCGATCACCTCAAGCTCATCCCCGGACGTAATATTTAACACCTTCGTCAGATCCCCGTCGTCGGATGCAACTTCCAGAATCTTGTCGTTTACTTTAATGAAATTGCGACGCATTCTGACTGCAACCAGAAGAGCTGCCGCAACGGCAAAAAGCAGCGCCGCGCCCACCGCAAATAAAATGTTGCGTATCAGACTGTTTAAGGAAATCTGTATGGAAGACGCCTCATAATCCACGGCCACGATGCCAAGCACCTTACCGTCAAACAATATCGGCGCATACCCGCTGTAGAAAGTGCCCCACTCATCGGTAAAAGGATCCTTTGTCACAGAAGAGCGTCCCTGCATCGCCTCAAACATGGCTTCCTGCGCCTCGTAGTCCTCCGCGTATTCCCCCGGATCGTCCGGATCCGTGTCCACCACAAACTGAAAATAGTCCGCATCCTTGGGCATCAATGTGTAAACGTAGGTAACCGAATCTCCCACCAGAAAGGAACTCAGACTTTCCTTCACCGTAAGAAGCGACGCTTCATCTCCCTCCATGGCCTTCGCAAAAACCGCTCCGTCCACGTTTTCCGCCGCAATCACCGCGATTTCCATCACATCGTCCTTGCATTTCTTTTGCAGAAAACTGCCCATGTTTGAATAGGCAACGCTCCCCACGATCAATGCTACTATAATGGCTGATCCTAAAATAAAGAGAAAAAGCTGCGCTGCAATACTAAGTTTCTTTGTCTTCATACCCTCTGCCCCTCCTTTGTGGAACTGACCGCAAAAGCATCGGAATTATTATAACTGAAAACAGAGAATGACGGAATGGCAGTGGTATGCATTGTCGTTTTTGAGGTATACTTTGCGCTTCTAGTTTACATAATGTATGATAGCCTTGGATTTGTTGTATTCGGTTTACGATAACTATTTATTTGTGATCCAATCAGGATTGTGCTATTATTTTTGTATTACCAATTACGACCATTTCATATTTGAAGGGAGATTATCGATGAACACATTTAAGATTGGCAATACAGAATTTGGAATAGGAAAGATTTCGCTTTCGATCGAAAACGATCTGCTTACTCTTGAAATCAACGGGAATGACGATGTTTTTGACGACTTGATGAAAGCTGACAACTGTGAATGGAGCTGGGCGTTATATCCGCCCCGGATTTATTTTCGTTCCGTGCCGTACAAAGGCGAGAAAATTGTGATTGATTCCGATTTCCTCGCTCATTATGATACAGCGCTTTACATGATGGAACACAATGACTTTACAGGTATTTTGGAAGTTACGGACAGCAGCATTGAAATCCATGGACTTGTTTATATCATTGGAAAGGCGTCAGCGCTGACCATAGTCGCTGAGAGGCAGGCTTCCTGACTCCGCATCCCTCTTTTTTACAATTTCCAGAAAATCTTTTTCGCCTCCTCATATTGGGAAGGATCACGCGGGTTTGCCGGAGGATGATAAGTCGCGGTCAGCGCGCAGTCCTTCCGGCATGTCCATGTGCCATGCTGTCTGGTAATTTTAAAATCCAACGAAATGCAAAAGTGTACTTTAAATAAATATTTGCTCCAATCCCATCTTTCGAACATAGTCTATCCACTCATAAATATCTTCAATATCATATTTTAAAGTGGAGTCACTATCCTTTGCCTTTTTTAATGCAAGTGTCATCAATGCAAACTCATTTTCCAAAAGAGTATCGAATACGCCCTGATCATCTGTATTGATCGATACGCACAAAGATGTATTTGGCTCAACTACCTTCAACTTTCTGGCGTTAAATCTGATGATCGGATGCTCTTCATACTTTTTAATCGTACCAATCAGATAGTTCGACGACGGATTGGTTTCTATTCCAATTCCCCACTGTACAAGCTGTCTGATCATATGATCTTGGAGCTGCCGAACCAGATCGCCATAATTTCCATCTACCTTAAATACTTCAATCTCGTTCCCCTTTTTTCGAACTTGCTCATTGTAATGATAAGTAAAGTATAATTTTTTATACTTTTCATTTTTTCTTAAATCATGGCTGATATTATCATTGAACTGATATCTGGCAAATCTTTCTAAATCGATATCCTCCAATTTTTTCCGAAACGCTTTCCTCTCCAAGCAATACGGTCTCGGATCATCTCCCCGCAGTTTCCAACTTTGATAATATTCTAAGACCGATACAAAAGCTTCTTCTCCCATACTGTCACCGAACAACTCATCATACAAACGATAAAATTCTTCTTCCAGCTTTTCTTTCAAAGTGTTCTCGATCTGACAGCCATACTCGCTGGCTTTACAGATTAGCCACGCAATATCATCCAGTAACACCTGTTTCGGGAGTACAAGATTACCGCACTTAAATTTATAATATTTTTCTGGCATAATTCCAAGCGCCAACGCATGTCCCAGCCTGCTCCCGCGTTTCAAACCGCAAAAAAGGATCGCTTCATCAATTGCCCGAAGCCCATCCACAATATCATAGAAATCCTCTCCCGCATGATAGGTCGTATGTAAATTCGTCTTTTTGCTTGCTACATATCCTGATTTTTCCCAATTCTCCTGACAGATTACAACTATATCTGACAGATAGCGGAATATTTGTCCAAAAGCTTCCGGTCGGCAATGCAGTTCGCTGGCGCAGGCATCTATTCCTTTGATATGCTCATTGATATCCTTCTGTTTTTCCAACAATGCTACAATGCTTTTCGCCTGATGCGCATATTTGCACCGGACATTATCATTTCTGGGTACTCCCTCTACAAACTTCTGATCCTGCATTTTCGGAAAGTGCAGGACATAAATCAGCTTACTGTAAGCCGTCCTTCCCGCTTCATCCTTTAGCTCTCCGTCTTCCCGATTCCTATCTTCTCGCCCCTTTCCTTTGACAATTCTTTCATAATATTTTAACTCTTTAAACAATTCACCAGAGCTATCCGCCGGACAGATACGCGTCTCCAGAGAAATCATATTCCTTTTCCGTAAAGATTCATTCAGCGCCAGACGCACCAATTCGTCTTCATAAGGCTTCTTCCCCTCTATAAAATATTTTTTCCGATCCTGATAATCAGAAAAATTCGCAAACCCAACCCGCCTGTTTGTCTGAACCAGTTCGCCCCGAAAATCTGTTCTGATCACCAAATAGCTATAAAACAAATTACTCTGTTCTTCGGAAAACAAACCGTAGATCACATATCTAAAACACTCATAAAGAAATTTGCGTTCTCCCGCAAGAAGCCGACACTCGTTGGCATTGTCGTCAACCATGTTTCTTTCCAATGCGTAATCCAGCACATTCTCTTCATATCTCGCCCCATAGAGATTCTTCGCCAACACCAACGCATCCTGAATCTCCGCTACAAACTCTTCCGGCCGCGCTCCTCGTTTCAGATTACCCAGCAACTCTTCCAGCGTTTCCAGCAAAAAATCGTCTCCCTTTATCACAGAAAACAAATACACCCGGTATAGCGCCGCCCTCTGGCATTCGGCATAAAAATCCTCTCTCCTTTCAGGGTCACAGATCGGATCCGTACAGTATTCCTGCATGGTATACTTCAATTTCTTAAAATCATGTAATCGGTTATCAATCCGATTCATTAAACTGATCCAATTCAAATCAAAAACCCTAGTGGAACCTCCCAGATGAAAATGGTTATCGGCGATGCCCTTTTCCAAAATATTGTGAAGTCTGTCATCATCGCTTTTAATGATCGGAAGCCATGAAAAACATTTTGTTACAACTCCCTTTTCGATATCACAATCCGCCAAATACGCACAGGTAAAGATGTCCTGCCCAAACAAAAAAGATAGTTCTCTCCAGCGAAGCATCTGGTCAAACCTGCATTCTATCTCGTCACCGTCCATTTTCAGTAATTTCTTGGACACATTCGCAAGTAGCCGAAAAATGCAAGAATCACCCCCATGCACATCTCTCATCTGTTCACATGCAAGTTGATAGCTGTTTTCACATTCATTATCTGTCATATGGCTAAATACAGACTTGGCATAACGCATATACAAATTTCTATCGATCTCTCGAACGGTATGTTTCCTCTCCGCTTTCAAACTGCCTGAAATGATCTGTCCGCTGATATCCAGATAATTTATTCTCTGAAATAGTATTTCTATATTTCCTCTTTCTATGTCCATATTTTTTCTCTCTTATTGGCATACTATATCATATTTATTTCTAATCTTCTCATATTCCCGGATCAATTCTTCTGAAAGATTACCTTGGGGATTTTCCAAATATACATCGAGGATTTTATTATAAAAATCACACATTTCTATCATATCAGTCTCGTTCATCTTCTCTTCACTGTGCAAAGAATAGTATCTCTGAATATTGGAAGCCAGACTGCTCATCTGCATTTTTACATTTTTTGCCGCCATACTGTTTAAATATTCTGATACCGTTTTACGCGCCGGCACCTTGTCTACCCGGGTGGTCAGTTTATCCGTAAATGCCTTTAACATTTTCTCCCTTCTTTTTTCATCACGACTTGACAAAACATTGGAGTCCCTTTCCTGAGTCGCCGCTTCTACCAACAAAGCGTATATACGGCTGATCAGGACTTCTCCCTCTCCTTCATCATACACCAGTTTAAGGTTTTCCATGTCGTCCAACTCTTTCTTCAAATACTCCTTTGCAAAATCACCTACATTCTGAAAAAGGATGTGAACTGCCAATTGATGTCTTTCCAACTCGCTTTTAACTCCCCGGTCTTTGATATCCTTTCTTTCACTACAATAATCCAGAAATTCCATAGCAATATCCGTATTGACCGCAATCCTTCTGCAAATTTCTATCACTTCTTCATTGGATTTTTGAATGTCTTTCATAATCTCATTAAATATCTCATATAATTTATAGCTATCATCTTCTTTCTTTGTACTAATTCCTAAACATTCCACATTGACTTTTTCATATATGCTGTTTAGATTACAAAGATTTACGATATAATTCTCTATGCTGATTTGAACCTGCTGAACCAGAGAATGATTCATGGCAATCATTTTATTCGTATTAAATGAATAACCAAATTGAGCCGGCTCATTTTGATTCCAAGTATTGCTCAACATTCCCAGCAGCGTCCACGTCACAAGCTTCTCCTTACTCATGGGATCGCCGTGCGTGATTTCTTTCACATAATATTGTTGCATATCATCAGACTCCGGCAGTAAAATATCCTTATTCGGGTACAGTTCCTTTGCAATGGTATTGTATGCACGCACTGTTGACAACGCAAAGCGGGATCGATCAATATTCGTATTTTGTACAGAAGGCAAAACATTTTTAAAATATCCTCCCCATATATGACCTCCCATAAATCTGATCAGCTCGTCGTATTTTCCATTTCTTAACAATTTGTTCATACGAATGGTATATAGTACTTGAAATACATAGGCATATTTTTTTGTTTTTTCCCCAAACACATTGGCACGATATGTTTCAAACCATTCCATAACCAGATAAGATCCGTCATTCTTTTCATTAGAGAACTTTAACGGAAACTTAACACTTTTCTCCTCTGTCAAGTCGTAACGTTTTTCTAACAGAAATGCACTTTTTCTATGAAGCTGTAAATCCGCATGAATCAGACTTTGCATATCCTTATACTCATCCAGCGATACATTACTAAACAGCCATTGTCTTTCATAATAATTAAAAAATCTCAGGACATTCTCATAATAAACCTGATTCTCCTCTTCCTGATTCTTTCCTTCCGGCTCTTCCATATCCATTAAAAGTGCAACAATATTTATTGTATCACGCAAATTATCCGGCAGAAAATAATTCTTTCCAGTCTTATCCGGCAGAAACTTCATTCCAGTCTTTTGGTAAATCAAATTCAATAAGCTCTTATCAACAGAAGATACACTTTCCTTGTCTGATTTCTTCTTTTCCTCTTCCTTCTGATCTATGTGCGTTTTCTCCTGTTCCTCTCCTTCCTGGTAAACCAGTCTTACATTTTGCATCATATGTACATTAGGCAGATAAATCCTCCTGATCTTAGGAATCAGCTTAGCCACATAACGTTCCGACATATTGGCGATCTCTGCGCAAATCTCTCGTCTCTCCTGCGGTACACGCAGCATTCTCTCATAGTCTTTATGGTTGTTTTCCCGCACGCAAAGCTGCAACTGTTCCACCTTAAGCGCCATTATAATCACAACATTCGGTATCACTAGATATTTCCTAATCTGCTCTGCAACTTTATAAGCATAACTGTTACATAAATCCAAATCATCGATAGCAACCAATAAGCAACCTGATTTCCCGTCTTTCTTTTTGGCATCCGGCATAATTTCTATATATGTTTGAATCAACTCCTGCAATTCCCTTTTCAAGCCCGTACTTTGTCCTAATTTAGAGAGTTTTCCGATATTCCCCTCATAATCATATTCATCATCCAGCATTTTGTTCTGATTATTAATCAAAGAAATACATTGATAAACTTTCTGAAACCGATCCAACAGTTCTTCTCTTTTATACCCGTCAATCGACTGATTATTTTCTTTATACTGATCCTGAAACTTTTTATAGAGCGTGGCAAGAATAATATCCAGCACGTTATGCACATCATCAAGCATCGAAGGATCGATCACAATCGGTTCGGCAAAATAGGTGTTCTTGATACGATCTAAGCCTTCAAAAATCGAAACATCCGGATGATTGTCGTGCTCGTAAACCGCTTTTGAAAAACTCATCATCGCACTGCTTTTACCTTCACCGCGCTCCCCGCAAAAAGCAATAATATTGTTTTCAAATTCGGAATGTTCCCATTCCAGTGTATCCTTATCTGCGTAAGAAACAATATCGTTCAGCATTTTTGCCGCCGAGATATATTGATCGTAAAACAGATCCGTTTTCTCAATTTTATCTTTCACGCTGATCTTAAATTCTTCTCCCCTTTTTATTACCAGTTCTCTTTCGTCCATTTCTATTTTCTCCCCTCTTCGCGGCATTTTCACAAAACGACGTTTTCTCTATACGTAATATTTGACTACTTGCAATAATCAAATTCATTATATCGTCCCTGCGGTAACGTGTCAATCGCATCGAATATAACTTTACCAATGTTTATGGCAACAACAATATGTTCAAAACATACACACCAAAAACTGCTCCATTCTACTCCGGCAGACTATTTTCGACACAAAGTGCCCTATACCCCAATTGTGTCAAGTTAATGTCACGAACTTTTTTCACTTCTTTTGAAGCAAAATCCCCGGAAGCCGCATAACTTCGTTAGGGTTATGGTAAATTAGTGTCAAGTGGGAGGAAAATTGATGTTAAATTAATATCAGGTATCTTTAGACAAAATCACTCTTTTTCCCCTTTTACCAAGGCAATTTCCAACAATTCCGCTACAACCTGAAAGGAACTAACCCGCATCAGGTTATCCCTCACATCTTCCCTGCCAAGCAGGTTCATTCCACCATGCCATACAAGTTCATCGTCTATAACAGTAAAATGTTCCGCCACCTCGTCCCTTACAATTATATAAATGCCGTTTTCCTGCATTTCTTTGAGCAAACTCTGATGAAACTCCGAGCTGCCATAAGATATATTCTACGGCTCTGTTGTAATAACTGTTACCGATACCCCGGCTTCCTGCCTTGGTTTTACAAGATAGATAAACCGCGCCACCAACAGGTGTGCTTATTCCTGTTATTCTTACACCCATATCTTTCCAAGCTAAACAATATTTAAACATCATACTTATATATCACTTTTCCTCAATCAATTTTATCTTTTCCGCCGCTTTAAGAACATTCAACTGATATTCTGCAATCTCTTTTAAAATTTGAAATCTTTCTGCCTTATTTCTGCCCTCACGAATCATTTGTGCATTATGTGTTTCCAAATTAGACAAAACCGTAAGTTCATTTATTGAAGCAAAATCTCTTACATTATTCTTTTTGGCCAATTCAGGATTTTCATCCCTCCATGCTTTTGCAGTAAATCCGAATAATGCAACATTCAAAATATCCGCTTCTTCTGCATATGCCAGCCACTCTAAATTTTCTTTATAATTTTCTGACGGAATCAAGTAATTTTTAACCGCATCTGTTTGAATCAGATAATTGTTTTTAGACAGAAATCTTTTTGCATCCCACTCAATTTTCTTTGCATCATTCTCCACTTCTTTGAGTCTTTGAAATTCTTTGATCAAATATAGTTTAAAAACAGGGCTGATCGCCGAAGCAAATTCAAATGCAATATCTTTATGCGCATACGTTCCTCCATATTTTCCACGTTTCACAAATAATCCTATTGCTTCTGTCTTTTCAATCCATTCCGAAACACTTAATACAAATGTATGTAAACCTGCTTCGCTTTTAAAGTGGTCGAATTCGACCACTTTAAAAGCAGGATTGTAGATTTGCTCCCATGTACCTAAAAATTCCAAAGTTGCTCTGTTTCGCATCCAGTTTTTTACAACATCTGCTCCTCGGGACTCACCAACTTTAGCTTTTGCAATATCAGTAATACAGATATAATCATCAAAATTTTCCTCTGAAACAGTAACGTTAATGTTTTGCACCACAATTACTTTATTTTTTCCCATCCTTCTCCTCCCATATGGCACTGATTAAAATCTTATTACTCATGTAGAAGTATAGCATACCATCTTTACTTTTTCAATTAGTTTCGAACATAAGTTCTATTTCCATTCTAAATAATCCATGCTATTTATAAATTGTGATTCGTTTTAGCCCTACCAAATATTTATATAAAATCCAAACAACGTACAATAAGCACTTTATTCGACAATATGTATGCCAAAACAAAGTGCTTATTCCCCTAAAAATATACTCCCATTTACATAGGCAGACTATTTTCGACACACAACGCCCCATACCCCACCCTCTCATCCGG
>VSNH01000048.1 GCA_009774215.1 Lachnospiraceae bacterium
GTACGGAGTATATTATAGAAGACCAGAAGGATGTTGAGTTGACTTTTTCGGTCAATTTGAATTACAATACCGCAAGCTCCCGGCTTTTCTCTAAATTTGTGGTGGCGGTGAAGAAGAACGGGGGATTCCTTGCGATCACGAAACCCCGTTATATTACCAATCCGGAGGCGATAGCGAAATATAATCCGTCTTTTGTCGCCACATCCTCTAAGAAAGGGCTGCTGGTAGATCCGGAGAAGCTGCAGAGCTCGGAGCTGGATGATCTTGGCGTGAAACACGCCGCTTACAACATTCCTTTAAGCCGGATTCTGGGGCAGACGAGCAACGACTATTATCCCACGGTCTACTATACTTATAATGGAAAGAACTATGCGTTTAATGGGCAGATCATTGCGGAATACGACTATATTTTTACCAATCTCACCAACAGGGGCATTACCACGACGGCGATTGTTCTGAACGATATTTCTTCGCATCCGGAGCTGATTCATCCGAAGGCGCGCTCCGGTGGACATGCGCCCTACTATGCCTTCAACGCGGCGGACGAGAGCGGGACGGAGACGATAGCCGCCATCGCCTCTTTTCTGGCAAGCCGCTATTCGGGCACCGGGCACGGCAGGGTGATGAACTGGGTGATCGGCAATGAGATCAACGCCAGAAGCGAGTGGAACCATATCGAGCATATGAGCACGCCGGACTATGTGGACGAGTATGCGAAGGCTTTCCGCATTTTTTACAATGCTTTCTTAAGCATCAACGGCAATGCCCGGGTATACATATCTCTGGATCAGCAGTGGGGAAAGAGCCTCTATTCCAAAAACGGGTATGGTTCCAAGGAGATTCTGGATGAGTTTAACAGAAATTTGAAGGCGGAGGGGAATATTGACTGGGGGCTGGCGCAGCATCCCTACAATTACCCTCTGACGAGCGCGAAGGCTTGGCAGAGCAACGGAAAGTATGTGCAGGAGAACGAGAACACGCCCGTGATCACGATCAAAAACCTGCATGTGCTGACGGATTACCTGCAGAAGCCGGAAATGCTGACAGACGACGGCGAGGTGCGGCATCTGATCTTAAGCGAGATGGGGTACACCTCCTCGCAGGGACAGGAGCTGCAGGCGGCTTCCTTTGTCTACGCATATAAGGTAATTGAGGCGAATCAGTATGTGGACAGTATGCTCTTTTCCAGAGAGACGGACGCGGCCTCCGAGGTGGCGCAGGGGCTGGATCTCGGCATCTGTACGCTGGGCGGCGGCAGGAAGTCCATCTATGAGGCATACAAGTATGTGGATACCGCAGAATCGGCCGCACACACGGACTTTGCCCTGCGGGTGATCGGTATTTCCAATTGGAGCGAAGTGATTAGGAAGCGTTAAAGCGGCAGTTTCGTCAGAATAGTTGAGAAATCAAATATTGATAGATGCTTTGGTTTTTCTTCTGCCAGTTGGTACAGATGGCGGCGGCAGTATCTTCATCGGGGACGGACAGGGTGATATCCACCACTGTCACGTCCTTTTCTTTTACGACAAGATGCGCTTCAAACTCTCCTGAGGTGGACTTGTAATAGTCCGCCCGGACGGCTGACTCGCTGCGCATGTCCATTTCGTGATCGGCAAAAAAGGCGGCAATGTCTTCCTTGATGGATTCATTGATTCGGTTGCCGAAATAGGAGAGCGTGCTCCGCCCATCCTCCGTGATCTCCAGATAAGTTCGGTTGCGCAGGGATTTCGCCCGGATCAGCTCCGCGTCGATCAGCTCCGCGATCACCTGCTGCAGAGTCAGAAAGTTCGTATAGTCGCGTCCCAGAATAAAATCGCCGATCTGCGCCTTCGTGAGCGGAAAGGAAACCCGATCCAGCATGTAGAGGGTGATCAGTTTGTAGAGTGTTAAAGGATCCTGTGCCATAATGTCTCCTTACAAATAGCGTGAGAAATGCGAAAAGTACTTCTAAAGACGTCTCGCCATAGGACGGTGACGCCAAGTCGGCAAGCTGACTTGGAAGCACTAAGTTTCGCATAGTAGAATGCCTGAAAATCGGCATTCTACGCATTAATTTTTTATATGCGACTTGACGGCCTCCGTTACTACCTCCGCCACCTGCGGGTCGAAGGCTTCGGGCATGATGTTGTCCTCATGCAGTTGGTCGTCGGGGACGAGGGCAGCGATTGCCTGCGCGGCAGCCAGCTTCATCTCCTCCGTGATCTGTACGGCGCGGCCTTCCAGCGCGCCCTTGAAGATGCCGGGGAAGGCGACCACGTTGTTGACCTGGTTAGGGAAGTCGGAGCGTCCCGTTCCCACAACCCGCGCGCCTGCGGCCTTTGCCACGTCCGGCATAATTTCCGGTACAGGATTTGCCATGGCGAAGAGGATGGAGTCCCGGTTCATGGAGGATACCATATCAGGTGTTACGATATTCGGGGCGGAGACGCCGACGAAGATATCCGCGCCTTTCAGGGCGTCTGCCAGCGTGCCGCTTTCCCCGTTCGGGTTGGTCACTTCCGTCATTTTCTGCTGCATCCAGTTCAGCCCCTCGGTGGTCTTGCCGATGATACCGACCTTGTCGCACATGATGACGTTGGGGAAGCCGTAGGTCAGAAGCAGTTTGGTGATGGCCACGCCCGCGCTTCCCGCGCCGTTTACGACCACCTTACAGTCTTCCTTTTTCTTGCCCACAACCTTTAAGCCGTTGATGATGCCTGCCAGCACTACGATGGCGGTGCCGTGCTGGTCGTCGTGGAAAACGGGGATATCCAGTATTTCTTTCAGCCGTTCCTCGATCTCAAAGCAGCGGGGCGCGCTGATGTCCTCCAGATTGATGCCGCCGAAGCCCGGGGCCAGATAAGTCACGGCCTTGATGATTTCCTCCGTGTCCTGCGTGTCCAGACAGATCGGCACGGCGTTGACGCCGCCAAATTCTTTGAATAATACCGCTTTTCCTTCCATCACGGGCATGGCGGCGTGGGGACCGATATTGCCGAGGCCCAGCACCGCGCTGCCGTCGGATACCACGGCTACGGTGTTGGATTTCCATGTATAGGTGTAAGCCGCTTCTTTGTCCTGCGCGATTACTTTGCATGGCTCCGCCACGCCGGGCGTGTAGGCGAGGGAGAGATCCTCTCTTGTTTTGACGGGGGTTTTGGAGACAGTCTCCAGTTTGCCGCGCCATTTTTCATGTAATGCAAGGGCCTTTTCGTTGGTTGTCATATCAATACCTCACTGTATACTTGAATTTGATTTTCCTTAGCGTCTATTATCTTATAATATTTCAAATTTCTCTGCAATATCCGGCGGCTTTTTATTTCAGAAAAAAAGACTTTCTATTTTGAAAAAGATGGTGTATAATAAGCGAATACAAGCATAAAATCATTTTCTGAGTCGTATCAGGCAAGAAATCCCCGGACGAAAGAGCTGTGTATAGATTATTGATGAGACAGATATGCTGTGGTTAGGAAAAGCAATTTGCTTGCGCAATGAGAGATAGAAGAGAACGTGGGAGGAATCTATGAGAGAAAAGTATGAATCGCTGGCGCTTACGGACTTGAAGGAGATCGCGAAATCGAGAGGGATCAAGGGCACTTCTACCATGAAGAAGGCGCAGATCGTGGAAGCGATGCTCAAGGAGGACGAGAAGGACAAAGCGGCAGGGAAAGAAGTGGCGGTCAAGTCGGTGGTGACACCGTCTGCGCCTGTGAAAAAGGCGGAGTCCGGAGAGGAGGAGAAGTTTCCGACGGAGCTTGACAGTGGCATTACGGCCAGCGGTATACTGGAAGTAATGAGCGACGGCTTCGGGTTTATCCGCTGCGAGAATTATCTTCCCGGTGAGCATGACGTTTATGTGGCTCCCAGCCAGATTCGCCGTTTCGGTCTGAAAACGGGAGATATTTTGGAGGGCAACACGAGGATTAAGACGCAGAATGAGAAGTTCAGCGCGCTTTTGTATGTGAAGTCCATCAACGGTTATCCGCCGGAGATCGCGATGCGCCGGGTGAATTTTGAAAATATGACGCCGATTTTTCCGGATGAGCGTCTGAAGTTAGAAACGCCGGGCGGCACGGTGGCCATGCGGATCATGGATTTGATGAGTCCCGTGGGGAAAGGGCAGAGAGGCATGATTGTGTCCCCGCCGAAGGCTGGTAAGACAACCTTGCTCAAGGAGGTGGCGAAGTCCATTACAAGAACCGCCCCGGATTCACATTTGATTATTCTGCTGATCGACGAGCGGCCGGAGGAAGTGACGGATATCAAGGAGGCCATCGAGGGCCCGAACGTGGAAGTGATCTACTCCACTTTTGACGAACTGCCCGAGCATCACAAGAGAGTGTCTGAGATGGTGATCGAGCGCGCGAAACGTCTGGTGGAGCATAAGAAAGATGTGGTGATCCTCTTAGACAGTATCACCCGTCTGACGAGAGCGTACAACCTGGTGGTTCCGCCCAGCGGACGCACTCTGTCCGGCGGTCTTGACCCGGCGGCGCTACATATGCCCAAGCGCTTCTTCGGCGCGGCTCGCAATATGAGAGAGGGCGGCAGCCTGACGATTCTGGCGACGGCGCTTGTGGAGACGGGCAGCAAGATGGACGATGTGATCTACGAGGAGTTTAAGGGCACGGGCAATATGGAGATGGTGCTGGACAGAAAACTTTCCGAGAAGAGAGTATTCCCGGCCATCGACATTCCGAAATCCAGCACCAGAAGAGAGGATCTGCTCTTGAATCCCGATGAGCTGGAGGCGATCAACATCATTCGCAAGGCGTTCAACGGTATGAAGGCGGACGAGGCGGTAGAGCGCGTTGTGGATATGTTTGCCAAGACCAGAAACAACCAGGAATTTGTGAATATGGTCAAAAAAATAAAGTTCATATAAATTATACGAAAAAAGGCTTGCATCCCCGAAAATCCTATGCTAGAATATAAAAGCTGTGTGACTGGAAGCCGAGGTTTTAAACATAACAAGGCGGCAGTTCATGGCAGAACTTGAAGTGTTGAAAGAAACGTGACAGTTCAGCCTAGGATTTTGCACTTGCTGTAAAATCCATGAGAACGTGTAAAGGCTCCGAAGGATCCAGTCTCTTTGCCGAAGGCAGGACTGGAATAGACCGGATTCGGTAACTATGAAGCCGGAGGCTGGATAGTTACAAAGAAATATGCTTTCAACGGCAGGTTTACGCGAAGGGCGTAAATGCGCAGGCTGAGAAAGGAGTACGATATAACGATGAGAGAAGGAATCCATCCTGAGTATTATCAGGCAACGGTAACGTGCAACTGTGGCAACACTTTTGTGACAGGTTCCACCAAGCCCGAGATCCATGTGGAGGTTTGCTCCAAGTGCCATTCGTTCTACACAGGACAGCAGAAGACGGCACAGGCTCGCGGCCGTATTGATAAATTCAATCGGAAATACGGTGTGGAAAACAAATAAATGCAGGATACGAAAAAGGTTGAGACTATCTCAACCTTTTCTATCTATTAGGGAAACGGATATGGCAAAAAGAAAATTAAAATATTCCGGAATCGGCGGACAGGCGGTTTTGGAAGGTATTATGATGAAAAACAAGGAGCAGTACGCGGTGGCGGTGAGAAAGCCCGACGGCGGAATCGAGGTGGAAGTGGAGCACTATCACAGCGTGATTCACGGCAGTAAGCTTCTGGACATTCCTTTCGTCAGAGGCGTGTTCCAGTTTATTGACTCACTCGTTTTAGGGATGCGTTGTCTGAATTTTTCCGCGTCCTTCTACGAGGATGAAGGGGCGGAGGAGACGGCGGC
Organism: Lachnospiraceae bacterium; assembly: GCA_009774215.1. Classification (GTDB taxonomy): domain Bacteria; phylum Bacillota; class Clostridia; order Lachnospirales; family Lachnospiraceae; genus UBA3282. Next base: position 5,765 of record VSNH01000048.1, read on the forward strand.
GGATAAGGCGTTTAACAGGATTTTCAAGGATAAGGCGGAGAAGGTCTTTAATGGGATCGTGATGCTGTTTTCGCTGGCGTTGGCTATCGGCATTTTCATGATACTGCCTTACTTTGTCACTTCGTTGTTTGAGGAGTACATCAGAAGCGCCTCCTTTATGGCGATTTTGGAGGGCGCGCTTAGGATTGTGATTTTCGTGGGGTATGTGCTGGCAATTTCCCTGATGAAAGATATCAGACGGGTTTATATGTACCACGGCGCAGAGCATAAATGTATCAACTGTATCGAGAAGGGGGCGCCGCTCACGGTGAGGGAAGTGATGCGCTGTTCCAAACAGCACAGGCGATGCGGCACCAGCTTTCTTTTGTTTGTCATGTTTGTCAGCGTGATCCTGTTTTTCTTTATCCGGGTAGACAATCCGGTTTACCGCATTTTGATCCGGGTGGCGTTAATTCCCGTGATTGCGGGGATTTCCTATGAGATCATAAGGCTTGCAGGAAAGAGCAACAATATCCTTGTGCGGATCATCTCCGCACCCGGTATGTGGCTTCAGAGGCTGACCACGAGAGAGCCTGACGAGAGCATGGTAGAGGTGGCGATCGCCGCGGTGGAGGCTGTCTTTGACTGGAAGGGGTATATCAAAGAGACGTTCGGGTATGAGGTGGACGAGAGCTGGATGGAGTCATAGGCAATGAAAGAGCCAACGTATAGGGAAATGTATGACGAAGGTGCGGCGCGGCTTTCGGAAGCAGGGATAGAGGAGGCGGCGCTTGACGCGAGGCTTCTTCTGGAATTTGTGTGCGGGACGAACCGGAATACGCTGTTAGCGCATGGTGATCGGGATGTTTCAGAGGAAGAATATAGTAGATACCGAAGCTTAATCGGGCGGCGCGCGGCGCATGTGCCGTTGCAGCATTTGACGGGTGAGCAGGATTTTATGGGATTGACTTTTTTAGTCAATAGAGAGGTGCTTGTGCCGAGACAGGACACGGAAGTGTTGGTGGAGGAAGTGATGAAGCATCTCCACGACGGTATGCGGATTCTGGATTTGTGCACCGGCTCGGGGTGTATTCTGCTCAGTCTTTTGCATTATTCCAATGACTGTGAGGGCGTGGGGACGGATTTGTCGGCGCAGGCGCTCGCGGTGGCGAGGGAAAACTATGAGAGGCTGCGGACGGAGCGGCCGAAGATGAAGGCACGGTTTCTGGAAGGGGACTTGTTTGCGGCGCTGAAGTGCGGGAAGGCATGGGATAGCGTGGAAGCATCGGAAGCGGTGAAGGCGTCGGACGGCGTGGGATCACCGGGAGATGGGAACGTGGCGGATGGTGAGAATAGGACGGAGCCTGGGAATGCAGAACGTGGCGGTAGTGCGGAACGATTTGACGTGATTGTGTCGAACCCGCCATATATAAAAACGGATGTTATTGATACGCTGATGCCGGAGGTGCGGGAGCATGAGCCTGCGATGGCGCTGAACGGCGGGGCGGACGGTCTTGTCTTTTATCGGAGGATAGCGGCGGATGCCGTGAACTATTTGAACGGCGGCGGTATGTTATTTTTCGAGATTGGTTGTGAACAGGCGGCGGATGTCTGCAAGATTATGGAAACAGCGGGTTTCCGGGAGATTGCGGTGGTGAAGGATTTTGCAGGGCTTGACCGGGTGGTGTATGGAAACTATTGGAGGAGGACAGATTAAAAAATCATGCTGATGCACTGATTGTTTCAACACCCGAACAAGTTTGGGCGCGACTTTGTGCAGGAGCATCACAAAGTCGGTGATTGCAGACGAGAATAAAGTATTCCTTCGGAAAACTTTGAGATTCTCGACGCGTGACATTGCAGTGAACTGCTCGTCAGGGAGGTAGTTATGTTTGATAAATTAGAAGATCTGCTCAGAAAGTTTGAGGAGATTATGAATGAGCTTAGTGAGCCGACTGTGGCGGATAACCAGGAGCGGTTCCGGGCGTTGATGAAGGAGCAGAGCGATCTGACTCCTGTAGTCAATGCTTATAAAGAGTATAAAAAGTGTAATCAGGATATTGAGGACAGTCTGGCCATGCTGGACGAGGAGTCCGATGAGGATATGCGGGAGATGCTGAAGGAGGAGCTTGCCGAGGCAAAGAAGCGGGTGGAGGAGCTGGAGCACGAACTGAAAATCCTTCTTCTGCCCAAAGATCCCAATGATGATAAAAACGTGATCGTGGAGATCCGCGCGGGGGCGGGCGGCGACGAGGCGGCGCTCTTTGCGGCGGAGATTTACCGCATGTACGTGCACTATGCGGAGGGGCGACGCTGGAAGGTGGAGACCATGGAAGTGGAGGAAATCGGCATTGGCGGCATGAAGAGCGTGACCTTTATGGTGACGGGGCAGGGCGCTTACTCTGTTTTGAAGTACGAGAGCGGTGTGCACCGGGTACAGCGCGTGCCGGAGACGGAGTCGGGCGGGCGTATCCACACTTCCACAATCAGCGTGGCGGTGATGCCCGAGGTGGACGACGATATCGACATTGTGATCGAAGATAAGGACATCAGGATCGACGTGATGCGGGCGTCCGGCAACGGCGGACAGTGTGTCAACACTACGGATTCCGCGGTGCGCCTGACCCATTATCCCACGGGAATCGTGGTTTACAGCCAGACGGAGAAGTCTCAGATACAGAATAAAGCGAAGGCGTTTGCGCTGCTGAAAGCAAAGCTCTACGATATTGAGCAGCAGCAGCGGCATGACGCGGAGGCGGAACTCCGCAGAAGTCAGATCGGCACGGGTGACCGCTCCGAGAAGATCAGGACCTACAATTTCCCGCAGGGGCGTGTCACCGACCACCGCATCAATCTGACCATTTACAAGCTGGATAAGGTGATGAACGGGGATATTCAGGAGATACTGGACGCGTGTATCGCAGCGGATCAAGCCGCGAAACTGGTGAAGATGGGTGAGAACTGAGGCGCCGGTTGTGACCGAAATCAGAGCTTACCGGATCGGTGTTGAAGGGGGAGATTATTTCCAGACATACGAATCCTGAAGGTCATTTACAATTTGGAATGGTGGGCGCGTTAGGAAGCAGTATACAATGAAATGGGATAATACAAGGCAAAGTCCTGTGGTTATCTTAAATAATGGGCTTATTGAAGCGGTCGGGCAGGTCTAAATTTGTGTGTAAAATAGGGCAGATTGCTATTTGCACAGAAGCCTGAGTTGGTGTATAATATACGATATGGTTGAAACGCATTCTTGCAGGCTGGCAAGAAAATAAATCGATTTGGCAAAGGCGTCGTAAACGCCTGAGCGGAGGAGGATGACGTGAAGACTATCGAGTGGAACAGGAGATTTGAACTGGGGGTAGATTTTATTGATAAGGAGCATAAGCAGCTCTTCGCTACTATCAATAAACTGTTGACGCTCAGCGAGAATGAGGAGAAAAGAGAGTGGGTGTGCAAAGAGGGGATTAAGTTCCTAAAAAATCACACGATCGAGCATTTTCAGCATGAGGAAGCATACATGCGGTCCATCGATTACGCGGATCTGGAGATACATAAACGTCTGCACGACGATTTTCAGAATAGCACGCTTGTTTCTCTGGAGGAGGAGCTGGTGGAAACGAATTATTCGGAGGAATCCATGCGCCATTTTCTCGGCGTCAGCATCGGCTGGCTGGTAGCGCACACGCAGACGGAAGATCTGGCAATTGCGGGGAAAAAGATGAGCAAGTGGAATAAACTTCCGCATGATAAAGAGATCGACGCGCTGGAGCAGACGATTGCCCAGTTTATTTCGGACGTATTTCAGTTGAAGGCGAAAGCCATCAGCAGACAGTATGGCGGGGAAGATATCGGAAAGCTGATCTGCTGCCGCTTTGTATACAAGGGACAGAAGAAGGAAAAATGGGAGATCGTGATGTCCTATGAGGAAACGCTGCTTCTCAAGGTGATCAGTGAGCTGATGAGCACGCAGTACCTGAAAGTGGACGATATGGTCATCAATATCACCCGATATCTTTCCAGACAGCTTTTGGAGAAGATCAGGGAGTGTTTTCCCGATATGCAGATGTTTGAGCTGGAAGGCGAATCCCTGCTCACGCAGGAGCAGCTTGTCAATTCTTTTGACCGGGTGCATCCCGCCTGCAGTCTCCTGTTTGACACGGGCGCCGGGTATTTTGCGTTCAGCGTGACCACCGACGATTCCATGCAGGGGAAGATTGTATCTCCGATCAATGCGCAGAATGCCATGGGGCAGATCAGAAAATATCTGGACGGCGAGATGCGGAAGAAACAGATCCTGATTGTGGACGACTCCGATTTTATGCGGAGCAATATGATCCGTCTCCTGGGGAACGACTACGAGATGCTGGAGAGCAATTCCAGTATTGCGGCGATTAAGAAAATTACGGTCAACAGACCGGATCTGATTCTGTTAGATTATGAGATGCCTGTCTGTGACGGCAGACAGACGCTTGAGATGATCCGCTCCGACGAGGAGATAGCGGATATCCCCGTTGTCTTCCTGACGGGCAGGGGTGACGCCGAGAGCGTGAAAAAGGTAATGTCCTTAAAACCCAAGGGATATTTGCTGAAGTCCATGCCGGAGGAAGATATCAAGAAATATATCGATGGGATTCTTGCAAAGAAATAACAGGCAGAGCAAAAGAACTGTGTGCAAAGATTCTTTGCGTGACTTTTCGGGTTAAAACTGCTATGGTCAGGAAAAGACAGAGTAAAAAGAGTCTGATCGGAGGGGACTGACATGGCAGAAGTGGGAAAGAATATAAAAAAGATCAGAAAAGAAAAAAATCTGACGCAGGATGATCTGGCGGAACGCTTGTATTGTACCAGACAGACCATCAGCAATTACGAAAACGGAAAGAGCGAGCCGAATATTGCGCTTCTGGTGGAAATTGCAAAGGTGCTGGAAGTGGAAGTAAACGACTTGATTTATGGCCCGAAAAAGAAGGAGAACAGAAGAGGGCAGAAAATTAGGTCGGCTGCTGCGTTTGCGGCGGCATGTACGCTGCTTGTGGCGATAGAGATTCTTACGCCGTTCGCGAAGCAGTATGGATGGAAAAATTTTGAGATAGCGCCCCTTTACCTTCTGCGGTATGTGCTCCGTCCTCTCGTGCTGGCGCTGTTTGGATGGGGTATTGCGGAGGCGGCGGAAGCGTTTGCCGGGATTCGTCTGTGGGAAGGCAGAACGGAACGGACCGTGAAGGCAGTGCGGATTGTTTTTTGTATAGCGGCTGTTATTTTGACAGCGTTTGCCGTACTGGCGTTGTGGACGGCAGTGGACTTAACGTATATCTGGTGGCTGTCGGAACGAATGCTGAGGGTGCAGGGCAGTTTTGACTCTTCGGCGGTTCCACATCTGATGCCGGGACAGCTTCAGAATCTGTTTTTGCGGCTGAACGTGTTTGGTCGTCTCGGTGGCGGTGCCCTGTTTCTGGGTGCGGCGCTGGGGTTTTGCAATGTGAAGAAAGAAGTAAGGTAAATATCATATAGATCAGGGAGGATAGAAGGATGGAAATGGAAGGGAAAGAGAGTGTTACAGCGCAGAACGCGGGAGAGGCGGAAATCGGGACCACAGAGACCATGAAGGATTATGAGCGTGAGCTGGAGGCTTCTTTCCGAAAGATCGAAGAGGGCGATATCATCAAAGGCACGGTGATCGACGTGAACGAGGAGGAAGTCATCCTCGACCTGAAATATTATGCGCAGGGTATTATCAAAGCGGAAAACCTGAGCAACGACCCGGATTTCCTTGCGGCGGGCAAGATCGCTGTAGGGGATGAGATCGAGGCGACCGTGATTAAGATGGACGACGGGGAGGGCAATATTGAGCTTTCCAAGAAAGAGGCGAACGACGTCCTCGCATGGGGTAAGCTGCAGAATATGATGGAGCAGGAAACCATTGTGAAGGTCCGCATCAAAGAGAGCGTGAAGAGCGGCGTAGTTGCTTTTCTGGAAGGCATGAGGGCTTTTATTCCCGCATCCCAGCTTTCCACAGATTATGTGGAGGATGTAGAGTCGTGGGTCGGTAAGGAGATCGAGGTCAAAGTGATCACTGTGGATCAGGAAAAGCAGAAGGTGGTACTTTCCGGCAAGGCAGTGGCGCGCGAGAAAGAGGCAGAGGAGCGCAGACACCGCATTTCCATGATGGCACCGGGCACTGTAATGGAGGGCGTGGTGGAGAGCCTGATGCCCTACGGCGCGTTTGTGAACCTTGGCAATGGCATCAGCGGTCTGGTACACATTTCCCAGATCAGCCAGAGAAGGATTAAGAAGCCGAGCGAGGTTTTGAAAGAGGGGCAGAAAGTCAAAGTCAAGATTCTTAATACCAACGACAACAAGGTCAGTCTCAGCATGAAGGCGCTGGAAGAGGTCATGGAGGATGTGGAGGAAGACAGAGAGCCGCAGGAGTATACTTCCGGGGAGTCGGTTTCCACAAGTCTGGGGGATTTGCTTTCCAAGCTGAATCTGTAAAGTGATTTATAATCAGAATAAAATGCTGTGACAGTGTAAGGAACTGTAAAGGAAACGTAGTCGATATGGAGGAACGGTTTGTGAATACGCTTTACGTTACAGATTTGGACGGTACGCTGTTGAACAGTAATGACCAAATAAGTCAATATAGTATCCAAACAATCAACGGGCTGGTGGCAAAGGGCATGCAGTTTACTTATGCTACAGCCCGTTCTCTCGTGTCTGCGTCTGTGGTGGCGAAAGGATTATCTACGACCATCCCGGTCATCGCTTACAACGGCGCGCTGATTATCCACCCGGATACGGGCGAGGTGATTTCTTCGCTTTCCTTCTCGGAGGAGGAAGCGTGTTATGTGAGAGACGTTTTGCAGGCAAATGACGGCAATCCCCTTGTTTATTCCTATGTGGACGGCGTGGAGCGGGTTTCCTATGTGGCAGGCAGGGAGAATGCGGGCATCCGGCATTATCTTGATGCCAGAAAGGGGGACAAGAGATTCAGACCGCTTCCGGATGAGACCTGTCTGTATCGGGGAGATATTTTTTATTTTACCTGCATTGCGGATCGGGAGAAACTTGCTCCTCTGTATGAAATTTTTGCCGGTGACGGGCGGTTTCGCTGTACCTTGCAGCAGGAGCTGTACCGTCCGGAATATTTTCTGGAGATCATGCCGAAAAAAGCCTCCAAGGCAGAGGCGATCAAACGGTTAAAAGAAATATGGCGTTGTGACAGAGTGGTGTCCTTCGGGGACGCCGTCAACGATATTCCCATGTTTGAAATCTCCGACGAAAGTTATGCCGTGGCAAATGCGGTGCCGGAGTTAAAGGCATATGCCACAGGCGAGATTGCTTCCAATGACGAGGACGGGGTGGCAAAGTGGCTGGCTCAGTTCGGACGGATATCCGGTGTGTGAATCGTTCGGCAGGGATGAAGATTTATCATGTGGTATCTCGTTAAAGAGTAAAGAGGCGTAGGGCGCAGCTTGTGTCAGAGGATTGCAAGGACATGATATCTGCGCTGACAAAGGGTTACGCGCCTTGAATACGATTGGAAACGGAGACCAGCTATGAAAACAGAGAACGAAATGAAAACAGGAAAAATGATTTTGACTATTATAGTCAGCATCGGGTTTCTACTCTTAGCTTCGGTGGCGCAGGAGCTGGTGATGATGCTGCTTTCCACGGCGGGGATTCCCGCATGGCTGTATCATATCGTGGGAGGCTTTCTCTATGCGGCTTTGGCTTATTTATTGGTGCGGCTCTACTGCACAAAGTATCTGGGAAAGAAAATGTTGGATTTCTGCATTCCAAAGTGCCGGATTCAGATAAAATGGGCGGTGACGGCGGTGCTTCTGCCAGTGCTTGTCAGTGCGGTCTATCTGCTTTTCCCCGGAAATTACGAGAGTAATCCGCTGGATGCAGGGGTGAAGGCAGCGTTTGTGACAAGAGGCATTTTTCTTGCGGGACTGGGAGCGGGCGTCGTGGAAGAGCTGTTGTTCCGCGGGCTTCTGATGAATGCGGTGATCAAAAAGTGGGGCAGGCTTGCGGGTATTCTTGCACCGTCTGTGTTCTTCGCATTGCTGCACATTATTGGCATGAATTTCAGCCTGCTTAGCTGTGTGCAGGTGATGGTGGCGGGCACCATGGTCGGCGTAATGTTATCCCTGATTGCGCTGGAAGGGCGTTCTGTATGGAACAGCGCCATTGTGCACGGGGTCTGGAACATGATTATCATAGGCGGCGGGCTGACAATCGGCACGGAGATAAACGAGTATTCCGTCTGCAGTTATGTGCTCGAGACGCGTGCTTTTTTGCTGACAGGGGGCGAGTTTGGCATAGAATCTTCGGTGGTGGCGATCATCGGCTACATAGCGGTGAGTCTGGCGGCGGTGTGGATGATGCGGCATGGGCGGAAACGGAACATGCTAAGAAGCGGGATGGTTGACTGATATTGCACGAATTCCGTTTGAAACGGATGGCAGACACGGTTTTGGTGATGAGGAAGCGCAAATAGGAATGGGAAATTTGAAAAGAGAGGAAAACACGGTATGGCAAAACATGTTTTGGCGGTCATTGACATGCAGAACGATTTTATTGACGGTGCGCTCGGCACGAAGGAAGCGGAGGCGATCGTTGACAAGGTAGCGGCGCAGGTACGGGATTTCGACGGCGAGGTGTTCTACACGAGAGACACCCACTTTGAGGGATATCTCGACACGCAGGAAGGGAAAAGGCTTCCTGTCCCCCACTGCATCAAAGACACGGAGGGCTGGCAGATCCGTGCTCAGGTGAGTGAGGCGTGTGCCGGGGAGACAAAGGTTTTTGACAAGCTGACCTTCGGCTCCGTGGAGCTGGCGGAATATCTGAAGAGTATGTCCGATCTGGAGAGCGTTACGCTGATCGGACTCTGCACCGACATCTGTGTGATCTCCAACGCGCTTGTCATCAAGGCGTTTCTGCCGGAAGTGACTGTACGGGTCAATGCCGACTGCTGCGCCGGGGTGACGCCGGAGAGCCATAAGAATGCGCTGGAGGCGATGAAGATGTGCCAGGTGGAGATAGTGGGAGAAGCGTGATTCCCTCTTTTTTATGTGATGTCATTGTATATTCTGAAAAATGGATATATTATAGTCGGATGGCGGACGAAAACTTGCGATTGTTTTCAAGTGAGGGGATTATGAAATATCTGAAACGGAACATAGATTTATATTTGGAAGAGTGGCGGCGGATATGTGCTGCGGCAGAAGCCTTTTAACGAGGCGGAATTATTTGTATGCAGCGCGATGTTTTTGGATTTTTGTATATTGGACGGCATGTCGGCTGTAGTCAGAGAATATATAGAAAAAGACAGCTTCAAGGGATCTCTGACAGTACAGAAACAGCTTCTGACTGATTATAAAGAGTTTAAAGCGGTATCTTAAGAGGTTTTAGAGCGACAAAAGAGGAGATAGAAACGGCATGAGAAAAAAAGAACTGGCTCTTGCGGTGATCGAGAAATTGAAGCAGGAATACCCCGACGCAGGCTGTTCTCTGGAATACAACGAGGCGTGGAAACTGTTGGTCAGCGTGCGGCTTGCCGCCCAGTGCACAGACGCCAGAGTCAATGTGGTGGTGGAGAAGCTGTATGAGAAGTTCCCGGATGTGGACGCGCTGGCAGCGGCCCCGGTGGAGGAAATCGAGGCAATTGTTCATCCATGCGGGCTGGGAAACAGTAAGGCGCGGGATATCAGCGCATGTATGAAGCAGCTAAAAGAGGAGTACGGCGGGCAGGTGCCGGACGATTTTGACGCGCTTCTTAAGCTGCCCGGCGTGGGCAGGAAGAGCGCCAACCTGATTATGGGGGACGTGTTTGGCAAACCGGCCATTGTTACGGATACCCACTGTATCAGGCTGTGCAACCGCATCGGTCTGGTGGACGGGATCAAAGAACCGAAAAAAGTGGAGATGGCGCTGTGGAAGATCGTGCCGCCCGAGGAGGGCAACGATCTGTGCCACCGCTTTGTCCTGCACGGCAGGGAGGTGTGTACGGCACGGACGAAACCCTACTGTGATAAATGTTGTCTTGCAGATATCTGTAAAAAGAAGATATAGAAGCAGACGAAGAGGTTTGACGGTCAAAAGCGTGTAACATAGGAGGGCGGCATATGGACGAGACTAATTACTTTCAGAGTGCGTTGTCAAATTTCGTCACGGAAGCCGCCTGCGGCGGCGCGGTCAGGCATTTGACCGATATCGGCTATACGCTGGAGCAAATTGTGGAGCGGCTGGACTACCCGGCGCCCCGGGCGAAGGTGCAGCGGATTATGATGGAATATTTGTATGAGAGCCGTGTGCTTTTGAAGGAGGAGCCCTCGTGGAAGCTGCTGGCGGCGCAGGAGCAGTTTGCGCAGGAGCAGGACGCCTACGGCAGACGAAGTTTTCGGAAAATTGTGATTGACCCTAAAAGTCAAAATAATATGACAGACGGGGCGGATTTGACAATCATGTCGCAGCGGGAAAAAGCGGCGAAAAACCAGGAAATTCTGTGGAGGGAATCCGTGTATGATCCGAAGCGGGATGGAAAACTGACAGAACTGTTGCATAGAAAGTGCGAAAAGTATGGGGAAATCTATAGTTATATATCCTGCCCTTTCGGGAAAACTATAAATGACCAATATAGTCAAAGCCAGGAAAAAATCGGGCAGAGCAGGGCGGATGGGGCGCAGACTGCCGCAGTGGAAATGATGCGATGCCTTAACAGCAGACAGCGGGGATACCTGCAGGGCATCCGCTGGGAGCAGCCCGTTTTGTATCACAGGCTCAACCGGCGGATGCTCGAAATTATCAGTAAATTGTATGAGGCGGGAGCTTACGGCGGCGCCTGTTTTTTTGTCACCGGGCAGGAGAAAATCATGATATCTCCAAAGTAATTACCGGTCAGGCCAGGAACGCCTGTACAAGCATGATTGCCGACAGGATGAGACAAAACAGGAGCATTCCCGCATTCAAAATGACAGTTTTGAAACGCTGCCCTTTTTCTATGACAATTTCGCCCGGCTTTAATACAAAAGCACGGCGTTTCACAATAAGCAGAATGATGCCCGCGATGACCATGGCGAACATGCACAGCGAGTAGACGGTGGATATGGCGGCGGTGTTGGGGCTTGCCGGATCCAGCGTCAGGAGGATGCCGCCCAGAACGCTTCCAAAGAAGTTTATCAACATATGCAGCAGGATCGTATATTTGAGGCGGCCGGTCTTTACATAGATAAAGGCGAAAAAGCAGCCAAGGAAAAAGGTGTAAAAGAACTGGTTAAAGTTCATGTGGAACAGCCCGAAAATCAGCCCGGAAAGGATGACTGCGCAGCCCTCCCCATATTTAATAACTTTGTCGCAGATCAGTTTGCGAAACAGAATCTCCTCAAAAACCGGGGCGCACAGCACCATGAAGATGGAGGTAAGCCAGAGCGAACCGCCGGTTATCATATTGAGGAGCGTATTTTGCACGGGGGAGCCTTTGAGCAGGCCCATGCCCGCAGTGAGGCCGAGGCCGATCAGATTGCCTGCAATCATAAGACCGTAGGTCATCAGGAAAGCAACTGCCAGATGTCCGGGTTTCATGGAATGCTTTTTGATGGCGGGTGTCTCTTTATTCCGCATTATCACAAAGGCGATCGGAAAGCCCAGAACATAGAGGGGCACCATGCTCAGCGCCAGAAGGATGTTGAAATGATTCTGCCACTGTGGGAAAAGTGTGAGAGCAAACGTCTGTGTGCCGATCTGCACAAGAAGTATGATTGCCGTGCTGATGAGCATGCGGACGCCGATGCTTGAAAAGTCCTTTTTGTAAGTTTTTGTGTCCATTGATTTTCTCCTTTATCCTTTTTAATGTGTTTCATGTATTGGCTCCGATTTGACGGGGATCAGGTTCATCCGCCGTATTGTTTCAATCCGCGTCTTCTTCTCTTTCTTCTTCAAGGTACTTTCTCCTGCGGCGATAAAGCGCGGAACAGACGGTCAATGTGACATAAATCACTACACTGAGCATGAGGAAGTACACGATAAAGATGACAAATGCAGCGGTGGTATCATGGTAATTGTGGTAGGAGACAATGGCGTTAAAAAGACCTGTCACCGCAGCGGCAAGCAGACTTAAGCCGATATTGACTGCCGGAGTCGCCGGAAGGTGTCTGTCCCAGATGCCGTTGCGAAGACATTCGACAATCAGATAAATACCCATACAGAGGAATACGATAAATTCACCGACATACACTTCCCTTATGCTTTCCGTACCGTATATAACAATCTGCACAACGATGGCAAGAAAGAGGCCGATAAAGCCGATCCAAAAGCCCCTGCTCTCAATTTTTAAAAGGCGCAATTCCTGCATTTCATCTAAACTGCTTTTCTTAAACCATTTCATTTTCATCCGCCTCCATTTCAAAGTAGTTCACGTAAAAAGATTGTTCTGCAGAGTTTTACGCGGTATCGTCTTCCCAAAATAAATCATCCAGGGTTTTGCCGAGTTCCCGGCAGATCTGAATACACAGGTTTAAGGTGGGGTTATAGTCGCCGGATTCCACCATGCCGATGGTCTGTCTGGTGACCCCAACCCGTTTCGCCAGTTCAGTCTGGGAAAGATCCTTTTCCATGCGCGCCAGCTTCAGTTTCAGATTTTTCATAAAAATCTGTCAGACTCCCTTCCTTTGCATTTTGGCAGTCAAAATTTTCTGTCTGTCTCTGGTAAGCATAGTAGCACTTTAGAAAACGAATGTCAAGTATATCTTACATAAAATGATTATGTCTTACATGTGTATAATAAAAATTGCCTTTTTACAGGAAATAGGATAGCGTGCCACGTTCCGGTTCCTGATGGAGCACCTTGTGCGTCCGATAGTATGTGGGCGTACAGCCGAGAAACTTCTTAAAGAGCTTATTGTAGTAGCTGGTATTGTTGAAACCGACGGAGAGAGCGAGATCCGCAATGGAGCCAAAATCCTGTTCGTCATCCATCAGCTTTTTGGTGGATTCATAAATGCGGTATTTCATCAGATACTCAAAGGGGCTCATTTGCAGGGTTCTCGAAAAGCAGCGGCAGCATTCGCTTTTGCTGACATGGATGCTGTCGGCAATTTCCTGTAAAGTCAGAGGCTCCGCGTGATGGGTTCTGATATAAAGCATCGCTTCTTTGACGCGCTGTTCATCCTGTGATATCCGGGGAGGAGAGACGGTTTCTGTCTGTGGGAGCTGGCGCAGCAGCTCGGCCCAGAAATGGCAGAGATACCCCTTGGTGGCAATTTCGTAGCCGAAATTTTGGGTCATATTTACTTCAATTACTTCCATCAATGTCCGCAGCATACGTTCATGCCAGGGTGCGCTTTCATCCAGAAGAAAGACTTTAAAAAGCTGATAATTCTGCATCGGCAGCAGATATTGCGTCTGCAGATAATTGCTTTTATGTCCGAAGATGTAGTCCGGGTGAAAGATAAGGGAATGAAAGGTGCACTGTTTCTTGTCCTGCGCGTGAATACAGTGCATGACATTCTGGTTTATGATTAGTCCCTGTCCCGGCCGGATCAGGTAAGAGTCGTCGTCGGTGGAAACTTCCGCCACGCCCTGATCGACAATCAGGATTTCCATTTCCTCATGCCAGTGCCAGCGGATCCAGTTCAGGTAGGATTTGTGCAGATCAAGATAGCGGGCGTTGACCGGATAGTCCAGTGTGCCATAATCATTTTTGGAATAGAGGTTATCGTAGGTTTCTATGGTATCCTGATCCTCGGCTTTGGTATTTTTCGATGTTTCGGGTACGGCGGTTTGTGCGGTATTCATAGGTTCTCCTCTTTTGTGGAATGAGCGGCAAAATTTTAGTGCACCGCCTTTTGGATGGCGGCTTCATGCGTCCGCTATGGATGTAGACTATAAAAATATATTAGCATGTATATAAAATGCAGTCAAATATTTAAAATGATTATACTATAAATAATAAAACTATTTTGCGGAGCGGTGATGGATTCTCAAAAAAATGAAAACCTGTTAAATCTGGCGCTTGATACAGGGCTTGTGGAGAGGGAACGCTCTCTGGAATTGAATGTGGGTTACGATGTGCAGGAGAAGACATGGGAGGTGATTGTAAAATACCACGGCTCCCTGCAGGTCTTGGCGGAGTGGGGGATCGTGGTGGAGGAGTTGATTGCGGGGTACGCCATCCTCACCGTGCCGGAGTCTGAGATGGAGCGGCTGGCGGAGGTGGAGCAGATTGAGTATGTGGAGAAACCGAAGCGGCTCTTTTTCTCTGATCTTTCGGGGAACACGGCGTCCTGCTTTGCGCCGGGCAGCCGGTTGTACGAGGGACTTACGGGAAAAGGCGTTCTGGTGGCGGTGATTGATTCCGGAATCAGCTATTATAACCGGGATTTCCGAAATGCGGACGGAACCACCAGAATCCGATATCTGTGGGATCAGGTGCTGGGGCAGGAATTTGACGCGGCGCAGATTAACGAAGCGCTCGTGACAGGCAGCAGGCAGACGGCGGAGCAGCTTGTGCCAAGCATTGATACCAGTGGGCATGGGACTGCGGTGGCGGGAATTGCTGCGGGAAACGGAGGGGAAGGCGGTCCGGCTTACGCGGGTGCCGCCAGGGAGAGCGAACTCATCATTGTGCGGCTCGGCTCGCCAAGAGCAGATTCCTTTCCCAGAACAACGGAGCTGATGCGGGCATTAACCTACGTGGTCAATAAAGCGGTGGAGTTGGCTATGCCTGTCGCCGTCAATTTAAGCTTCGGCAATACTTACGGCGCGCATAACGGAACGTCGCTTCTGGAGCGGTTCATAGATAATGTCTCGGAGATCGGGAGGAACGTCATCTGCGTGGGCAGCGGAAATGAAGGGGCATCCGGGGGACATGTGGGCGGCAGTCTGCGGCAGCAGGAAACAGGTAATTCAATATCAACTAATTTGGTCAATTCAATAGACACGGATGTCACCGACAGAGGCAGAAGAGTGGAAATGACCGTGGGAGCATATGAAAGAGGGCTGAATGTACAGTTGTGGAAGGAGTATGCCGACCGCTATTTAGTGACAGTGACGTCACCCGCCGGTGAGCGTTTTCAGGCGGATACTGACCGACCCGGTAAACAGACCTATCGCCTGCAGCAGACGCAGATTCTGTTTTATAACGGGGAACCGGCTCCTTATATGACGGCCCAAGAGCTTTATTTTGATTTCCTGCCGGCAGAAGGCAGCCGATATCTGGATCAGGGCGTGTGGACGTTTACGCTTCAGCCGCTGCGGATTATCACCGGGAACTATACCTTCTATCTTCCCTCGGAGACCGTCCGCAGCGCGGCTACCCGCTTTGTCAGAACCACGCCGGATGTGACGCTCACGATTCCCTCCACGTCAGTCAAAGTGGTGACGGTGGGGGCTTACGACCCTGTATATGAGTCTTACGCGGATTTCTCGGGCAGGGGATATCTCTATCAGGATCAGGTGAACGGCCGTACCTCGGATGCGTTTGTGAAGCCGGATCTGGTGGCGCCGGGGGTGGGCGTGCTTGCCCCCGACAGGTATGGCGGATATGCGCCCGTCACGGGCACTTCGTTTGCTGCGCCCTTTGTGACCGGGGCTGCCGCGGTGCTGATGCAGTGGGGGATCGTGATGGGTAATGACCCCTATCTGTATGGGGAGAAGGTGAAGGCGTATCTTCGGAAGGGGGCGCAGCCGATCCGCGGCGTGGCGGAGTACCCGGATTCGAAGGTGGGTTATGGGTCGATTTGTGTCGAAAATAGTCTGCCTATGTAAATGGGAGTATATTTTTAGGGGAATAAGCACTTTGTTTTGGCATACATAT
>VSNH01000049.1 GCA_009774215.1 Lachnospiraceae bacterium
CTGCGCCGCCTCCACCACACCGTGATCCACTTCTTTAATAGAAGCTTCTATCATACGGCCGATAAAGGGCGCTGCCGCAATGGTCAGCGGCACGATCGTGGCTGCCGCTCCCGTACTTTTTCCCACAATCGCCCTCGTCAGGGGCAGCACCAGAATCAACAGAATCAAAAACGGAATACTCCGCAAAATATTTGCCGCCACATCCAGTATCCTATAGACCACGGCATTTGGCCGGATGCCCGCCTTATCCGTCACGGCAAGGACAATGCCCCAGGGAAGTCCCAGCACATAGCCGAAAAAAGTTGACAGCAATGTCATAAACAAGGTATCCCGCACACCTTCCAGCATCATCAGCGTCAGGTCACTAGTCCACATAGCCGTTCACCTCCTCCACGGCAAGCCCTCTCTCTGCGAGGTAAGCCTTCATCTCCTCCTGCACCTTACGGTCGTCCGGCAGACTCAAGATCATCTCGCCTCTGGCGATTCCCTCCACGTTCTTCGTATCGGCCCGCAAAATATTGATGGGCTGTCCGAACTTTAACACCATGTTCGCGATCACCGGCTCGAAAGACGAATTGACTGAAAATACAATGCGGACACAGCATTTCCCTTTCATCAGTTCCTTCTGTCTGTCCTCCAGTGTGCGCCGGTCCGTGCCGCTGCCTTTCAGAATCAGCTCCTTCGCCTCCGCCGTCTTCGGATGGGCGAAAATGTCCGAAACGCGCCCCTGCTCCACCAGATGCCCCTCACCGATGATCGCCACATGGGAGCAGATTTCCCGAACCACTGACATTTCATGGGTAATGATCACGATGGTAATGCCGTATTTTTTATTGATATCCTTTAAAAGCTGTAAAATGGACTGCGTCGTCCGCGGATCCAGAGCGCTTGTCGCCTCGTCGCAGAGCAGTATCTTCGGGTTAGCCGCCAATGCCCTTGCGATCGCCACCCGCTGCTTCTGTCCGCCCGAGAGTTGGGACGGATAGGCCTGCGCCTTATCCGAGAGCTCTACGATCTCCAGAAGCTCCCGCGCCCGCTCCTTGGCATCCTTTTTCTTCATGCCGCCGATCACCAGCGGAAAGCAGATATTGTCAATCACGTTCTTCTGCATCAGCAGGTTAAAATGCTGGAAAATCATGGAAATTTCCCTGCGCGTTTCCCGAAGCTGCCGCTCCGTCATCGCGCCCAGATCCTTACCCTCGATCTCCACCGTGCCGGACGTGGGCCGCTCCAGGAAATTCAGACACCGCACAAGCGTACTCTTGCCCGCCCCGGACATACCGATAATGCCGTAAATATCGCCCGCCTCAATGGACAGTGTAATATGCTGCAGAGCTTCCACTTTCCCGTCGTCGGTTTCAAAGGTCTTGCATAAGTCCCGCACCTCGATCATTTCCGTATTCTCCTCCCGCTTTTATCCTTGCTCACTATAGTATGAATCCCGCGAAATGTCAAGGTTCCAGTTCAGCCAGAGCGAGTCTTTCGGGCAAACCTTCTTGCACGAGTTTGAACGAAAGAAGATGCTCTGAGGGAGCGCCCGTTTATGAGCCGATTGCGCTTTGCTCAATCTGCGCCTGCGCAGCAGCGGGGAGCGTCGAAGACGCGATTTTGCGAATGGCGCAGGCTGAACAACATGCTGAACTTTAACCGAACAGCGGCGTGGACAGATACCGATCTCCCGAATCGGGCAGAAGCGCCACGATCACCTTCCCCTTATTCTCCGGCCGCTTTGCAAGCTCCGCAGCAGCGTGGAGCGCCGCCCCGGAGGAAATGCCCACAAGCACGCCCTCCTGCGTGGCGATCGCCCTGCCCGCCGCAAAGGCGTCCTCGTTGGAAACCTTTATGATCTCATCATAAATACCCGTGTCCAGCGTCTGCGGCACAAAGCCCGCGCCGATTCCCTGAATCTTGTGCGCCCCCGGCTGTCCGCCCGAGAGAACCGGGCTGCTCTCCGGCTCCACCGCCACCACTTTCACGGAAGGGTTCTTTTCCTTTAAATAGGAGCCGACGCCCGTGATCGTACCGCCGGTACCAACGCCCGCCACGAAAATATCCACCTTTCCGTCCGTGTCCTCCCAAATCTCCGGACCCGTTGTCGCCTTGTGAATCGCCGGGTTGGCGGGATTCTCAAACTGCCCGAGAATGATCGACCCGGGCGTCTGCGCCTGCAGCTCCTCCGCCTTGGCGATGGCTCCCTTCATACCCTGTGCGCCGTCCGTCAGCACCAGCTCCGCACCGTATGCCTGCAGGAGCTTGCGCCGCTCCACACTCATGGTCTCCGGCAGCGTCAACACCGCCCGATATCCCTTGGCCGCCGCCACAGCCGCCAGCCCGATGCCCGTGTTGCCGCTGGTGGGCTCAATGATCGTGCCGCCGGGCTTTAACTTTCCTTCCCTCTCCGCCACCTCAATCATATGCAGGGCAATGCGGTCTTTCACCGATCCCGCCGGATTGAAATACTCCAGCTTCACGAGAATCGTTGCGTCCGTCACGCCGTTTTTCTCCTCAAAGTGGGTCACCTCCAAAAGCGGTGTATGCCCGATCAGTTCCGATGCGCTCTTTTTGATATTAGCCATTTTTTCCTCCATTCCGAAGCGTTTTGCGCTGAGGAGGCGAGCGAAATATCCGATTTCGCTCTGCCATCATGGAATTTGTGACGCTTCGGCACAAATTCTTGGTTGAATAAATTGCTCTTCAGAGATTTTATTCAACCTTTCATCCTCCCTTTTGCACGTCCTCTCCCTTGCCCCTGTCTGCAGGTCCGGGATGCTGTATTTTTTATTTCATACCTTTTCGATATGATTAATATGAAATGATAATACACCATAAATTTTCCAGTGTCAACCATTATTTTCGTAACAGTTCTGCCTTCGGATTCTCCGTGTTACAGGTTACTTCATTTCAAACAACTGCGCCATCCGTCTCCAGACACACCTTTTCCGCAAGCTGCCCTCTGCCGACATGCCGTATCATGCGATACACAATATAATTCTGATGGTTTTCGCATATTTCCGTTACCGTTCAGCCCGGGACTTTGCACTTGCTGCAAAACCCGTGAGAACATGAAAAACGGGGATGCCTCCATATCTGATTTGTGGTATACTCGACACAGACCAATGATCGCCGCAATCGCGCGGATTTGACACGAGAATAGAGGAGACTGCCATGAAAATACTTTTTATCGAATGGGCAAGCTTCGGCAACGCCGACATAAAGGACGCCTTTGCCGACGAAGGCCATCAGGTCGTCTGTTTTCCTTTTTCCAATAAGGACGCCCGCAGGGACGCCGAGATCGAGTCCGATCTCGCTAAGAAGCTGCACGAGACCGTACCCGACGCGGTTTTTTCCTTCAATTATTTTCCTCTCATCTCCAATGTATGTAAGCGCGAGGGACTGCCTTATATCTCCTGGATCTATGACAGCCCCTACGTTATGCTCTATTCCTACACGGCCATCAATCCCTGCAATACCATCTATGTATTTGACCGGGCCCTGTGCAGGGAATTTAACGAGGCGGGGATAAAAACCGTCCGTTACCTTCCCATGGCCGCGAACACAGATCGGTTGGACCGCCTCGATCCGTTTCCGGCAAATCCCGCAATACGTGATACTGACAGCATCCATGCCGTATCGCAGGCCTTCGATGCCCGCAGCTCATATGTCGTGCCCCAGACTCCCGGCTGCCCTTATCTGTACAACGTCACCTTTGTGGGCTCCCTTTACACCGAGTCCCACAATTTCTTTGACCGCATGGAAAACCTTTCCCCCTACGCGAAAGGTTATCTGGAAGGGCTGATGAACGCCCAAATGAATGTGCAGGGCTGTAACTTTATTCAGGAGTCGTTATCTCCTATTATGGAAGAGTTGTATCGGGCGCTTCCCATGGATCCAAACCCGGACGGCGTGGAGACAAGAGAGTATCTCTACGCCCAATATGTCGTCAACCGCAAGCTCACGGGACTGGAGCGGCTGCGCCTGCTGACCGCCATTACCAAACGGCACACGCTGGATCTGTTTACCTTAGACCCCGCCTTTTCCCTGCCGAACCTGTGCAACCACGGAACTGTGGACTACTATTCAGAGATGCCTCTGGTCTTCAAACAGAGCCGGATCAATCTCAATATTTCCCTGCGCAGCATCATGAGCGGCGTACCGCTCCGGGCCTTTGACATCATGGGCGCAGGCGGTTTTCTGCTCAGCAATTATCAGGAAGATTTTTTCGATAACTTTACCCCCGGGGTAGACTTTGAATGCTACGAGAGCGAACAGGATTTGTTACAGAAGATAGATTACTATCTGACTCACGAGGATGAAAGAATTGCGATCGCAAAAAACGGCCACGACAAGGTGGCTGCTGCCCATACTTATCGCGACCGCGTGCGGGAGATGCTGTCCGGCATATAGAGTCGCCGCTTTCCCCGGATGCTCTGCCGATCACCCCGCCCGATTCCTGCCCTGTCATTTGCTGTGACCATTCCTTTATGTTATAATTGTACTGTCTCAACAACCATTTACACGAACATACCGCCAGAAGGAGTTTTCCATGCATCCCATATCTGTATGCATTATTGCCAAAAATGAAGAAGCACGGATCGAACAGTGTCTTAAATCCATCAAGCCCTGCGGTTTTGAGATTGTAGTTGTGGATACGGGCTCCACGGACAGAACGAAGGAAATTGCCGCCGGATATGCGGATAAAGTGCTCGATTTTGCATGGTGCGACGACTTCTCCGCCGCCAGGAATTTTTCCCTGCGGGAAGCCTCCAACAACTGGATTTTCATGATCGACTGCGACGAGACCGTGAAGGAAATCGACGTGGAGGAGCTGAATTATTTCCGCAAGCACCTCTCTGACAGCGTAGGAAGCGTCTCCCGGGAGAATCTGGTGACGGAAAACGGCGTTCTGACGTTGAATAACACCGATTATACAGAGCGTTTTTTTAACAAAAAGCTCTATCATTATACAGGAATGATCCATGAGCAGCTTACGCCCATCAGGGGAAAGGAGATTCCCGCGCTCCTGCTTCACACGACTCTGCTCCACACCGGCTACGACATGACTCCCGAAGAGCGGGAAGCCAAGTACAGGCGCAATTTCACCCTGCTTGAGAAACAGGCGGAAGCGGATCCCGAAAATCCCTATCTCTACTACCAGCTCGGGAAAACCTGTGAGATTCTGGAAGACTTTGCCCGCGCCTGCGCCTACTATGACAAGGGACTGGCATTCGACTTAGACCCCGAACTCGCCTATGTGCAGGCCATGGTGGTCTCCTACGGCAATGCGCTGCTGCGCACGGGACAGACCGAGACGGCCCTCGGCTTTGAAAGCATTTATGATGAATTTTCTTCCGTTACGGACTTCGTCTACCTGATGGGTAACATATACAAAGACAACGGCATGTTCGAGCAGGCTCTGGAGCAGTACCAAAAAGCCCTGCAGATGCCTGACGGCAGGCAGAACGGCGTGAACTCCTTCCTGCCGCTCTACCAGTGCGGAGAAATCTTTGAACGGCTCGGGGATGCAGAGACGGCCCGCGCGCTCTATGCGCAGTGCGGCGATTTCGCCCCGGCTCAGGAAGGCGTGATCCGCTTACAGA
Organism: Lachnospiraceae bacterium; assembly: GCA_009774215.1. Lineage (GTDB taxonomy): Bacteria > Bacillota > Clostridia > Lachnospirales > Lachnospiraceae > UBA3282. Next base: position 5,598 of record VSNH01000049.1, read on the forward strand.
ATCATTAGTCCGTTTTGCCGCTATACATATACCGGCTCAGGCATGTGTTTCATCCGTCCATGACAATAAAAATACAACGATAAAGGAGCTGTCCATGATCCCCCTATCCGTATGCATCATTACCAAAAACGAAGCCGAAAATCTGGAAAAATGTTTGTCGGCGCTGCAGCCCTATCCCTTCGAGGTGGTAGTGGTGGACACCGGCTCCTCAGACAATTCCAAAGAAATTGCCGCCAGATATACCGAGCAGGTATACGATTTTGTCTGGATCGATGATTTTTCTGCCGCTAAAAATTTTGCGGCTGATCATGCCTCACACAACATGATCCTCTCTCTCGATACCGACGAATTTATCACCCGTCTGGATTTGGAGCAATTACAAACCCAGATTGAGCAGAATCCCAAGGCTGTAGGAAGCATCACGCTTTATAACTATTTTGATGGCGACACTGGAAAACAATGTCAGATTTGCAGCGTTGTCCGACTCTACAACAGAAAATACTACCGCTTTCAAAATCCGATTCATGAACTTCTTGTTCCTCTCGGACACACAGCCTACTCGCTTTACGATGCGTCTGTGGAAGCAGACCATGTGGGATATCTTGGCTCCGGTAACCGGCTCGCCCAAAAAGCAAAACGAAATATCGAGATGCTTCTCAAGCTATTACAGCAAAGCCCAGAGGATCCTTACCTCCTTTTTCAGATTGGCCAGAGCTATATGCAGATCCGTGATCATGAAAATGCGTTGGCATACTTCCGTCAGGCGATGAAATGTCATCCCTCACCTGAAGCGGATTATACCCGCATCCTTGTGTATAATTTCGGCCACCTCCTTTTGGAACAGGAAAATATCGAGGAGGCCTCCTTCCTGCTCTCTTATTACGAGCGCTACAGTAGCAATATGAATTATCTTTGTCTGGTTGGTCTGTACTATCTGCATCAGAACCAACCCATAAAGGCTCTTCCGGAATTTGTCAAGGCTCTGACCGCCCCCGAGCGCGACTCGGCTGATACCCGCGAGCCATCCTACTATATCGGTTACATCTACGAACTGTTCGGCAAAACGGAGATTGCCAGAATACATTACCAAAACTGCGGAAATGAATACGCCCCCGCCATGGAAGCACTGAAACGACTATCATTACAATAAAGGAGTATGCTTATGATCCCCATATCCGTTTGTATCATTGGAAAAAACGAAGAAAAAAATATAGAGAGATGTCTTGCTCCCCTCATGCCATATGGCTTCGAAATCATCTATGTAGACACTGGCTCAACAGACCGTACCAAGGAGTTGGCTGCCAAATATACCGACAATATCTATGACTTTGAATGGATTGGTGATTTCTCCGCCGCCAGAAATTTTTCCCTGCAAAAAGCTTCCCATAACTACGTGCTGGTTCTGGACTGCGACGAATTTCTGACAGAAATTGATCTGGACGGCATTGAGAAAGCCATCAATGAACATCCTCGCGGCATTGGCTTGCTGCTTCGTATCAATTACTGCGAATCCAATCAAATGGAAACCTTTTCCCCGGATCGCGTGGAGCGTCTGTTCCACAAACGTCGCTACCACTACTGTTACAGCATACATGAACAAGTTGCCGACATCAACACCAACAGCACCTACTGCGAACGTTACGACATTCCTCTTACTGTAGACCATATCGGTTATGCGGGAAGCATGGAGGAAAAGCGCCTGAAAGCGGAGAGAAACAACGAATTGTTGTTCAAAGAGATCGAAAAACATCCTAACGATCCCTATTTTTACTTTCAGGTAGGGCAGTCATACAACCTGATCAGCGACTACGAAAACGCATATATTTATTATAAAAAGGCATTCGATCTTCCTTTAAATCCCGAAGAACTGTGGGTACAGGTCATGGCCGTCACCTTCATCAACGCCATGACCCACACCGACCGTTCCGATGAAGCGCTGGAAATTTTTGAACCCATCGCCCATCTGTTTTCCGACACTGCAGACTTCCTTTGCAGTATGGGAAATATTTATCTGAATCAAACAAAACCTCAGCCATTGAAGGCGATGATGGAATATGTCAAAGCCTTACAGGCGCCCAACTGCCGCGAGGAGGGCGCAAACTCTTATGTGGCCTATTACAATATAGGTCTTGTCAATGAAATGATGGGGAAGCTTGATGAAGCCGTCAATTTTTATAGAAGGTCTGCTGCATATGATTACCCTCTCGCCATGGAGCGACTGATTGAGCTGGGCGCAGAGCTTCCCTGACCGCCACCGCCAAAATCCTAAAACACTCTGATATGGAGGCTGCCTATGATTCCCATTTCCGTATGCATCATCACAAAAAATGAGGCCGAAAATCTGAAAAAATGTCTTGCCGCTTTGTCGTCCTATCCCTTTGAGCTTGTTGTGGTAGACACCGGCTCGACAGATCATTCCAAAGAAATCGCCGGCAGATACACGGACAAGCTCTACGACTTTACCTGGATCGACGACTTTGCCGCGGCAAGAAACTTTGCCGCCGGCTGTGCCACCCATGATTTCATCCTGCCCATTGATACCGATGAAATTGTCACCTCACTGGACTGGGACGAATTGCAGAGAGCGATGGAGCAGCATCCGAAAAGCGTAGGCCATGTGAAACGACTGGATTATTATGAGACGGGAAACGATCAGCAGTGCCTCCAGGTGATGATCGAGAGGCTCTACAACAGAAATTATTATCATTTTGAAGAACCCATACATGAGCAGCTTCGTCCCGAATCCGGCATCTCCTACACCTACTATGAAACATCGGTCGTTATTGACCACTACGGCTATCTTGGGGGCAAGGAGTTGCTTTCTCAAAAAGCAAAACGAAATCTGGAGCTGCTGCAAAAGGAACTGGCAAAAGATCCGGAAAATCCTTATCTCTACTTTCAGATTGCCCAGAGTTATATGCTAATGCGGGATCACGAGAACGCCTGCTCCTATATGCGTGAAGCCCTGCTGCGGAACCCACCGCCCGGCAACGCCTATACCCGCGAGCTCGTCTGCAATTACGGCAGTCTGCTGATCGACTTCAACCGGCCGCAGGAAGCTCTGCCCCTGCTCTCCTACTACGAATATTACAGCGATAACATGGACTACCTCTGCATGATTGGCCTGGTTCTCATGCATGTGGGACAACCGCTGAAAGCCCTGCCTGAATTCGTCAAGGCAATCGCCGCCCCATGCCGGGATTCCATCGACCCGCGGAGCCCTTCCTACTATGTGGGCTATCTCTATGAATTTTTCGGGAAACCGGAGATCGCCCGCGTACACTATAAAAACTGCGGAGATTATCCGCCGGCGGTGGAAGCGCTTACACGGCTGGACAGTATATGAGCTTTCCTACTCTGCTTATGCGCGCAAAAAGACCCCATCCTTTCGGATGAGGTCTTTTGATCGTTACTGTGTAAATCCCATTTACAGCTAACTCGATTAGCCAAGTAAGGACAGTGCCAGCTGATTGCTCTGGTTTGCCTGAGACAGCATGGACGTACCAGCCTGCTGCAAGATATTGTTGTTGGAGTACTGAACCATCTCCGTAGCAATATCCGTATCGCGGATCGCCGCCTCTGCGGACTGGGTGTTCTCTACGATGTTGTCCAAGTTGCTGATCGTGTGCTCCAGTCTGTTCTGGATCGCACCAAGATCAGATCTCTGCTGAGATACAAGGATCAGAGCACCCTTAACGAATGCGTTCAGGGAGTTGAAAGCCTGCTGCGTCGCAACAGTAGTAGCACTACCGCCTTCCAGCTTCATAAAGGTGTTAACAACCGACTTAGCGATATCAGAAGTCATACCCTTCTTAGCATAAGTATTGCCAGAAAGTGTAGAGTAGGTCGTCGTCTTCTTGTCGGTCTTAATCTCACCGATCATAACCTTCGTGCCATCACCAAGAGTCGTAGCCGTGAAGGAAGTAGAATTATAAGCCTTCTGGCTCTCTGTCAGGTTGTTGTAGGTAACAGTGGTGTAAAGCTTGGTATCAATGTTGTTAGCCAGACCAGCCATACTCATGTTCTGAATGGAGATGTCGATGTGCTGACCAGCCTCTGCGCCTACCTGCAGACCCTTGATGAAGGAACCGTCTAACAGGTTCATCTCGTTGAAGGTCGTGGTGCTCTGTACACGGTCAACTTCGCTCATCAGCTGTCTGATCTCAGCCTGGATGGAAGCACGATCGGTTGTGGTCAGGGTTCCGTTCTCACCCTTAACAGCCAGCTCGTTCATTCTCTGGAGCATATCCTCAACTTCGTTGAGTGCGCCCTCAGCGGTCTGTACTACGCTGATACCATCCTGCGCGTTAGCGGAAGCCTGAGTCAAACCTCTTACCTGTCTGCGCATCTTCTCGGAAATGGACAGCCCTGCTGCATCATCTGCTGCACGGTTGATCTTGTAACCGGAAGACAGCTTCTCTGTGGACTTAGCCTGAGAAGAAGTGGTGAGACCTAACATTCTGTTAGAGTTCATAGCTGTAATGTTGTGTTTTACGATCATGGTATATTCCTCCTTGAATTTATTGCGGCATCCTTGCCGCCTGTTTTGTTTTGTGGTTCCGCTTCCGTCCCGTCCGCTGACATCCGCTTCCCCACCGGCTTCAAGTAAGTATTTTTACTTTACTTGTATTATATATCGGTGGGAATCCGATATACTTTAGTCCCGAAGAAAAAATTTTTTAAAAATTTTTCTTCGGGACCTTTTTACTTCTTACTGTCATAAAATTGTGGAGCCACATAGTTTAAGCTGTTCATATGATTATAGTAGTTTTTGCTTACCTTCATCTGGGAGGAAGCGCTGCCGATCTGCTGCCTGCTCTTCTTAAACTGCTGCTCCGCCTGCATCTTGTTCCGCATTCTCGCGGCATTTATGCTCACGGTCTTCTCCGTGATCTCTGCAATCAACTCCTGCATCCGCTTGATCTCCACACGGTAAGCCTGTTTGTTCTCAATCAGCTCTTCCCGTATACGGTCGTATACCGACTCAAAGCCTTCATCCAAAAGCTCCAGCTTCTCCGCCAGCGCTCCCATTTTGTCCGAGGAACTGTCCAGAGCCTCCAGATTCAGTTCTTCCTGCTTAAACAAACGCTCCTGCGCCTCATTTTCCTTGATGATCTCGTCGAGAATCCGACTCTTCTTCTCCAGACTCTCCACCAGAACCTGCGCGCTGCTCAGACTCATGCCGCCACCTCTCTACCCATGCTGGTTACTGCGCTTCATTACTTCCTTCCACGTATCGCGGACGCTCCGCAGATGCATATTTACTTCCTCCAGAATCGCCGTATCCTTTTTCATATTCGCCTGAAAAAGCCTCTGCAAAAGATAGACATAGATTCTGTCAAAATCCTCCGCCACCGGATACTTGTGATCCAGCGTGTTGCGAAACTCCTCTATAATACGCTGCGTCTTTTTGATATGATTGTGCGCTTTCTCAATCTCGCCGTGCTCGATCGCCACAATAGCGATATTGACAAATTTGATTGCGCCCTCATAGAGCATCAGTGTCACTTCCGCCGGGGAAGCCGTCATAATCTTATTCTGTGTATATTCCGCAAAGGGATTGCGTGCCGGCATAGCCATTCTCCTCCTTGATCCAACCTGCCATTTTTCTTAAACGGATCAGCCGCCGAACAGACTGGAGAGCGAATTGTTCTTGGACTCCAGCTTCGCCAGCGCCGTCTCCATAGCGGAAAACTTCGCATACCACTTATCCATCAAAGCATTCAGTTTCTCTTCTTCCTTCTTGATCTTGTCCGTATAACTATCATACTCTTCCTTCATCGCCTTGTCATTGTAGACGGTGAGGGCGCTGCTCAACTTCGTCGCCGACATCTTCTTAGCCAGCTCGTCGTGCATATTATTGGTCAGACCTACGAAGAAATCCATCACGGTATCCGGATCGGTAGCGATCATGCCGCGCAGGGTGGGACGGCCCTCCGCCTGCTCCCAGCTGGAGGGATCTTCTTTATCCCCAAGAATATGGTACGCATTTCTCTCGTTATCCTTCGCTTTAAAGTAGCCCGCCGTCTCAATACCGAAATCAGACAAATACATCTGGGTGCCGTTTACATTCACACCCTGCAGCATCACGCTCTTCATGGCGGACGCAACCGTACTCAAAGTGGAATCCCGACGGAGCAGGGAATCCTTGATCTTTTTCTCCCATTCTTCGATCTCGTCGTCGCTGAGCGCCTCTTTCTCTTCCGTCGTCAGCGGCTCGTAATCCCTCGCAGCATCTGCGTTGTACAAGGAGTCCATCTCGTTGATCAGCGCGTTATACTCGGTAAACAGCCCCTTAATCATATCATAGATGCCGTCCGTATCCGTAGACGTGGAGAGGGTCACCTCATCGCCGTGCGTCTCCTCCAACGCCGTGATGGTCATACCGTTGACGGTGATGGAGTTATTATAAGAAGTATACTCCACACCGTTTAAAGTGATCACCGAATTCTGTCCCTCGATCTTGTGAGCCATCTTATCCGAATCGGTGGTAGACAAAACACCGCCGTTAAGCGCATCATACGCCGCCTTTGCCTTCGTATCCACCTCGCCTCTGATGGTCGTCTCAAGCGCCGCCGTCGCCTTGCCGTCCGTGTCATATGTGCCATTATGGCTGTCTATCGTATCCTGATTCGCCTTTTTCTTCTGATCGTTACCGTTAATGGACGACACAAAGCTCAGGACATCATTCGCCTTATCCATCTCCTTCTGCGCGTCTTCCACATTTTTCTTTGCCGCCTCGATGTCGGCGGCGCTGGCACCGTTTTTCTGCTTCTCCTCCAGATCCTTGATCGCATCCGTCAACACTTTGTTCAGGCCGCCGTTACGCTCCATCACCGTGTTGCCTTCCTCGTCCTTGACCTCGTTGCCGTCGTCATCCTTCTTGGGCACCGACGGACCGTACATCTTATCATAGAGCTTATCCTGCCAGTCCGCATAGTCGCTGGCTCCCATGGCTGTCATGCCATATGCGCTGTATTCGGGCTTAGCAAGCAGCTTGTTCAGCTCCGCCTTATTGTAGTCGTTCGCCTTGTCTAACGCTTCATTATCCTTCGCAAGAGACTCGTCTTGCTCCTTATAGGCCTTTGCTCTGGCCGCCGCCAGATCCTTGATGAGCTGTTCCTTCTCCGCAGACGCAGCGGCTGTCAGATTCGTACCGCCCGTAGCGGAATCATCATAATAGGACGCCCACTTCTGGTAATCCTTATACTCCGAACTCTTCGTATCGTTACTCAAAAGCCCAAGCGCCGCCAACGCCTGAAAGCCTCCGGCATCGTTCGCGCTAATGGAAAAGTTTGCATCCGCGCCCGTATCCTTGGAGCTGATAAAGAGACGCTGATTATCTTCATCAAAGCTTGCATTCAGACCGGTTGCCTTGATCTTAGCGACAAACTCGTCAATCGTCGTGTCAGAATCCACTTCAATCTCCACGGACTGTCCCAGAGCGCCATTTATATTAATCTTTCCGGAAAGCGGCGTCCCGTCTGCATTTTTAAAGCCTAACTGTCTTAAGGACGCACCTCCCCTGAAACGAACGCCATCCTTTGTCTCCAGGCTTCCGCTGGTCAGATAAGCTCTTTTCGCCAGCTTATCTACGGTCAGGGTATGCACACCGTCCACCGTGCTCTCCCCGCTCACAACCTGCACCGCGTTGGGGTTGGACACCGTGGTCTTCTTCTTCATGTAAGAGCTCTGCAGACGCATATCATCCAGCTTCTGATAGAAACTGTAAATCTTTGTATTCAGCGCTTTCCACGCATCCTGCTTCCAGGAAAACTTTTTCTGCGCCTTCACCAGCTTCGTCTTCTTATAACTCTGTGCCGAAGCCAATTCATTGATAATGCTCTCGGTGTCAAGTCCCGAGTACATACCTGTAATTCTGATAGCCATTGTCGTCTCCTCCTAACTTCTTACAGCTTTTCGTCCACAAGAATACCGGCCATCTCCCAGATCCTGGCAATCATGTCCAGAGTCTTTTCCGGCGGGAATTCCTTAATCACTTCCTTGGTTTCCTTGTCCATGATCTTGATCATGATCCGGTTCGTGTCCTCGTGAACGCCAAAAACAGCCTCTTCATTGCTGTTATTGATTTTCTTGTTCATCTCCGCGATCGCTTTCTTGAGCTGCTCGGGCTTCTGCTGCACCTGCGCCTTCCCGGAACCGGCCGCCTGCTGCTGCGGACTTCCGCTCTCCCCGCTCTCGCCTTCTTTTTCGTTCTCAGTCTGAGGTCTTGTCACGGCCGCAGTCGTCTCATCTACTTTGACCGTCTGACCATCCTCCGGAACATCCGTGTTCACCGGTGTCACTGGCTGAGGTTTTTCCACTGCCTGTGCCTGATACGTCATGACACTGTTTAATGGTTCAATTGTTGCCATCGTCAATCACCTCCGTGTGATATTAATAAAAAATTAATGGAATCGTCTCACGAAAGCGCCCACCGCAGGCGTGCTGATAGACGCAATCTCTTGTATTTTATATCGGAAAAAACTGATAAATATTTAGTAGGAAAAGAAAAAATCTTGAAATTGGCTTACAGCATCGCCTGCAGCATCTTCGCCACCTGTTCGAGCGCACCCGCCTCCTTCGCCGCAAGCAATATTCTCTCCACTACCTGATTGAACAGTCCGAACTCCAAAAGCGCCATCTTATGTAATGCGGTCATCCGGCATCTGGCCTGAAAATAGCCGCCCGCATGAGAAGACACGCCGCCCTCGTGAAAATCCGCGTCCACAAGCGGCTCGTCCACATAACCGATCTCATATTTCTCTGCAATCCTCAAAAACAGCTCCCAATCTTCCAGACAGGACAGCGTTTCATCGAAACCGCCGCATTGCTCCATGCACGCCCGGCGAACCACCGCCGCAGGCGCGCCGATCACATTGCCCTGCAGGAGCAGCTCATACAAATTCCCATGCAGCAGCCGTCTGTCTATAGATGCGTCCGGAACCCGAACCGCGCTTCCGTCCTGCCGCGTCCCCTGCATGGCGCAGTAGACCAGACCAGCCTCCGGGCTTTCCTCAAATACCCGCATCTGCTTTTCCAGCTTATCCGCCCGCCAGGCGTCGTCACTGTCCTGAAACGCAATATATTCGTACCGGGCCTGCCGGATGCCTTCGTTCCTCGCCGCGGACACCCCCCCGTTGCGCGCCTGCCTGCAATAGCGCACGCGCCCGTCCGAGGCCGCGTAGGCGGCAATCCTTTCCTCCGTATTGTCCGTGGAACCGTCGTCAATAACCAGAAGCTCCCACGCCGAATATGTCTGGTCAAGCACGCTCTCCACCGCCCGGCCAATACAGTGCGCGCGATTGTATGTGGGCAGTATGATACTTACCTGTTTCATGATTTACCCTCTCTTCCGGGCTGCGCTTCACTCACCACCCTGCATTCCTTTTTCCAAAAAGCAATCCCAATTTTTCTGATCATCCTGCACCCGCTCTGCGAAAGCTCTGACGCATAGCCCTTTTCGTCGATCTGTTTAAGCGCTGCCTCCGCTAGCGCGCCGAGTTCTCTGTCTACCGTTTCCGTATCGCCTTCTCCCTTTCTGCCAAGGGCCTTTATTTCAATCAGATATGCGTAACGTTTCTTATTTTTCGGCCGCAGTTGTATATCATACCGGCCGTTTCCCGCTTCCCTGTTTGACGTGACCGTGTAATACTGATTCAGCATGGCGCTCATGCCAAGCAACAATCCGTGATAAAACCCCTCCGCCGCCGCGTCGTGATAGCTGATCGTCCCTTTCAGAAACTTCTGCAGCTCCTCCTGCACTTTCTCGTCTTCTCCCCGCAAAAGCGCACGAAGGACAGCCGTCGAAGAAGCCATCGGCACAATATCTTCCATCCTTGCCAGAATTTCCTTTTCATACACGATGGCTATCTCCCTGTTCGGAATCAATACGTCGCAAAGCGAATTCCCGTCGTGCAGCATCTGTTCCTTCTCTACTGTCAAATACCCTGCCATAAGCAGAAAACTGTATACGCTCGCCGGATTCCGTTTCACATCAGGATAGACCACCGACGTGTCTATATAGGCGCTGACGCTCTGTCCCTCGAGCAGCGCCCGCATCTCCTCCTGCATATCCGCCGGAGCGCTTCCGGCAATTTCACCCAAAATTTCATTGCTTCCCGTAGACTGCCAGTATGTCTGCGGAAAAAAATCATTGTCCGCATAGTTCAAAACGGACCACGGATTATAAATCTCCGTTTTGCCAAACAGATAACCGTTATACCATTCTTTTGCTTCTTTCATCCTGCGGGACTGTCCGCAGTCCCGTAACAACTGATCCACTTCGCCCCCGGTAAACCCAAAATACTGACTATACCTTTTATCAAGCACGGAATTGACAGATAAGTTATTTAATCCGCTGAAAATACTCTCCTTCGCCACCCGCAGAATCCCTGTCATAAACGCCCTGCTCACACAGGGATTGTCTTTCAGTCCGCCCGACAGGAAATTGCGCATAAATCCTATCACCTTGTCATAATACCCCTTCACATGTCCCTGCTGAATAGGCGTATCATACTCGTCGATCAATATGACCGGCGCAGTTTTATGATAATGGTAAAGTATCTGCGAAAGACGTTTCAGGGTTCCCGCCCACAACGAATCGGATAATTCTTTACCCAGCACCTGCCTGAAATACTGTACATCGCTTTCACCAAGTCCGGTGTCTGCCAAAACATATGCATGTCTCTGAAACTCCTGGCAGATGGTATCCTGCAGATTATCTCTCGTCTCCTCCCATGTATCATATTTCACGTCCTTAAACGAAAAATAGACAACCGGATATCTGCCCTGCTCCTCTCTGTATCTCTCGCCGCATTCCCATATGTTGGTGTTTTCAAAATAAACCGTATTATCCTCATCCGATTTTTCAAAAAAAACGCGCAGCATGTCCATGTTCAATGTCTTGCCGAAACGCCTCGGTCTGATAAAAAGAGTGACCGCCGTCGCATAATCAATGACCTCTTTGATCAGCAGTGTTTTATCCACATAGTAATATTGCGAAACGGCAGTTTTATAATCTGATATACCGATCGGAAAGGGCGGCAGCTTCCCCCGTATCTTCCCTGCATTCTCTGCCCTGCCGTCTGCGGCATCCGCAGGGATCAGCCAGCGGTTTCCCGATTTATGTGCACCCTCTATTTTTCCTGCCGCGCAGAGCGCATTTACCTGCCTTTTCGTAATTCCCATCTGTTCGGCTAACTGCACAGAAGTAATATATTCTTCCATGGTATCCCTCCACGTCAAAGCGGTATTCTACTATTTATTATATCCAAAAACGGGAAGTTTACAAGCGTATGCATTCAAAACTTCCCGTTTTTTAATCCTGCTTCCCACTTTTTCCGTTTTCACTTCCCATTTTTATGATATGACTTCCCACTTTTTTTGCTTCACTTCCCATTTTTTCAGCTTGCTTCCCGCTTTTTGCCATTTGCTTCCCGTTTCTCTTTCATACTTCCCGCTTTACTTCCACCCCGTTTTCCAGTATACTGCTTTTATGCAACAGAACTGCTTTTTTTCAGTTTATTTCACCTTGAAGGGAAACCATTTCCAATGGAGATATTATTTTACCGCTACAACAGCATATGCGAGCCGGATATCCTGCAGGTTTTCACGGATTTCGGCATCACGGTCCACACGGAAGAGCTGGAAATGCACAACAAACAGGCGACTCCCCGGGAATGCGCCCAAAAAGTATCCGACTGGATTCTGAAACGCCCTCTCGTCTTTGTGTTCAGCATCAACTTCTTCCCGGCTGTCTCCTATACCTGCGAGAAGCTAAGGGTACCCTATGTCTGCTGGAGCGTGGACTCCCCGGTGCCTGAGCTGTTCTCCAATGCCCTGAAAAACACATATAACCGTGTTTTTTTATTTGACAAAGCACAGTACGACTTCTTTTCTCCCGTCAATCCCGCCTGCATTTACTATCTGCCTCTGGCTGCCAACGTGAAGCGCTGGGAAAAGATCGTGCTTGACATGACGGAGGAAGATTATGCCGCTTACGGGGCGGATGTATCCTTCGTAGGCTCTCTGTATACGGAAAAATGCAGATATGACCGTCTGGCGCTTTCCCCGCACACCCGCGGCTTTGTGGACGGTCTGACGGAAGCTCAGCTCAAGGTCTTCGGCTGTAACTTCATCCCCGAGAGTCTGACGGAAGAAGTGATCCGTGAAATAGCGGAAGCTGATCCCGCCTTCTATCAAAGTGAGGATGTCTACGCGGACATGTCCCGCTATCTTGTAGCACATCAATATATTGGCATGAAGCTTGCCGCCGTGGAGCGGGAGCGCACCTTAAACCGCCTCTCCGAACGCTTTGCCGTGACCCTCTACACCAGGAGCGACGCCTCGCGGCTGCCCAAAGTACACTGTAAAGGCGGCGTGAGCACCCTGACTGAAATGCCGAAGGTCTTCCAGGCGAGCAGAATCAACTTAAACATCACCATGCGCCCCATCGAGACGGGTCTCTCCCTGCGCGTCTGGGACATCCTCGGCTGCGGCGGTTTCCTCCTCACCAACTACCAGGCGGAAATCCCCGACTATTTCGAGATCGGCCGCGATCTCGAAGCCTATGAATCCATGGAAGAACTGGAAGGGAAAGTCCATTATTACCTCACCCACGATGAAGAGCGGGTCGAAATTGCTATCAACGGATACGAGAAAGTGGCAAAATATCACACATACGAGACAAGGCTTGCGCAGATGATAAAGATACTTACCGATACTATGAAAATCGGGTAGGGAAGAGCTATCTTCCCCTACTCGCCGCACGGCCTGCATGCTGTGAAACAGCCAACTTCCATATGCGGGCCTGCGCATAAAAAGCTGCGCCGCAAAGGGGGCATACATAACACCCCTGTCATGTATGCCCCCTTTTATCATCTCCGTTATCCAAGCAGGTTCTTCAACGCCTCCATGCCGTCCACATCCCCGGCCTCCTTGTTCGCGTTCTGAATCTGCACATAAACTTCCTTCCGATACACAGGCACTTCCCTCGGTGCGCTAATGCCAAGCTTTACCTGCTCTCCCTTGATCTCAAGTACCGTGATCTCCACATTGTTGTTGATCACAAGCGCCTCATTCTTCTTTCTGGATAAAGCTAACATTTACTCACCTGCCTTCTGTCTGTTTTTCTGTAAGATGTCATAGATGGGATATTTCACCTGATACTCATCCCCCTCCACGATCACCTGTACCGCCAGTCTCTGAGCCGCGTTGATTACGATGGGCCCCTTCAGGTTCACTGTCATCTTCTCTACACTGCCCTTCGGCACCGTCACCGTCACCATCACCAGCAGCTCATCCGGCTGCAGCTCTCCGATATTTTTCAGCAGCTCGTCGTCCACCTCTGGGTTATAGTCCGGCCGCACAATCAAGGGATCCATCACCGGCATCGCAAACGCAGGCTCCTGCAGAGACTGCATCCAGTGAATCGCATCCGTGCTCTTCTCCTCGTCATGGATCAGCGCAAAGTCCTGCAGATCCGGGAACCCGATGATTCCGCCGGGAAAATGTATGACTTTCTCATCATCAATTGTAATCTCACCAAATACCCTTGTCGTAATCTGCATACTCATTTTCCTTTCTACCACTGCCTTGCCTTTACTCTGCCGGGCGCATTCGCAAAACCGCGTCTTCGACGCTCTTCCAGATTGAGCAAAGCTCAATCGGCTCATATATGTGGCATTCGCCACATAGTTCCATTTCGAAACAGCCTGCTTCTCATGTAACTGCCCGGCTCATTGCTTATCAAATGTAATTCATCAGGTTTGTCTGCATGATCTTTCCTGTCGCCATGAGCGCCGCGTTGTAAGTCAGCTCGGAAGCGGTCAGCTCCACGGCCACCTCGGTGATATCAATACCCTCGTTGTCCTGCTGCAGCTCCTTAAAAGTCATCTTCTGGTTCGTCAGTCTGGTGGCGATCAGCTCCAGACGGGCTCCTCTCGTGGCGTTATCCGTCATAGCCACTCTGGAATCATCCATATATTTCTGATACTTCGTAATCTGGTTTTCAAACTTGTTGTGAATGTTGTCACGGATATACACCCAGGCTTTATCCGCACCTTTTATGCGCTGCTCCAGATCCTTATACTCAGCGCTGTCCTCCGGATAATCCTTCTGCTTGGTTTTCAGATTCGTCCTCAGTGTCTCAATATCCTCAAGCTGCTTGAGATAATACTGGAAGTCGTCCATATCCCGCTGCACGTCGTGGGTAAAAATCTCATCCGCCTTGGTATTCACCTGAATCTGCTGGTTGTAGCCCACATCATAGTAGATATCCTGATTCCTGCCCTCGTCGCGCTGGGAATTATACCATGTCTTTCTCGGCTCCGCCACATGGGGATTGCCGCCGGGCGCCGCCAAGTCCTGAGTCTCAATACACTTGAAATAATGTACCGGATTGATATCGCCGGTCTTCCAGCTCGACTTGTCATAATTCACCTGAAAGGTCTTATCATTCTTGAATGCGCTCTCGCTGAAATTCGCTTTATAAAAATCTTCTGAGAATACCATTTCACCGCTGGTAGGAATATAAGCGATCCCCTTACATGTGCCGTTGGCAATCGCCTTGTACGCCTGCTCCTGATCCGAGAACTCCTGCACGTCAAGCGCCGTCTCCGCCGTCAACACTTGCGGTGGCAAAGTATCGGGAGGTGTTTTGGTCGTATCATACTCTATGCCGGTCGCCGCATCCACCGCGCTCAGCACCTTCACATCCGCTGCGAAGTTCGTGCCCGCCGCAGTGCCGGCCGGCGCCGTGATCTCCAGCTTAACATTGTTATAAACATTGCCCGATGCCGCATCCTTGTACTCGGGCAGCGTGATGGTCAGCTTCTGGGGATTCCCTGCCATATCCGTCTTCGTCAAAGAATCCAGATCGTTGTAGGAAATGCGGAAACTGTACACGGTCGAATTCTTAACGTTCTGCTCGTAGGAGTTCGTGGATGTTATGCCGGGCGCCGTTGTCGGTCCTGTCGTCCCGCCGAGATTCTCGCTCAGCTTATCGAAATCGGTATAGCTAATCCTGCGGATATCCTCAAAACCGAATTTTTCTTCGATATTGTAGGATATGGGATGCTCCTTCATCTCCTTCATATCTTCTTCCGTGAAGGTCACCGGAAGATCCGTCCTGTATCCCGAAAATACATAACGCCCCGCATAGTCCACATTCGCGCAGGAATAAAACTCCGCCGTGAGCTGCTTCATCTGCGTCAGGTAGATGCGCAGACCGTCCGCGGTCTCGAACTTATCCGGCGCGGATGTCGCCTGCTTGTAAAGGCTGTCAAGCACCTTATCCACCGTATTCATGGCGTCAGCCGTCACAGTCAGCCACTGATCCGCATCCTTCGCGTTCCTGTCGTTATACTGGGTAGCCGCCGTCACGTTACTCCGCAGGCGCAGCGCTCTGATCGCCACCACCGGATCGTCGGAGGGACGGGCAATCTTGCTCTGGGTCGTCATCTGATTGGTGAGCTTATCCGTCAGTATCTTATTCTGGTTGAGATTATATGCGGAATTGTTCCGCATAATCTTGTTTGTCATTCTCATAGATTACAGCCCTCTTTCTATTCTCAATATCTGCCTTCCGCATTCGCGAAACGAATCTCACGATTGCGCTCTGCACCTTCTTTTATACGCCCGTTTGAAGAATCAGTCTGTCGTACACTTCCGTCAGCACGTTGATCATCTTGGATGCCAGCGTGTACGCGTTTTCGTATTTCACCAGATTCATAGCTTCCTCGTCCTCGTCAACACCGGAGATGGAAGTCCTCTGGTTGTCGATATTCGTCTCCAGACTGAAATAGGTCTTATAGAAGGTCTCCGCATTGCTGGTGTTCAGAGTCGCATAAGGTGTTGGGGGTCTCATGACTTATCCGAGATGTTGAGTTAGTCAGCTTCACCATG
>VSNH01000005.1 GCA_009774215.1 Lachnospiraceae bacterium
GAGCGTGATGTGGGGGCCTGCGGAATCCCTGCTCGCGGCGGTCAATAAGTCCGGTGAGGATGTGGAGACGGCAGCGGCCAAATATCAGGAGGAAGCGCTGCAGGCAATCAAAGATATGCAGTAAGAGCGCGGACCGGCGGCGCGTCGACAGACAGCGCGCCGCATGACTGCAGGAGGAGAGCGGGATGAAAAAGATAAAAAGAGGGATGCAGCCTTGGCTGTACTGTTTTCCGGCCTATGTGCTGATCGGCGCCATTGTGCTGTTTCCGATCCTGTATACGGGATATATTTCCCTGACCAACATGAATCTCTATCACTGGCAGGATTATGGCTTCGTGGGACTTGATAATTATGTGCGGGCTCTGGGGAAAGTGGATTCAGGCTTCCTCGCGGCGCTGGGGACGACAATCCTGTGGACGGCGGCGAACATGCTGCTCGACGTGGCGGTTTCCTATGTGCTGGCGGTGGGGCTGAATGTGGAAGGACTGCGGGGAAAACGGGTTTATAAAACGCTGCTGATCTTTCCGTGGGCGATGCCCGCCTACGTCTCCATTCTGGTGTGGCGGGTTGGTATGTTCAATACGGAGTTCGGCCTTTTGAACAAGCTGCTGGTTGCCCTCGGGGGGACAAAGACGGATTTCCTTTCAAGAAATGTGTCCGCATTCCTTTCCTGCATGGTGTTAAACCTGTGGATGTCGCTGCCCTATATGATTACCATGTTTGACGGAGCGCTGCAGAGTATCGACAGGAGCATGTATGAGAGCGCGGAGCTGGAGGGGGCCAATGTCTGGCAGAAAAATTGGTATATTACCATTCCGTCCCTGAAAAAGATTATGGCGCCTGTGGTGGTGATGACGACTTTTACGACCTTTAAGCAGTTTGACATCGTGTATCTGCTGACGATGCAGAAAGGTTCGGTGTCAGGTTCCACGATGCAGACGATCATTACCTACGCGCACCAGAATGCGTTTGTTTCCAATAATTATGGCTTGTCCTCGGCGGTGTCCATCGTAATCTTTGTGATTATCATCGCATTTTCTGCCTGGACAAACAGGAAAACCACAGAGGCGTAAACACTTCGGAACGGAGAACTTATGGGAAAATCATTCAAAACGAAAATAAAATTGACTGCGCTGCATGTATTCTATATCTGCGTCTGTCTGCTGGGGCTTGTGCCGATTTTGTATATTCTGCTTTTGTCTGTCGGCGGCGGAAGCGGCGCGCTGACTACGGGGACATCCGTTCTGCCGGAGCGGTTCACCTTGGAGAACTATCGAAGGATTCTTGTGGAGGAGCCGTTTCTCAAGTGGTTGTTTAATTCGGTGGTGCTGAGTGTGGGAACTATGATAATCGCCATGGGCACGAGTGTGACGGCTTCTTATGCCTTTTCGAGATTCCGCTTTCGGGGAAGAAACGCCGCCATGCAGCTTTTGCTTTTGCTGAACGCTTTCCCGCAGATTCTTTCCATGTTTGCCATATTCCGGCTGTTCCGCCTGTTAAATCTGCTGGATTCCCACGGAGGGCTGATTTTCGTTTATGCGGGGAGCATGTGTATTTTCGGCATATGGAATATGAAGGGATATTTTGATTCCATTCCCATAGAGATCGAGGAGGCGTCGAAGATAGACGGCGCGGGAAATCTGCAGTTGATTGTGAAGATTATCCTGCCGCTGGCGCGCCCGGCTATCATCGTGACGGCAGTGATGATACTGATTTTTGTATGGAATGAGTATCTGTTTGCCACCACATTTATGATGCGGGAGGAGAGCTACACGCTGGCTGGCGGGCTGTATCAACTGCAGGCCAACGATTACAGCCGGAGCTGGCCGTTGTTTTCGGCCGCCGCGATGCTGGTTTCCGTGCCGATTCTGATCGTGTTCTTCTGCGTGCAGAAGCATATGGTGTCGGGGCTGACGGCGGGCGGCGTCAAGCAGTAGGGTTTGGAGAGTAACCGAAATGGAGGCAAAAATGAACAGGAGTGCGGTTTTACATATACCCATGTCTCAGTATGCCTTCGCGGCGGCGGAAGACGCGTTTGTCATCCGCCTGCGGACGGCGAAGGGGGATGTGGACAAGTGTACGCTTTTTTACGGAGACAGGGCGTGTACCGCTTCACCGGTACAGTTTACGGAAAGAGGCATGGAGAGAAAGTATGAGGACGAGCTTTTCGATTTCTATGAGGCGGCGCTTATGCCCTGCCCTGCGCGGATCTGCTACTATTTTGAACTGGTAAAAGGGGAGGAAAAGATATACTACTATGCGGATGCTTTTCACGAAGAGCTGCCGGATATCGTTATGCCGGACGGTTTTGTAGTAGAAGGCCGGAGCGAATATTATCAGTATCCGTATATTTTGCGTTCGGAGGTACAGCGCCTGCCGGAGTGGTTTCAGGAGGCGGTGGTTTACAATATTTTCCCCGACAGCTTTGCGGACGGCGCGGGCAGTCTGTCCGGCAGGGCCGCAGAGGTGAGAGAGGCCGACGGCAGCGTCAGCAAAAGCCGTCTGGGAGGCACAATCCGCGGCATTCTGGAGAACCTTGACTATATCCGCGGCCTTGGGTTCAACTGTCTGTATCTGAATCCGATTTTTCGTGCGGGAGAGTATCATAAGTATGATATTATGGATTATTTTCATGTCGATCCCTGCATGGGAAGCGACGAAGATTTTCGACTGCTGGTGGATTCGGTTCACGCGCGCGGGATGCACATTATCATCGATGGCGTCTTTAACCATTGCAGCTGGTATTTCCAACAGTTTGAGGATGTGGTGGAAAAGGGAGAGGCTTCCATTTATAAGGAATGGTTTTATGATTTGGAGTTTCCCGTGCGGCGGCCGGATACGGAGGCGGAGAAGCCGGGATATGCCTGTTTCGCCTATGAACGAAAGATGCCGAAGCTGAATACTTCTAATATTCATGTGCAGGATTATTTTGCCAGAGTGGGGCGCTACTGGGTGGAGGAGTTTCAGGTGGACGGCTGGCGGCTGGACGTGGCCAACGAGGTGGATAAAAATTTTTGGCGCAAATTCAGGACGGCCGTGCGGTCGGCCAACCCGGAGGCGGTTCTGATCGGGGAGGTGTGGGAAAACGCGGAAGTCTGGTTAAAAGGTGATATGTTTGACTCTGTGATGAACTATGATTTCAGAAAACACTGCCGTGATTTCTTTGCCATGCGCAATACGAGGGCAGACGGATTTGCATGGGGGATGACGGACATGCTTCTGCGGTATCCGGAGCAGGTGAGCCGGGGACAGTTGAATCTCCTGGACAGTCATGATGTGCCGCGCTTTTACAGCCTGTGCGGAGAGGATTATGAACGGTGGCAGGCGGCCTTTTTGTACCTGTGTATGGCGCCGGGCGTGCCCAGCGTATTTTACGGGGATGAGTGCAGGGTTGGCGGCATACGCGAGGACGAGTACAGGAGGGCTATGCCGTGGAAGCAGGATCATGCGGAAACACGACAGTTTGTGAAGACGGCCATCGGCATACGGAAAAAGTGGATCAAACCTTCTGACGAGTGGCGTGTGATGGCAGCGGACGCGGCGGAAAATCTTCTGGTATTTGAGAGAGTGGGAAAAAGCCGGGTGCGGGTCGCGATCCATCAGGGGGAAAATCGCGTGGATGCGGCATCTTATCTTGCGGGTGGGGAAATTTTACTTCGGGAGAGAATGGAGGGAAAATGCCTTGGCAGGAATGGATTTGCGGTGTGTCTGATGAGGGAGTAGGGATTTTGCGTGTAGGCAGAAATTTGAAATACGCCCCCTATGATGAGGAGTGCCCAGGCACCTTTCGGCACCCGGGCTATTATGAAAAAATTTATCTATGTGTGTAGTAATGTACGACATCCCGTGTCGTCTTTGTATAAATTGAGTATACTTCTGAAATATGAACAAAGTGTGAATAAAGTGTAAAGTTATAGTTAATATTTATAATAATGTAAAAAATGAGGATGAAAAATTATGCAAATTGCACAATAAAATCTTTGCACGGGGAGGACGGAAACGGACTCCCCTTTTTCGCTGTTGTCATAAATGCGGAAAGATGATAAAATGCAGACATGGTTTTTGGATTTTGTGGCAAACATAAAGATAAAGGAAACGGGGATTGTTATGGACACTTTTATAGATAAGCTGGCACAGAAGAAAAATGCGCAGGAGATGATTCGCGCGAACTCCGCCGCGGAAGCCGTAAAGATGGATCAGATGCAGAAGCAGATGAAGGCGTACGATGAGCTGATGCAGGAGATCCGCCGGGTAAATATCAAGACGGCGGAAAATGTGGACAATGTGCGCGATCTGCTGGCACAGTGTATGGAGAAGCTGGAGTCTCTGGAGAAGGAGAGCGGCCAGGCGGAGGATGTGGAAAAACAGCTTGCCGGGATCAAGAGTCTTCTGGAGGAGAGACTTACGCAGTCCGAGGAGTTTATGCACAGGGAGAATGTGAAGGTATACCGCAATGTGCAGGCGGCTTTTACCGAGGAGTTTGAGAAGCAGAGGCAGCAGGAGCAGCCGCCCAGGGGGAGGGGGCTGTCCGTAGGTTTGTCTGTGGCCATTTTAATTGGCGTGGCGGTGGACATTGTGATCAATTTGATTCCGATCATTAACAGTGCTTTTAATTTGAAGCTGTTTTAAAAAAATTCATTATGAAAATATTGAGCAGACATTATAAAAAAATGAAAATTGCATATATTAAGGTTGCGGCGCTTGCGTGCGTTGCCGCCGCCTTTTTCCTGCCAAGCTTTCAGACGCTTGAAAGTGATGGGGACAACCTCTTCACGCTGTATTTAAACGGGATACAGGTAGGCGTGATGGGGAGTGTAGACGAAGCGGATGAGTGCCTGATTGCGGCCAGAAAGACGCTTGCGGCAAGCAGTGTTGAGATGGTGCTGGCGGAGAGTGACTTGAGCTGGGAAGGGGAAGAAGTGCTCTGGGGCACTGTAGATGACAAAAGTGTCATAATTTCGAATATGCTCAATGCCCTGCGGGGCAGCGTCAAGGAGACCCTGAACCGCTCCTATACCGTGAAGATCAACGAGTACACGGTGAATCTGGCAAGTACGCAGGAGGTGCTTGCGCTGTTGCAGGCTTCCATCAATAAATATGACAGCGGCAATAACTATTATGCGGATCTCGTGATGGATTCCGACAGAGAGCTCAACGTGCTGACGACGCAGATTTATTCCGCAAAGGAGCAGAAGGAGGAGGCACAGGAGGCAGAGGAGACGATGACCAGCTCGGGTATTAACGCGGTGCTGGACGATATTTTCGCGGATATTGAGCCGGCTTCGGAGAAAGAGTTTTCCGATTATGAGCTGGGGCTTCTGGAGCTGGATTTCGGCGATACGGTGGAGGTGGTGGAGTCCTATCTGCTGGATGAGGAACTGACGCCGCTTGAGCAGGCTATCGACGAGGTGACCAAGGATCAGGAAAAGGAACAGATTTATGAGGTGGTAGCAGGTGACACGCTCTCTCAGATTGCAGAGAAGAACGAGATACCGCTTGATGAGCTGATCGCCATGAATGAGACCATTGAGGATGAAAATTCCATGATCCGTGTGGGCGACGAGCTGATCGTGACCGTGCCCGAGCCGGAGCTTTCCGTGGAGCGCACGGAGCAGATGTATTATGAAGAGGATTACGAGGCGGACGTTATCTATGTAGATAACGACGACTGGTATACGAACCAGACGCAGACTCTGCAGGAGCCCTCTGCGGGTCACCGCAAGGTGGTGGCGGATGTGTCCTATCGCAATAAGGAAGAGGTCTCCAGAGAAATATTGAAGGAGGAAATCACGTATGCGGCTGTGCCCAAGATTGTAGAGCGCGGCACAAAGATTCCGCCTACTTATCTGAAGCCGATTTCAGGCGGAAGGCTTTCTTCCCGGTTTGGCAGACGAAAAGCGCCTACCAGAAGGGCCAGCACTTATCACAAGGGTGTGGACTGGGCGACTCCTGTAGGTACGGCGGTCATGGCATCCTGCGCGGGAACGGTTTCCAAAGCAGGATGGGGAAGCGGCTACGGCTATGTGGTCTACATCAACCATGCGGATGGCAGACAGACCCGTTACGGCCATCTGAGCAAGGTGCTTGTAAAACAGGGGCAGACGGTGAGCCAGGGGCAGAAGATCGCCTTGAGCGGCAATACGGGCGTAAGTACGGGGCCGCATATTCACTTTGAAATCCTGATCAACGGGACGCAGGTGGATCCGTTCCAATACCTGAATTAACAGTTCAGTGATACTTTGCGAATGGCGCGTGCCGGGCAGTGGGGTTTACAAACCGCCAAAATCTGGTATACTGTATTTTAATGTTTGAGTTTTTTCTTGAAAGAAAGGCAAGTAAACATAGATGGAACAATATGCGATTAAAGGCGGGAATCCGTTAGTCGGCGAAGTGGAGATCGGCGGTGCGAAAAATGCGGCGCTGGCCATTCTTGCAGCCGCCATTATGACGGACGAGACCGTATTGATAGAGAATGTGCCTGACGTCAGGGACACCAATGTCATGATGCAGGCGATGGAAAGTATCGGCGTAGTGATTAATCGGATAGACAGGCATACGGTGAAAATTAACGCCTCACAGGTTCACGATCTGGTGATCGAGGACGATTATATCAAAAAAATCAGAGCTTCCTACTATCTGTTGGGAGCGCTTCTTGGTAAATACAGCAAAGCGGAGGTGGCTCTTCCGGGCGGCTGTAATATCGGGCTTCGTCCCATTGACCAGCATATCAAAGGCTTTCGTGCGCTCGGTGCGAGTGTAAGAATCGAGCACGGCCTGATTATCACGGAGGCGGTGAAGCTTAAGGGGAACCATATCTATATGGATGTGGTGACTGTGGGTGCGACCATGAACGTGATGATGGCGGCAGTGATGGCGGAGGGTACCACCGTGATTGAGAATGCGGCGAAGGAGCCGCATGTCGTTGATCTGGCGAACTTTTTGAACAGCATGGGCGCGAATATCAAGGGCGCGGGTACGGATGTGATCCGTATCAAGGGCGTGTCGAAGCTGCACGGGACGGAGTATGGCATTATTCCTGACCAGATCGAGGCGGGCACCTTTATGTTTGCGGCGGCGGTAACGAAGGGCGACGTGACGGTAAAAAACGTAATTCCGAAGCATTTGGAGTCCATCAGTGCAAAGCTTTTGGAGATTGGCTGTGAGATCGAGGAGTCTGACGACGCCGTGCGCGTGGTGGCGGCGAAACCTCTGGGGCACACGCATGTGAAAACCCTGCCCTATCCCGGATTTCCCACGGACATGCAGCCGCAGATCACGGTGGCGCTGGGACTCTCCACGGGCACCAGCATTGTGACGGAGAGTATTTTCGAGAACCGGTTTAAATATGTGGACGAGCTGACCTGCATGGGCGCGAATATCAAGGTGGAGAGTAACACCGCGATCATAGACGGCGTGCCGAAATACACAGGAGCCAGCATTACCGCACCGGACTTGAGGGCGGGCGCGGCGCTTGTCATCGCGGCGCTGGCGGCGGACGGGATCAGCACGGTGGACGATATCAAGTATATTCAGCGCGGTTATGAGGATTTTCATATCAAACTGCAGGGTCTTGGCGCACAGATTGAACTGGTGACCACGGACAGGGAGCTGCAGAAGTTTAAATTGAAGGTGAGCTGATCGGAGGATCGGCGCATACCTTTTGTAACAGGGAAGTCAAAGGCGGAACTGTTACAATATTTTTGGGCAGATACAAAAAAAATGGGTATTCGGGGCTTGACAGAAGAGCCGTGCGGGTGTATTTTAGTTTTAGAAAATTTTATAGCGTGATATCTTTCTCTTATTCAGAGTGGTGGAGATACATAGGATCGATGAAGCCACGGCAACCCCTGACAAGGAAGGTGCCAACCTGAGCGAAGCTGTTACGGCAGCATGATCGAACAATAAGAGGATTTGGTGTATGTATGTCGAGTCCCCTTATTTCGAGAGAAATAGGAGGGCTTCTTTTATGCGCAGCTCCATGCAGAAGAAGCATGCCGCTAAAGCGGCGCATAGGGCGCGCGGCGAGTAGGGAGAAATCTTTCCTGCTCGATAAAAAAACAACAAAGGAGAGGAAACATGGAGAAAAGATTATTTACATCCGAATCTGTAACTGAGGGACATCCCGACAAAGTCTGCGACGCGATTTCTGACGCGATCCTGGACGCCTGCATGGAAAAGGATCCCATGAGCCGCGTGGCCTGCGAGACGGCGGTCTGCACAGGCTTTGTGCTGGTGACCGGTGAGATCACCACCAACGCATATGTAGATATGCAGAAGGTTGTGCGCGAAACCGTCAAGGAGATCGGCTATACCAAGTCGGAGTACGGTTTTGACGCGAATACCTGCGCGGTGTTTGTGGCGATCGACGAGCAGTCGGCGGATATCGCGATGGGCGTGGACAAGGCGCTTGAGGCGAAGAAGGGCGAGCAGAATGACGATCTGGACACGGGCGCGGGCGATCAGGGTATGATGTTCGGTTACGCGACCAACGAGACGGAGGAGTACATGCCTTATCCGATTTCGCTGGCTCACAAGCTGGCAAAGAAGCTTACGGAAGTCCGCAAGGACGGCACCCTCAAATATCTGCGGCCCGACGGCAAGAGCCAGGTTTCCGTGGAGTATGACGAGGACGGCAGGCCGGTTCGTCTGGAGGCGGTTGTATTGTCCACCCAGCATGATGATGACGTGACGCAGGAGCAGATTCATGAGGACATCAAAAAGTATGTGTTTGATCCCGTTCTGCCGAAGGAGCTCATCGACGATAAGACCAAGTTCTTTATCAATCCTACAGGCCGGTTTGTGATCGGCGGCCCGCACGGCGACGCGGGATTGACGGGACGTAAAATTATTGTTGATACTTACGGCGGCTATGCACGTCACGGCGGCGGCGCATTTTCCGGTAAGGACTGCACGAAGGTAGATCGCTCCGCAGCTTACGCGGCGCGCTATGTGGCGAAGAACGTTGTGGCGGCAGGCATTGCGGACAAGTGCGAGATTCAGCTTTCCTACGCCATCGGTGTGGCGCAGCCCACTTCCGTTATGGTGGACACTTTTGGCACGGGTAAGATTGCCGATGACAAGCTGGTGGAGATCGTGCGCGAGAACTTTGATTTGAGGCCCGCAGGCATCATCAAGATGCTTGATCTGCGCCGTCCGATCTACAAGCAGACCGCGGCTTACGGACACTTTGGACGCAACGATCTGGATCTGCCTTGGGAGAAGCTTGACAAGGTGGATGCATTGAAAAAATATCTGTAATATGCATATATGCACCCCGGAGGAGAAATCTTCCGGGGTTTCTTGTGAAATGATTGACCAAATTATGGAATACATGTAAAATATTATGGTAGAAATGGCGATAAATATTTTGTAAGTATGTGTATGTATCGTAAGAGTCGTTTAAGTTTTAGGTGTGAGAGCTGGAGGCGGTGAATATGTGCAGGAATTGGAAGAGGATTGCGGCGCTGGGACTGACGGTAATACTCGGATGTATGGCGCCCATGAGTACGATGCTGGCGGCGGAAGACGGCACGGAGACGGAAGCGGTTGCGCCTTCCGACAGCGAAGCGGATCGGGAGGATGTGGATATTTCGCAGGGCGGGAACACGTCAGAGGAAGAGAGCGCTCCGGACGATGAGAGTGTGCCGGGAGAAGAAAATACGTCGGATGACGAGAACGCGTCGGAGGAAGAGAGCACCCCGGACGATGAGAATGCGCCGGGGGAAGAAAATGCGCCGGATGACGAGAATGTGCCGGAGGAAGACTCGACGGACGATGACGGCATGACCGGGGACGACGGCGAGGAAACACCGGGTGCGGAGGAAGAAGGGGAGGCCGGGGCGATACAGGGTGCGGGTATCCTGAGCGCGTCGGAGGCCGAGCCGACCGCGGAGACGGAAGCGGCAGGGGATCCTGAGAGTGTAAAAACGCCTGAGATCGTCATTACAAGAGACGGAAAGAACAGCACCTGCAGTCTGGGCGGTAAGATTACCTTTGAATATGTCAATAATTGGGGGCAGCAGATTGATGTGTCTGCTGGTCAGAGCGATCAGAATGTTTCTGTTTTCTGGTTCAAGGATAATGTGACGGACATGGAAGCGGAAGCGAAGACGGAAGAGCAGATGGATTCATTGAATTGGAAAAAAAAAGAATCCGCGTCTGAAACCGTCCCTCTCGCGCCGGATGGAAATTATGTCATATATGTAAAAGTGGAGATTGGGAGTCAAAAATATTATGCCCGCTCCGGCGGTATCGTAGTGGACACCAAGTCTCCCGTCATAAAGGGCGTGGAGGCAGGAAAGGCCTATCAGGAGGGAACGCTGTTTCAGGTGGAGGATGCCAATCTGGATTATGTGCTGGTAAATGAGCAGCCGGTAACGCCCGAAAATGGGAATTATAAGGTGATTGCGAACGGCACGTCCTGCGTGATCCGGGCAAAGGACAAGGCCGGTAACGAGGAGACCTGCAGTATTACCGTATTCGGAACCGAGGCGCCGGAGCCGTCAGAACCGGAAACGCCGGAAGACAGTAATGTCATTTCCAAGAGCGGCGAGTATGCGCTGAAAGCGGGTGTGAAATATCATCTGGCAGAAGGGAAATGGAAATTGGACGGAGATAAGTCGGTTTATCCGGGCGGCAGAGATTTTTATGTAACGGCGGACGGCAGTTATAAATTTACAAAATAGTCTTACGGAAAATAACAGTGAGCCGAAAGAGGGGCGTGTCAGATGATGCAGAAAATGATAGCAAATAAGAAGATCGTAATTTGTGCCTGCGCCGCGGCGGCGGTGGCCATTGTGACTGTAATTGCCTTGTTGGCGAATAGAGAGGAGACCTTCCGTTCCATCATGGTCTATGACGTGGAGGGAAGCGCCGTGATCGAGCGGGAGAGCGTGGGAGCCATGGATGCGGCGGAGAATTTGTATCTGGAATCCGGCGATCATGTGAGCGTAGCGGCAGATTCCAGTATGCGCATGAAGCTGGATGACGATAAGTATGTGATGGCGGAGGCGGACACGGTCTTTGCCGTGGAGGCAGCGGGGACGGATGCGGATTCCGAAACGAAGATATCGTTGGAACAGGGCGCGATTACCAATGAGATTCAGCATCCTTTGAGCGAGGGCTCCCGGTATGAGACTTCCACACCCAATTCCGTGATGGCGGTTCGCGGAACGATTTATCGTGTGGAATTATATGTGGATGAAAATGGAGATCAGAATACAAAGCTGTGCTGTTTTCAGGGGAAGGTCGGAGCGACGCCCATTTTTCCGGACGGCGCTTACGGGGAAGAAGTTATGGTTCCCGCAGGCAGCGAGCTGATCATATACCAGGATGGAACGACAGGCGACGTCAAAGACATTGCCTATGATGAGCTCCCTGTGCTGGCAGTTGAGAACCTGCTCGGTATGATGGAAAACGGTCAGGATGTGACAGGCATCTCTGAGGACGCGTTGTCGAAGCTGGTTTCGAAGACGGAAAGTGCAGACGAGGCGACAGCGAATGAGGCGGAACAGTCGGCGCAGAGTGTGACAGAGCAGACTTTGACAGCGGAAGCGGATGCGGAGAGCGAAGCGGATCAGGAGACTGACGCGCAGATACATACGGATTCGAAAACGGCGAAGAACGCGCCGGCGAAAGGAGCGGGAGAAAAGCCGAAGGCTCCTGCGCTTCAACCCAAGCCGGAACAGCCTGTGCCCAAGCCGAAAGCTCCGGAGATAAAGCCGCCTAAGGCAGCAGAGCCGTCGAACGGTGGTGATACGGGTAATGCAGAAGAGGGCTCTCAGGACGAAAATGAAGGAAATAACGCCGACGAAGATAAATCGGATGACGATAAGAAGGACAAGAAGAAACCCTCAAAACCCAAGACTTACACGGTGACCTTTATGTATCAGGGCGAGGTATTCGCGACACAGACCGTAAAGAGTGGGGAGAAGGCGGCGGCGCCCGTGCTTGTTCCGGCGCAGAGCGGCGCGTGGGATTTTGATTTTGCGACTAAGATCAAGGCGAACACGACGATATCCTGGAAATGACGGGAAGACAATCGAGAGGAACAATAGATAAAGAGCGATGAAATATTTGAAAAAAATGAAAACGGCGGCGGTTACTGCCGCCGTTGTTCTGACTTCTCTGGCGTTTTTGTATTTTGGTACGGCGGGCTTTTGGGATATCGGGATATCCGACAGGCTGAACCAGCGGGAGAGCGTGACCAACAAGAAAATTTATATCATAGGGATCGACGATAAGACGCTGGAACAGTACGGCCCCGTTAACACATGGAGCAGGGAGATTCCGGCGAAGCTGGTGTCCCTGCTAAACGGCGCGGACGACGCGCGCCCGGCGGTGATCGGATTCGATGTAATCTACAGCGAGAAGGCAGACAGGGAGGCGGACGATTTGTTTGCTGCCGTCTGCGGGGAGGCGGGGAACGTGGTCGCCGCCATGAGTTTTTCCTTTAAGGAACAGCCCGAACAGGGGGCGGACGGCCGGATTGTCTACAATCCTTATCATGTGGATTATGTGATCGAGCCGTATGACAGTTTGAAGAACGGGGTTGCCCGTGGGTTCGCCAACACTTTTGTGGATGCGGACGGCTATGTGCGGCAGGCTATGGCCTATCTGGATTATGAGGGGGTAAGGGAGTACAGCCTCTCCTCTCAGGTTTACAGGATCTATCAGGAGAGCCGGGGAGAAGAAGCGGTTTTTCCGTCCGTTCATGGAAGAAATAACCGTTTCTATTTCACTTATTCAGGCAGACCGGGCGGTTACAGCATAGTCTCTATGGCGGATGTGCTGGACGGCACGGTGAATCCTGCAATTTTTCAGGATGCGGTGGTGCTGGTGGGCGCTTACGCCGTGGGAATGCAGGACGCCTATATGCCGGCTATTGCCCACAACAGCCAGATGTACGGGGTGGAAATTCATGCCAACATCATAGAGGCCATGTTGGAGGGGAAAACGCAGCTTCCGATACCGCCCCTTGTCTATGCGTTGGCGGCGGCGCTTTTGTGCGGTGTATTTTATCTGTGCAGTGAAAAAATGAGGATGCGGTATTCCACGGTTCTGCTTGCGGCGCTTGTCGCGCTTGATATCATTTTTGCAAAAGTAATGTACGGGAATGGCCGTATTGTTCCGGTGATTCTTCTGCCTGTCTGCCTGCTGGTCATTTATCTGGCACAGATGGCGCGCGGGTATCTGGCGGAAATCATGAGAAGGCGACGCGTAGTCAATGTGTTCAAACAGTATGTGGCGCCCCAGGTAGTGGACAAGATCAGCAAGGATAAGGATTTTGAACTGGTGATCGGCGGGGAGAATCGCCATATTGCGGTGCTGTTCGTGGATATCCGGGGATTCACCACCATGTCGGAAAGTTTAAAGCCGGAGGAAGTGGTGGAAATTTTAAATGAATATCTGGGGCTCACCACGCAGGCAATTTTTGACAACGGCGGGACGTTAGATAAGTTCGTGGGGGATGCGACCATGGCGGTCTTCAACGCGCCGTTTGATCTGGATGACTATATTTTCCGGGCGGTGGCTACCGCGTGGGACATGCAGGCGGGAGCGGAGGCGATTGCCGAAAAGTTCCGCGAAAGATACGGGAAGAGCGTGTCTTTTGGAATCGGCATCAATTGTGGCAATGCCGTCGTGGGAAATATCGGTTGTGACTTCCGGATGGACTATACGGCCATCGGGGATACTGTCAATACGGCGGCAAGACTGGAGAGCAACGCGCGGCCCGGGCAGATACTGATCAGCAGCGAGGTCTATGAGGCGGTGAAGGACAGGGTGGAGGTGACACCCATCGGGGAGATTCCCTTGAAGGGAAAGAGCAAGGGTGTTTTTGTGTACCAAATAGATAGTGTTATGGCGGAGGATGGAAGATAAAATGAGCAGGCTGTATTTGGTTCCTGACAGGAAGGATATGAAGAGGATGTGTGCTCTGGCGGCGGAGTATGGCTGCTCGTTTGAGTATAACGAGTTCTATATGCCGAAGGTTATGGATGATCCGGAAAGTCAGGAAGAGATTATCGCGGACTATCAAAAGTACAAAGGCGAATATATCGGGAAGGAGTCTGTGGCAAAGGGATTCCACGGGGACACCATGCACGGGGCGTTTCTGGATGTGACGATTCACAGCGACGATCCCATGATCCGGGATGCCTCCATGCTGCGGGTGCGCCAGTCCATGGAGATTGCAAAGCGCATGGGTTTGAAGGGCGTTGTATTCCACACGGGACGTCTGGCCGGGTTCCGGGCAGAGGGCTATCTGCGAAACTGGCGCGACAGAAACGAGGCGTTTTTCAGGGAGATTGCCGAACAATATCCCGCGCAGCAAATTTATATGGAGAACATGTTCGACGAGGCGCCGGATATTCTGGCGGGGCTTGCGGAGAGAATGCGGGACGTGAAAAATTTCGGCGTATGTCTGGACTATGCTCACGCCATGCTCTCACGCTGTCCGGGGCGGGAATGGATTGAGACGCTGGCGCCTTATATCCGCCATATCCACATCAACGACAACGATTTACAGAACGACCTGCATTTGGCGGTGGGAGCGGGGAAGCTGGACTGGCAGGAGTTTGACGGGCTGATCAGACAGTGCCGGATAGAAGCGCCGGCGCTGGTGGAAGTAAACGGTTACGAAGCGCAGAGGGAATCGCTGCAATACATGAAGAGTCATGGGATTTATCCGATGGAAAGGGAGAAGGAAGTTCGCGTTCCTAAACATGGAACGCTTCGGAATGGAGGAAAAAATGCATCTGCAATACGAAGATTTTGAAAAGATAATGGATATCGGCGTGCGCCTTTCCACGGAGAGGGACAGGAATCGGCTGCTTATGACCATTTTGGATAAAGGGATGGAGATTACAAACTGTGACGCGAGCACTCTGTATCTGTATGAGAAGGACGAACTGCATTTTAAGTTTATGAAGACGCTCTCCCAGGGAATCAGCAGGGGATTGGCGGGAGAAGTCATCGATCTGCCGCCTGTGCCGATGAAGGAGGAAAATGTGTGTTCCTATGCGGCGATCCACCGGGAGGTAGTGAATATTCCGGATGTGTATGCAAGCAGCCGTTTTGATTTCTCAGGACCCAGGCAGTATGACAGCCTGACCGGATACTGCACGCAGTCGCAGCTTGTGGTGCCTTTGGCAAACAATGAGAATGAGCTGATCGGCGTATTACAGTTGATCAATGCCATGGATGAGGACGGCAGTGTGACCGCCTTCAATGAGGAGTATGAGATTATCATCCGTGCGCTGGGAGCCATCGCCGCCATCGAGCTGACGAATCTTTCCTATGTGGAAGCGTTAAAGACGCAGATTTATTCCTTTGTGGAGGCGCTCACAACGGCGCTGGAGGAGAGGACGCCATACAACGCTCTGCACACGAGGAATGTGGAAAAATACGCGAGCCTGTTGGCGGATTATATGACGGAGTTACATAGGGAGGGGAAGTGCGGGAAGTCCTTCGATCCGGCGAGAAAGGAACAGCTTATGCTGGCGGCGCTCATTCACGATATCGGCAAGATGGTGGTGCCCTTAAGCATTATGAATAAGGCCACCAGACTGGATACGCGGCTTGAAAAGGTGGACGACCGCTTTGCACTGCTTAAGGCGCTGTATGAGATTGATATGCTGCGGGGCCGGATCACCGAAGAAGAGTACGAGGCGGCGGCAGAAGATTTGGCGTCGGAGCTTGCCTTTATCCATAAAATGGATGTGATCGATTATGTGAGCGACGAGAACTGCGAGCATATCAGAAGACTTGCCGGAAAACAGCATGTCAGCGAAGACGGCCGGACGCTTTCGTATCTGACGGACAAGGAGGCGGAAAGCCTGAGCATTCGAAGCGGTACGCTGACGGTACGGGAGCGAAAGGAGATGGAGAACCATGTGGTAATGACCTCAAAGATTCTGGAAAAGGTGCAGTTTTATAAAGGATTTTCCATGGTTCCCAAGTGGGTGGGCGCTCATCACGAGTATCTGGATGGCAGCGGCTACCCGAACGGATTGAAGGGGGACGAGCTTGATCTTGAGACAAGGCTGCTGACGGTGGTGGATATCTATGACGCGCTTGTGGCCACGGACAGGCCGTACAAGCAGCCGATCTCGCAGGGAAAGGCGATTCAGATACTGAAAGATATGGCAGAGAAGGGCAAGGTGGACTTGCAGCTTGTGGAGTGGCTGGATGAAGCGCTTAAGAAGGAAGCGGAGAAAATAGAGGAAAGAGGATGAATTTATATAAAATTCTTCTGGTGGAGGACGACGCTGAGATCAGCGACATGCTAAAAATTATCTGGAGACCAGGCAGTCAACGAAGAGAAAGGGATAGAACTTTTTTAGCGGATGGTTCTGCCATTCGCCTGCTGTTTCTATTACCCGGTCTGTGATATTGGAGATCGTTTCATGGGATATTTCAAAACCATAGATATCCTCGATCGTATCGGCAATGTCCCTCTGGCTCATCCCCTTTGCATACATGGATAAAACTTTATCCTCAATGCCGCTCCCATCTTTAGAACGCTTGGGAATGAGCTGTGGGTCAAATGCTCCATCCCTGTCACGGGGCGAGTCAATTTCTACTTCCCCCATGGAGTTTTTGATGCTTTTATGGGTATAGCCGTTTCTGCGGGTGGAAGTCTCTTTGTAACCGTGGTCATTTGTATCATAGCCAAGATGGCTGTTCATTTCCCCCTGAAGCATTGCTTCAAACATGGGCATTTCCCTCTGTCCGGCAAAGGTGCATACCTCCAATCAAACAGATAACAGTCTGCAAGACCTTCCATTTCAATCCGGTGGCATTCTGAATACTTGTCATATACACCGCAGGCAAGCATCCCTGCCCGCTTTGCGCTTTTTATCGCCGGAAGGACATCATCAAAGACAATGCAGTGCCTCGGCTGCACACCGACTTTATATGCTGCCAGTTCAAATACATCGGAATACTCTTTACCACGCAGGACTTCATCCGTGGAACATAAAGCATCAAATACTTCCGGCACATTATTGTTCTTTAGACAGGGAATATATAACTTTTCGGGTAGTCCAGTAGCAACCGCAAGCTTAATGCCCGTGGCTTTCAGCCGCAGCAGGTAATTCAGTGCATGAGGCAACAGTCTGACATTATGGGCATATTCATACACTGCCATGTCGTTCCATTCCCTGACGATATTCTCTGTATCTTCAGACAGCCCGAATACATCAATCGTGTACTGTGCCGCCTCCTCAAAACTGCGGGCGCATATTTCTGTCACATAATTTCCCGGAACAGGTAAATGCCGTTTCTTTAGAAAAGAAATATCTATATACTCCCATATATCCATTGAATCGAGAAGTGTTCCGTCCAAATCAAAAATTGCCGCTTCAAAGTTCATTCACAGCCTCCTTTCCGAAAAACAGTGATTTTAAGTCGGCTGCCGATTTTTTTATATCAGGCTGGGCAATCACTGCGGAGACAACAGCCAGACCGTCAATCCCCATAGGCTGAAAAAGCATTGCATTTTCCTTACTGATGCCCCCGATCACAACAATCGGTATATCAACTGCCTTACGGATTCTTCCAAGTTCCTCCATAGATACAAAGCCTGCATCCGGTTTTGTCCCCGTTGGAAACATAGCGCCCACGCCCAGATAATCAGCTCCGGCTTTTGCCGCATTTACAGCTTCCGCTGCGGAAACGGCAGAAACACCAAGCAGCATTTCTTTACCAATTACCTTCCGGGCAATATCTGCAGGAATATCCTTCTGCCCGATATGTACTCCGGCTGCGCCCACTGCCATAGCAATGTCGATACGGTCATTTATGATAAGCGGTATGCCATATCTGTCAGTGATCTTTTTCATTTCCGATGCCAGTACATAAAAATCCAATGACAAAATCTCTTTTTCCCGGAGCTGCACCATAGTACAGCCGCCAATGACGGCCTGCTCCACTGCTTCGCCTAAAGTTTTGGTACGCATGAGCATACGGTCTGTTACAAGGTATAAAGAATAATCAGGTTTCATTATCGACCATTCCTTTCTTCCTGCAGCCCATATTGGTAGAGGCGCCAGAAATGATGTGTCGGTCCACAGCCTTTCCCAATGTCAAGGGAATGCGCAATCGCCATAGTTACATAATCCTTTGCTTTTTGAACTGCCTCCCGTAAATTCACGCCTTTTGCAAGCTGTGAAGCAACCGCAGAGGAAAAGGTACAGCCTGTCCCATGTGTATTTTTCGTATCAATCCGGGCTGTGTCAAAATGACGGATTTCTTTTCCGTCAAACAGGACATCCATCGCATTCCCTGCTGCATGACCGCCTTTGACAACAACCGCCCGGCATCCCATTGTATGGATTGCTTTTGCAGCTTCTTCCATGTCCGCAAGCGATTTGATTCTGCCTCCTGCTATTTTTTCCGCTTCCGGAATATTCGGTGTCAGTACGTCAGCAAGCGGGATAACCGTCCCGATCAGCGTTTTGATTGCCGCAGGTTCCATGAGTGGGCAGCCGTTCTTTGCATACATCACAGGATCAATTACTATATTTGCTGGGTGGTAATATTTCAGTTTTGCGGCAACTTCATTCATACAGTCCGGTGTGGAGAGCATACCGACTTTCACTGCATCAACCTCAATATCTTCAAAAACCGCATCCATCTGTTTGCCGATCATATCCGGGCTGACATCCTGAATGCCGATTACCCTGTCTGTGTTTTCTGCCACAACAGATACAATGACGCTCATTCCAAATACGCCATGTGCGGAAAATGTTTTTAAATCTGCCTGTATGCCCGCACCGCCGCTACAGTCAGAACCTGCAATACTCAATACTTTTTTCATTGTATGATTCTCTCCTTTGCTTCTCTTGGGAAAACAATAAATAAAGTTCCGTCATTCACTGATATACTGCTTTCCCTGTCAATAAATTCGTTGCTTACCCCGATAGGAAATGTATTAGTCAATACTGCGTTATTTAGTTCATATTTTAAACCGCACAATGTTACTCCCTCCGCTTTTGTGGAACAGGAAAATACGGATACATACCCGCATGGAATTTTCTCAAAACAAAGCCTGTCATTGGTAATCGCTGTAATGACGGTGCCATCATCGAATAAGAAACCACGCATATTGTTTGCAGATAAATAAGCAAGCACTTGTAAGTTAGCCATTGTGTGGTCTATGCGTCCTCCCGTCCCGCAATAAATGTGGAAGCTGGTATATCCTGCCTTGATGCCCTCACGGACAGCCGCAAGTGTATCGGTATCGTCCTTTTCCGCACTTAACACTATGGTATTGGAGTGTTTGGGAATACATTTGAGGGTATCAAAATCTCCGATTACAAGATCAGCCCTGATGCCCTGCTTATCCAGATAGCAAAGCCCCGCATCGGCAGCTATCACAAAATCCTCTGCGGTTGGATGAAAATCAAGTTCATAATTTTCACCTGCACCTACTACATAACAAGTTTTATCCTTCATGCTTTTTTCCTCCTATAAGCCATATTCCAAAAATCAAGCTCCAGATAACCCGCCTTTTCAAAAATACTGCCCAGCTTTTTCCGGTCAGCTTCAGAAAGGCTCACACATTTCTTATCTGCAAAGTCACACCATTCCTTGCAGCTTTCAGCATATCGGTCATCGGCATAATCTTGAATGAAGTCCCAATATTTTGATTTCCGGCTTTCCGGTTCATCTGCAAGTTTCCGGAATATATAGCTGTAACTCAGCATACACGGGAGTACCGCCATGAGTATTTCACACCCATTTCCACGCTCCGCAGTTTCAAACAGAAAATCAATATACTTCCGGTTTTCCGGCAAAGGATCAATAAATTCTATGTCATCATCCGTCATGCCGAACTGCCTTAAATAATTCAGGCGCACCACTGACTCCGTATCTGTTACAAAATTCAGGATAGAATAGTAAAGTTGGATCTCCCTTAATGTTTCCGCATGGTATATTGCCTTGCCATACACGCGGGCATAATTTTTCAAATAGATACTGTCCTGTATCATGTATTCCTTAAAATCCTCAATGGGGAGTTTTCCGTCCTTCATATCCTGCACAAACAAAGTGGCGATACACTTATCCCAGACAGGCTTATTCTGTTGCAAAATACTTTCCATAAATGACATTACCATTTCCTCCTTGTGGTAAAAAAATAGAGCTTCCAAATCATCAGAAGCTCTTTCAGACGCAATACGGCGTAAGAAATTGCTTCCCTACGCCGGTATTAGCCGACAGGTCAAGAGGTCAGGTCTTACCTTTTTCAACTTGTTCAGTTCCCTCGCAAACACATATCATTCTTATTCAGTTAAAAACAAAAAGGACATTCCATGCGCAGGGAATATCCTAAAAAATACGGTATCGTATCATTCGCTCCCTACGTTGGTATTAGCCAACAGGTTCAAAG
The DNA here is from genome assembly GCA_009774215.1 of Lachnospiraceae bacterium. Classification (GTDB taxonomy): domain Bacteria; phylum Bacillota; class Clostridia; order Lachnospirales; family Lachnospiraceae; genus UBA3282. Next base: position 20,393 of record VSNH01000005.1, read on the forward strand.
GGTCAGGTTCTGCCTTCTCAACTACACTGTAGTCCCCCTGCTTGGATATAGTATAGGTGATATGGGATTGAAAGTCAATAAAATTTTAGGGTAATCCACATAAGAGGGGATTTTTCGTAAACGTATAGTTCCCGTTGCTTTCTGTGAAATTTTTAGGCGTATATATTTCTCCCCAATTTCCGCTATTGGTAATGGTTGTGGTGGTATTTTTAAAATCATCTTTGGAAATCAACTGGAAATATCCGCTGTTTGCTACTGCGTTTAATGAACCATTAAAGCCCTCCGGCAAAGTCAAAAAGACAGATGCCATATTGAAGTTGCCCGCAATGTTACCAGACCTTAAAGACAGCTCCTTATATGAGGGAGTATAAAGCCGGAAACTTCTGAGTCATGTGTTGGAATACAGGATTGTTATTAGGAAGAAACGATTGCTATTTGCAGCGGGTGTGGATTTGGGTTGTGTTTGACTGATTTCATTCCAACGTCTATAATAAATGAGACGGTAAAAACAGGAATTTTTGGCAGTTACAAAGGATTTTCGGGAAGGATACCACCATGGCGTTTGCGCACTTGCATGTCCACACGGAGTTTAGTCTCCTGGACGGTTCCAACAAAATAAAGGAGTATGTGAGGTACGTGAAGGAGCTGGGGATGGACAGCGCGGCGATCACGGACCACGGCGTCATGTATGGTGCCGTTGATTTTTATAAGGCGGCGAAGGAGGCGGGGATCAACCCGATCATCGGCTGTGAGGTCTACGTGGCGCCCCACTCCCGCTTCGACAGGGAACTGACGGGCGGTGAGGACCGCTACTACCATCTGGTGCTGCTCGCGGAGAATAACACGGGCTATGCGAATCTGGTGAAGATTGTCAGTAAGGGCTTTACGGAGGGGTACTACTACAGACCGCGCGTGGACATGGAGGTGCTGGAACAGTACCATGAAGGATTGATCGCGCTCTCGGCCTGTCTGGCGGGGGAGGTGCCCCGTTACATCCAGAAGGGGCTTGTGGACGAGGCAAAGAAAGTCGCGTTAAAATATCAGAATATTTTCGGGAAAGACAATTATTTTCTGGAATTACAGGATCATGGGATTCCGGCGCAGCAGTCGGTCAATTCCGTGCTTCTTCGCATGAGCAAGGAGCTGGACATTCCTCTTGTGGTCACCAACGACGTGCACTACACTTACGCGGAGGACGCTCAGCCCCACGATGTTCTGCTCTGTCTGCAGACGGGAAAGAAGGTGGCTGACGAGGATCGCCTGCGCTACGAGGGCGGCCAGTATTATGTGAAGAGCGAGGAGGAGATGAAGGGGCTTTTCCCCTATGCGTGGGAGGCTGTGGAGAACACCCAGCGGATTGCCGACCGCTGTCATGTGGAGATTGCGTTCGGCCATTACAAAGTGCCCCGCTACGACGCGCCGGAGGGATACGATTCATGGAGTTATCTGAACAAGCTCTGTCAGGACGGGATGAAGGAGCGTTACCCGGAGGACGACGGCACGCTGCAGGAGCGTCTGCACTATGAGCTTGACACGATCAAAAATATGGGCTTTGTGGACTATTTTTTGATCGTGTGGGATTATATCAATTTCTGCCGGGAGAACGGGATCGCGGTGGGGCCGGGCAGGGGTTCGGCGGCGGGAAGCATTGTGTCCTACTGTCTGAAAATCACCAATATTGATCCCATCAAGTACAATCTGCTCTTTGAGCGGTTTCTGAATCCGGAGCGCGTTTCCATGCCGGATATCGACGTGGACTTCTGCTTTGAGAGACGGCAGGAAGTGATTGACTATGTTGGTCGAAAATATGGCAGCGATCGAGTGGTGCAGATCGTCACTTTCGGTACGATGGCGGCGAAAGGCGTGATCCGGGATGTGGGCAGGGTGATGGATCTGCCCTACGCCTATGTGGACCGTCTCGCGAAGATGATCCCCCTTGAGCAGAACCAGGGCGTTTCCATTGACCGCGCGCTGGAAATGAACCCGGAGTTTAAGAGTCTCTACGAGGAGGACGAACAGGTACACAGCCTGATCGACATGTGCAGGCGTCTGGAAGGATTGCCGAGGCACACTTCCATGCACGCGGCAGGGGTGGTGATCTGCCCCGAGGCGGCGGATGAGTTTGTCCCCCTCTCCAGAGGAGCCGACGGTTCCATCACCACGCAGTTTCCCATGACCACCATCGAGGAGCTGGGGCTTTTGAAGATGGATTTTCTGGGTCTGCGGACGCTGACGGTGATCCAGAATGCGGTGCGGCTTGTGGAGCAGAGCAAGGGTATTGTGATTGACATTGATAACATTGATTACAACGATAAAGAAGTGCTGGCCTCCCTCGGAACCGGGCGGACGGACGGCGTGTTTCAGTTGGAGAGCGGCGGGATGAAAAGCTTCATGAAGGAATTGAAGCCCCAGAGTCTGGAGGATGTGATTGCTGGCATTTCCCTGTACCGCCCGGGGCCGATGGACTTTATTCCCAAATATATCAAGGGTAAGAACCATCCGGAGACGGTGACTTACGAGTGCCCGCAGCTTGAGCCGATCCTTGCGCCCACTTACGGCTGTATCGTGTATCAGGAGCAGGTGATGCAGATCGTGCGGGAGCTGGGCGGCTATACCATGGGCCGAAGCGATCTGGTGCGCCGCGCCATGAGTAAAAAAAAGCAGTATGTGATGGAGCAGGAGCGGAAAAATTTCACTTACGGGAATCCCGAGGAGGGCGTGCCCGGCTGCGTGGCGAACGGCATCGACGCGCAGGTGGCGGACCATATTTACGGCACCATGATGGATTTTGCCAAGTACGCTTTCAACAAGTCCCACGCGGCATGTTACGCGGTGGTGGCTTACCAGACGGCCTATCTGAAATATTATCATCCCGTGGAGTTTATGGCGGCGCTGATGACTTCCGTTATTGATAATCCAAGTAAGGTGGCGGAGTATATTATGACGAGTCGAAGCATGGGCATCCAGATTCTGCCGCCGGATATCAATGTGGGCGAAAACGGTTTCTCGGTGGCGGACGGGCAGATCCGCTATGCGCTTTCCGCGATTAAGAGTGTGGGACGTCCCGTGATTGACGCGGTGGTGGCGGAGCGCGAGGCGCGGGGGCCTTACCTGAATCTGGGGGATTTTGTGACACGCGTGACAGATCGGGATATGAACAAACGCGTGGTGGAGCACTTTATCAAGGCGGGCGCCATGGACAGCCTGGGCGGTACGAGGAAACAGCTTTTAAGTGTGTACTTACAGGTGATGGACGGCATCCAGCAGAACCGCAAGAACAATTTGGCGGGGCAGATATCGCTCTTTGATATTGCCGACGAGGAGGAGAAGGTGGACTATCGGGTCAGCCTTCCCGATGTTGGCGAATATTCCAAGGAGATGAAGCTGGCCTTTGAGAAGGAAGTGCTGGGCATTTATATCAGCGGGCATCCGTTGGAAGAGTACCGCGAGACGTGGAAAAAGAACATTACGAATACCACGGCGGACTTTGCCTTGGATGAGGAAACCGGGGAGACAAGGGTGGCGGACGGCGCGAAGGTGACCATCGGCGGCATGATTACGGAGAAGAAGATTAAGTACACCAAGAACGAGAAGGTGATGGCTTTTTTACAGGTGGAGGATCTGGTCGGTTCCGTGGAGGTCATTGTTTTCCCGAGGGATTATGAGAAGTACGGCAATGCGGTCATGGAGGACAGCAAAGTCTTTATCAAGGGCAGGGTATCCGTGGAGGAGGATAGGGACGCGAAGCTTGTCTGCGAACAGATCACGACTTTTGAGCAGATGCCGAAGAAGCTCTGGATTAAGTTCCCGACAAAGGACGCTTTTGAGCAGCAGAGGGACACGCTTTTTGGTATTCTGCGAGGGGAGGAAGGGAAGGACAACGTGGTGATATACGTGGAAAATCCCAAATCCATGAATCCGTTGTCGGCGAACTGGAATGTGTCGGCGGAGACGGCGCTGATTGAGAGGCTGGAAGCGGTGTTTGGGGAGGGGAATGTGAAAGTGGTATAAATGATTTTCACAAGCGTGTTGGAAAGATATTGAAAATCCGCTATTATTAGAGTAAAATACATATAGATTTGAGTGATAAAAAGATAGGAAATGGCGCGGTGCGCGAGGCTTGTAAATATAGAAAGCATATTAAGGCGGAAAGGTATGGGAATCGGTATGGCGAAGCAGATTAAGACGATCGGTGTGCTGACCAGCGGTGGAGATGCGCCGGGCATGAATGCGGCGATCCGCGCGGTGGTCAGAAAGGGAATCGCTAACGGGGTCAAGGTGAAAGGGATTAAGAAGGGCTATCAGGGTCTTCTGAACGAAGAGATCATCGACATGGAAAAGTGGACGGTATCGGACACAATCCAGCGCGGCGGCACGATTTTGGGAACGGCGCGGTGTCATGAGTTCCGCACGGAAGAGGGACAGCAGAAGGGCGCGGAAATTTGCCACAAGCATGGGATCGACGGCCTGGTGGTGATCGGCGGCGACGGTTCCTATCGGGGTGCGCAGGCGCTTTCGAGACACGGCATCAATACGATCGGTATACCGGGGACGATCGACTTGGATATTGCATGTACGGAGTATACCATCGGTTTTGACACGGCGATCAATACGGCGATGCAGGCCATTGACAAAGTAAGGGACACGTCATCCTCCCATGAGCGATGCAGTATCATTGAGGTGATGGGGAGGAACGCGGGGTATATCGCGCTGTGGTGCGGTATTTCCAACGGTGCGGAGGACATTCTGCTCCCGGAGAAATACGACTATAACGAGCAGCAGATCATCAACAATATCATTGCAAACCGGAAAAAGGGCAAGACCCACCATCTGATCATCAATGCGGAGGGGATCGGGCATTCCACTTCCATGGCGAGAAGAATTGAGGCGGCTACGGGCGTTGAGACAAGGGCCACGATCTTAGGTTACATGCAGCGCGGCGGTTCGCCCACCTGTAAAGACCGTTATTACGCTTCGATCATGGGCTGCTATGCGGCGGATATTCTCTGTGAGGGCAAGACGAACCGGGTGGTCGGCTACCAGCACGGTGAGTTCATGGATTTCGATATTGAGGAAGCGCTCAACATGGAGAAGGGGATTCCGGATTATCCCTATGAGATGTCGAAGATCTTATAATTGCGTGGGCGTCGGTTTGCGGGCGCGAAGATCAAAAAAATGTAAAATATGGATTTCCCCGTGGATGAGCACGTCTGCGGGGAGTCTTTATGCGCAGGATTATGCGGAGGGAGACTTTGCCGTACCGGACTCTATGAGTATGGGCAGAGATGTATGGAGAATACAATGATCACAAGCTTACATAACAAGAGCGTTAAAGAGGTGGCGGCACTGATCGGAAAGAAGAAAGAACGGGACAGACAGGGAGTCTTCGTGGTGGAAGGCGGGAAAATGTTCGGGGAGGCGCCGGCGGAACGGATCAGCCGTGTGTACATTGCTCAGGGCGCAGAGAAGGAGATGTACGCACAGTATGGGGACAAACTGTCCGGGCTTTCCTGTGAGATTGTGGCGGACGAGGTGTTCGCTAAAATGTCAGATACGGTAACACCGCAGGGTATTCTCTGCCTCGTGCGGCAGCAGCGCTATAATATAGAAGAAATCCTGCAGGACAGTGAAGAGAAACAGATGTTATTTATAATATTGGAAGATATACAGGATCCGGGCAATCTGGGAACGATCTTTCGGACGGCGGAGGCGGCAGGCGCGGACGGCGTGATTATGAGCAGCCGGACGGCGGATATCTATAATCCTAAGACCATCCGCTCCACAATGGGCGCGGTTTACCGGATGCCATTTCTCTATGCGGAAGATCTTTCTTCTATTATAAAGCTGCTGCAGGAAAAGGGGACAGCGGTTTACGCGGCGCATTTGGGGGCGGACAATTTTTATGACGCATATGACTACCAAAAAAGCACAGCGTTTCTGATCGGAAATGAGGCAAACGGTCTGCGGGACGAGACGGCGGACTGTGCGGACGCACTTATTGGTATTCCCATGGAGGGAAAAGTGGAGTCTCTGAATGCGGCTGTTGCTTCGTCCATTTTGCTCTACGAGGCTTACCGACAGAGAAGAATGAGTTAAAACAAAATTTAACAAATAAAAACAACGGTTTTTTTATTTGACTGCGAACTTGACGCAGGCGCGGCAAAAAGACTTGAAGCAGCCGGGAATCTGTTGCAAATAACGAGTGTTATTAGCGAAAAAAGCTTGAATGTCAAGGGGAAATCCGGGAAGGGAAATCTACATGACGCAGCGATAAAAAACAGGAGTTCTTTAATTTAGCAGGTTTGTTTGGCACGTTGGGGAAAGTTATATATAAATTAAAGTTATCATAGCGTGAAAAGTGCTTCTAAAGACGTCCCGCCATAGGACGGGACGCCAAGAAGCACTAAGTTTCACGCAGGAGAATGCCTGAAAAGCGGCATTCTCCGCATTGATTTGGGTCACAGCAGAGCTGTGGCATGGGACATGGCGGTTAACAGGAAATTCGGAAAGCGGATGGGAAATGGAGGAAAGAATGCAAATCGGATTTATCGGACTTGGAAACATGGCGCGTGCCATCATCGGCGGGATGCTGGAACAGGGGATTGTGTCTGCGGAAGATATATGCGGCAGCGCGAAAACCCAGAGAACCCGTGACGCGGTGCGGGAGCAGTTCGGCATTGACGTGAAGGCATCCAACGCGGCGGTGGCGGAGGAGGCACAGACATTGATACTGGCGGTGAAGCCGCAGTTTTTGGCGGGTGTGATTGAGGAGATCAGAGATGCGGTACAGCCGGACACCCTGATGATCAGTATCGCCGCGGGCAAGACGCTGGAATGGCTGGAGCAGGCTTTTGGCAGGAGAGTGAAGCTGGTGCGCTGTATGCCGAACACCCCGGCGCTTGTGGGGGAGGGCTGTACGGGCGTCTGCGTGAACGGTGCAGTTTCGGAGGAGGAGACGAAATACAGCCTGCGTCTGATGGAGAGCTTCGGGAAGGCAAGTCTGGTGGAGGAACGTCTGATGGATGCCGTGGGCGCGGTGAGCGGCTCTTCTCCGGCTTATGTGTTTCTTTTCATTGAAGCGATGGCGGATGCGGGCGTGGCGGCGGGTATGCCACGGGCGCAGGCTTACGAGTTCGCGGCGCAGGCGGTTTACGGCAGCGCGAAGCTGGTACTGGAGACGGGAAAACATCCCGGCGAGCTGAAGGACATGGTATGTTCTCCCGGGGGCACCACGATAGAGGGTGTGCGCGTGCTGGAGGAGGCAGGGTTCCGCGGTGCAGTGATGGACGCGCTGCTGGCGACAGTAGAAAAATCCCGAAAACTGTGATTTTGCGAATGGCGTGAGCCGGACTGTGACAGAGCCGTGTCGGAACATCTTGTGTTTTGTAAAAAAATAGTAACAAAATATAGAGATAAAACAGGGCCAAATTGTATAAACTTGACAAAGAATAGGCGTTTTGCTAAAATAATCCATACTTAACCAAACTGTAACAATTTTGTAACAATCTTTATCTTTTTTGGTTTATGGGAAACCAAGAGTTTTCTGTATGGATGAAGATGGAGGGATGTTTATGCGGAAAGGGTATAGACTTCTGCTCGCCGGTTTGATTCTTGGTCTGTGTTTATGCGGTCTGTCTCTGGATGTACAGGCTACCAGCAGGAATGACTGTCTGGATTCGATGAATGTGGGCGTGTCACAGATCGTAGACCCTACGGGAAAAGCGGCGAATGAGGACGCAATCCGGGAACTGACAGAGGTGTCGGAAGCAAACGGCGCAGAGAAGGAGACGGATCTGGTTATGGCTAATGTACAGGTGGCCATGAATGTGCGCGCGGAGGCGGACGGGGAATCTGAGAAGGTTGGCCTGCTCTACAAGGACTGCGGCGGCAGAATATTGGAGAGAAAAGACGGCTGGACAAGACTTCGGAGCGGGGATCTTGTGGGCTGGGCAAGCGACGACTATCTTCTTTTTGGCGAAGATGCGGAGACGCTTGCCAATGAGGTGGGAAATCTCATTGTGCAGATTGAGACGGACACGCTCTGCGTGAGAAAAGATCCGGAGACAGAGGCGGAGGCAGTCGGCTTTATCCCACGGGATGAGGAGCTGGAAATCATCGAGGTACTCGACGAGGACTGGATCAGTGTGGATTATGAGGGCGAGACGGGCTACGTTTCGTCGGAGTATGTGGATATTGATTTTCATATTGACGAGGGCGAGACGCTGATTGCGATTCAAAAGAGAGAAGAGGAAGAGCGGCAGGCGAAGCTCACGGCCAACAGGGGCGCTGTGGTTGTCGGAGGCGACGACACCAGACTTTTGGCGGCGCTGATATACTGTGAGGCGGGTATCGAGACTTACAACGGCAAGCTGGCGGTAGGAGCCGTGGTGATGAACCGTGTCAGAAGCGCGGCTTATCCGAATACGATATCGGGTGTTATTTTTGCATCGGGACAGTTTACGCCCGCACTCAACGGCAAGGTGGCCAGAGTGTACGGCGGCGATATCCCGGAGAGCTGCTGGGAGGCGGCCAGAGCCGCGATCAACGGCGAGACGAACGTGGGCGACGCAACTCATTTCCGGCGCGCCGGAAACCACGAGGGTCTGCTCATCGACAGACAGGTCTTCTGGTAACAGCGTGAAAAGAAGTTCTGGACTTGTGCAGCAAGTCAGGCTCATCGGCAGAGGCCGTCTCGCAAAGAGCTTCTATCGTTTCACGCGGGAGAATGCCGAAAAACGGGCATTCTCCGTACCGTGTATAGGCAGCAGTGTAAGTTCTTGCCATATCGGGGATAATATGAGATAATATAGTGAGCAAACGTCCGATGAAATCGGACATGGGGCGTGTAAGCGCGGGTTTGCGAGTCTGTGCCGGAGGGAGGAAACAGAATGGAGATACAGGCGTTAAACATGACGGTGGTCTGGCTGGTCATCCTTGTGGCGCTGGTTGTGATAGAACTTTTGACGATGGGGCTCACCACCGTTTGGTTCGCGGGCGGCGCGCTTGTGGCTTCGCTGGCGTCCTTACTGCATCTGCCGGTTATTTTACAGATGATACTGTTTCTTATTGTCTCGGCGCTGCTCTTGTATTTTACAAGACCGATTGCGGTAAAATATTTTAACAAAGACCGGGTGCGCACGAACGCGGAGAGCCTTGTGGGGCGGCAGGCCATAGTCATTAGTGAAATTGATAATCTACAGGGCATCGGACAGGTGAATGTGGGCGGTATGGAATGGTCCGCGCGGACGAAGACAGACGAGGAGAAGCTGCCTGTGGGAGCCGTGGTGGTCGTGCTTGCCATCAATGGCGTGAAACTGATTGTGGAAGAAAAGAAAGCGCTGTAAGCTTTTAATGCTTTCGGAAATGGAGAGGAAAAATGGGTGGACTTGTAGCGTTACTTGTTGTATTGATTTTGATTGTATTGATTCTGGCATCCTGTATCAAGATTGTGCCGCAGGCGCAGGCTTTCGTGGTGGAGCGGCTGGGCGCATATCAACAGACGTGGTCTGTGGGACTGCACATCAAGGTTCCCTTTATTGATAAGGTGGCGAAGAGAGTGATTTTGAAGGAGCAGGTGGTGGATTTCGCGCCCCAGCCCGTGATTACGAAGGATAACGTTACCATGCGGATTGACACGGTGGTCTTTTTCCAGATCACGGATCCGAAGCTTTTTGCTTACGGCGTGGAGAATCCGATTATGGCAATCGAGAATCTGACGGCGACGACCCTTCGTAATATCATTGGTGAGATGGAGCTCGATCAGACGCTGACCTCCAGAGAGGTGATTAACACGAAGATGCGTGCATCCCTTGATATCGCCACAGACCCTTGGGGCATCAAGGTGAACCGCGTGGAGCTTAAGAATATCATTCCGCCGGCGGCGATTCAGGACGCCATGGAGAAACAGATGAAGGCGGAGCGTGAGCGCCGTGAGGCGATCCTGCGTGCGGAAGGTGAGAAGAAATCCACCATTCTGGTAGCGGAAGGTCAGAAGGAGTCCGCGATTCTGGAGGCGGAGGCGGAGAAGCAGTCTGCGATCCTGCGTGCGGAGGCCCAGAAGGAGAAAATGATCCGCGAGGCGGAAGGTGAAGCGGAGGCAATCCTCAAGGTGCAGCAGGCGACGGCGGATGGTATCCGTATGATTCGCGAGGCTGGCGCGGACGAGGCTGTTTTAAAGATCAAGAGTCTGGAAGCCTTCGAGAAGGCGGCGGACGGGCAGGCGACGAAGATTATCATTCCCTCGGAAATTCAGGGACTGGCGGGACTGGCGGCTTCCGCAAAAGAGGTCTTCAACTAGGAAACCCGGAAAACAGCATAATGACAAAGATGACAGGACGGTTCTGGAGAGCTGTCCTGTTAAGGTTTTACGTGCAAAGCATTTCGAGTTTGCTTATTCGGCAGAGACAGATATTATATAAGGAGGCAGTATCATGGACTTGAAGGGACGCAATTTTTTAAAGCTTCTGGATTTTACGCCGGAGGAAATTACATATATGCTGGATGTGGCGGTGGATCTGAAGGACAGGAAAAAGAAGGGAATCCCCGTTGACAGTCTGCGGGGAAAAAACGTGGCGCTGATTTTTGAAAAGACTAGTACCAGAACCCGCTGTGCCTTCGAGGTGGCGGCTCATGATCTTGGTATGGGGACGACGTACTTAGACCCGACAGGCTCCCAGATCGGCAAGAAGGAGAGCATTGCGGACACGGCGCGGGTTCTGGGGCGCATGTACGAGGGAATCGAGTACCGGGGCTATGGACAGGAAATTGCGGAGGAACTGGCGAAATATGCGGGCGTGCCCGTCTGGAACGGCCTGACCAACGAGTTTCACCCGACCCAGATGCTGGCGGATCTTCTGACGATACGGGAACATTTCGGCCGCGTGAAGGGCATTAGGCTGACTTACATGGGGGATGCCCGCTACAACATGGGTAATTCCCTGATGGTGGCCTGCGCCAAGATGGGGATGCATTTCACGGCATGTACGAATAAAAAGTATTTCCCGGACGAGGAACTGGTGAAAACCTGCCGGGAGATTGCGGAGGAAAACGGTGGCTCCATCCGTCTGACGGAAGATGTGCCGGGGGGCGTGACGGGAGCGGATGTGGTTTATACGGATGTGTGGGTGTCCATGGGCGAGCCGGAGCAGGTTTGGGAAGAGAGACTGCATGATCTTGCGCCCTATCAGGTAAACGCGGCGGCGATGGCTCTCGCCGGAAAAGACGCGGTGTTTATGCACTGTCTGCCTGCGTTCCACGATCACGAAACCGGGATTGGTAAGGAGATCGGGGAAAAGTACGGCATGGCGGAGCTGGAAGTGACGAACGAGGTTTTCGAGTCGCCGCAGTCCATCGTGTTTGATGAGGCGGAGAACCGTATGCATACCATCAAGGCGGTTATGGCCGTGACGCTTGGGCTAGCGTGAGAAGAACTTTTAGCCACTCACAGCAGAGGCTGTTTCGTGGAGAAGTTCTAGGAGTTGCCTTGCAACTCCGTCTCATGCAGGAGAATGCCTGAAATGCGGCATTCTCCGCATAATCATGGAGGTGCAACAGTTAAATACATGAAAACAGACAGATCGGATATTTTAGCATGTCTGCGAAACAGCGAGGACTATGTGTCGGGGCAGCAGCTCTGCGATCGTCTCGGCGTTTCTCGCACGGCGGTCTGGAAGGCGATCAACCGGCTGAAGGAGGAAGGCTATCAGATCGAATCGGTGCCGAGCCGTGGCTATCGACTGGTCGAGAGTCCCGCAGACATATATTCGGAGAGTGAGATTGTAAGCAGGCTTCACACAAAATGGGCGGGGCAGCGGCTTATTTTTTTAGAGAGCACAGGATCCACTAACCCGGACGCCAAACGTTTTGCGGAGGAAGGGGCGCCGCACGGAACCATTGTGGTGGCTGACAGGCAGACGGCGGGCAGGGGCCGCAGGGGCAGATCGTGGGAGTCGCCTGCGGGCAGCTCCATCTACTTTACGATCGTGATACGCCCATTGTTTTCCCCGGAGAAAGCATCCATGGTTACACTGGTGATGGCCCTCTCCGTGGCGGAGGCCATCCATGAGGTGACAGGGCTTGAGACAGGCATCAAATGGCCAAATGACATTGTGGTGAACGGGAAAAAGGTGGTCGGGATTCTGACTGAGATGAGCATGACGCCGGAGATGCATGAGATGCAGTTTCTCGTGGCGGGTGTGGGCGTGAATGTGAATCAGAATAGGGCGGAAGATTTCCCGGAGGAGATTCGCAAGGCAGCCACTTCCCTGCAAATAGAGGCCGGGCACCAGTTTGACCGGGCCGGGCTGCTGGCGTGTATTTTGGCGCGGTTTGAGGAAGATTATGAAACGTTTGAGCGGGCGCTTACACTGTCTGAGCTGAAGGAACGGTATGAATCCCGTCTGGTCGGCAGGAACGCTGTGGTGCGGGTGCTGGATCCGGAGGGGGAGTACACCGGGACTTCAAGAGGGATCACCGAAACGGGGGAGCTGATCGTGGAGAGAGAAAACGGGGAGCGCATACGGGTTTACGCCGGGGAGGTTTCGGTGCGGGGGCTGTACGGATATGCAGAGTGAAAAGAACTTTTAAAGCGCAGCAGCAGAGGCTGCATCGCAAAGTCAGCAAAGCTGACTTGGAAGTTCTGGGAGTTGCTTTGCAACTCCGTTTTGCTCAGGAGAATGCCCGAGATACGGTATGCTCCGTAAGTTGAGGTAAAGATTATGAAAGATGGCAGAATTGTGCTCTGCGGTGCGAACGCCTATGAGCAGAAATATTTTTTTAACGAAAAGTTTGATAAGATTCCGCAGTCCATCAAGGATGAGCTGCACATTATCTGCGTGCTGTTCACGGAGGAGGTGGGCGGCATCTTTACGATTGTCTTTGAGGAGGACGGCGGTATTTCTTTGGAGACGGACGCGGAGGAGGAAGATCTGCTCTACGATGAGATCAGCAGCGGCCTTCTGGTGGGTGAGATCCGCAGGAACAGGCAGGAGATGCTGGAGGCTTTGCAACTGTATTATCGGGTGTTTATTCTGCACGAGTCGATACCGGTTGAAGATTGAGCAGCAGCTTAGCGTTTTGGCGTCTAACCGACGCGATATAGCAGTACATGGCACGGATGAGAAAAGGAATCTGGATTGGGACAGAGGGCATGGGTGATTTACTGAAACCGCTTGCGATCGGCGGCGTTACTTTGGAGAATAATTTGATACTGGCTCCCATGGCAGGCGTGACGGACCTGCCTTTTCGTTTGCTGTGCAGCGAACAGGGAGCGGCGCTTGCGGGGATGGAGATGGTGAGCGCCAAAGCCATTATGTACGGGAACAAAAATACGGAGGGTCTTCTGGAGATTCATCCCCAGGAGGGTCCGGTTTCCCTGCAGCTGTTCGGTTCAGATCCGAAAATCGTCAGCGAGATGGCGAAGCGGATTGAGGAACGCCCTTTTGCCGTGCTGGATATCAACATGGGATGCCCTGTGCCGAAGATCGTGAACAACGGGGAGGGCTCGGCTCTGATGCGGGAGCCGAAACTGGCGGGGGAGATCATTGCCGCCACGGTAAAAGCCATAGAAAAGCCCGTCACGGTAAAGATACGCAAGGGTTTTGACGCGGATCATGTCAATGCGGTGGAACTTTCGAAGATTGCGGAGGACGCGGGAGCGGCCGCGGTGGCCGTTCACGGCAGGACGAGAGAACAGTTTTACAGCGGGGAGGCGGATTGGGAGATCATAGCGAAGGTGAAGGAGGCCGTCGCCATTCCCGTGATCGGAAACGGGGACGTGACGGACGCAGACAGCGCCCGCAGAATGCTTTTGGAGACGGGCTGCGACGGCGTGATGATCGGCCGCGCCGCCAGAGGGAACCCGTGGCTGTTCGGACAGATTGCCGCTTATTTGAGAGACGGGCAGACGCTGCCTGCGCCGTCCCTGGAAGAGAAAAAAGAAATGATTCTGCGCCATGCCGCGCTCCAACTGGAAATAAAAGGAGAATACACCGGTGTCCGGGAGATGCGCAAACACTTGTCATGGTATACGGCCGGCCTGCCCGGCTCCGCCAGACTCAGAGGGTGTATAAATCAGGCGGAGAGTTTTGCGGAGATTGAAAAGCTGGTGGCATCCATGTGAGCGGCGTTGGAGCGGATGACATTCCTGCGTCGAATCTGCTCCGTAATTTGATGACATGCCTGCGCGCACAGAGACATATACTGTGTCAGAACGGGAGACGGAGAGGCGGCTTAGATATTTCGCCTGCGGATCCGCCCCGTAAAATGCTCTGACATGGAGGAAAGTTGAATGGAAGCGCAGACGATTTTATATTTTCGCCCTGCGGAGGAGCAGATGCATAAAAACACAGCGGCCAAGAGACACTGGTGGGAGAATGCTTCCCTGACGGGAAAAGTTTTGCCGGCGGAAACGACGGGCGGATTTTTTGTACCTGTGGACTGCCAAGTTCCGGCTTTTTACTATAAAAAGAAGCCGTGGCCGGGAGAAGTTTTGCTGCAGGCCATGGAGACCGCGCGGAATGGTGCGCCAGGACTGGCGGACGCATATCTTCATCCGCAGATAATGACACTTATGTCAGATGAATATATAAACCGATGGGAACCGCGTCGGGAGACTGTGGAAAGGCTGGCGGCCGCCCTGCTGGCATCTTGTGCAGCCGACTGTCTGTACCGCAGGGGCAGGGTAACGGTACTGCTCGGCAGACCGGAGGATACCGACTGGCAGATGGGGATGACAAGACGGCTTCTGACACCGTATCTGCCGAGAATCAACAGCCTGTGCTTTTGCTATGAGGAGGTGGAAGGATTGGACATCTGGGAGGAGACGGCGGATGAACTGGAAGCCTATGGGTATGATTACGGGCTTGTGCCGGAAATGCGTCCTTATCTGGCTTCGGCGGAAGGACTTTGCTGCGGCAGGGAAAAGTACGGCGGGGTGATTTTGGATTACGCGGATGTGCAGAGGCAACCCAGGGTGGAGCGGGAGGGGCAGACGATCTATGCGGATCTGGCCTCCAATCCCCAAAAGGAGTTAAGCTGTGCCAGAAAAAACGGGCGGATTCTCTACAGTTCGCCCCTCAAATATCTTGACACTATAGTCAAAAGTGGGTATGATAAAAAAATGTATGCAGAGGCAATGAGCAGCGCGCAGACGTAAAATGGAAAAATGGCGGTTTTCCGGCGGCGCTGTGATAGTAATATATTGTAGGAAAGGAAGAGTTTTTACCATGCATGAGAAAAAGAACATTTTAACCTATGAGGGCCTGCGCAAATATGAGGACGAGTTACATGATCTAAAGGTTGTAAAGCGCAAGGAAGTGGCCCAGAAGATCAAGGAGGCCAGAGAGCAGGGTGACCTCTCCGAGAACGCTGAGTACGACGCGGCCAAGGACGAGCAGCGCGATATTGAGGCCAGAATCGAGGAGTTGGAGAAAATTCTGAAAAATGCCGAGGTTGTGGTGGAGGACGAGGTGGATCTTGACAAGATCAACATCGGCTGTCAGGTGAAGATATTGGATGTGGAGTTCAATGAGGAACTGGAGTATAAGATCGTGGGGTCTACCGAGGCGAACAGCTTAAAGGGAAAAATTTCCAACGAGTCTCCCGTGGGCAGAGCGCT
Organism: Lachnospiraceae bacterium; assembly: GCA_009774215.1. Classification (GTDB taxonomy): domain Bacteria; phylum Bacillota; class Clostridia; order Lachnospirales; family Lachnospiraceae; genus UBA3282. Next base: position 36,009 of record VSNH01000005.1, read on the forward strand.
GATTGGCAGCAAGGTCGGCGATACGGTAGATGTGGAGACGCAGGCGGGCGTCATTAAGTATAAAGTACTGGAGATACAGCGGTCTAACTGAACGCGCAGAACGCGTCCGGTCAGACATATGCACACATGCGGCAGGCTGCATGGCGCGCGGACAGCGCAGTCCTGAGTGAACAATTTGAACGCAGTGTACGCTGAGCGCACAATTATGAGAAAGGACAGCAGTATGGCAGATACACAGAATAAGCAGCAGGAACAGGATATCAACCAGCTTTTGAAGGTGAGAAGGGAAAAGCTTGCAGCCTTGCAGGAGGCGGGCAGAGACCCTTTTCAGATTACGAAGTATGATGTAACCCACCACAGTCAGGAAATTAAGGATAATTTTGACGCGCTGGAGGGCAAAACCGTGTCCATCGCGGGGCGCGTGATGAGCAAGCGTGTGATGGGCAAGGCGTCCTTTTGCAATGTGCAGGATTTGCAGGGAGATATGCAGGTCTATGTGGCGAGGGACAGCGTGGGCGAGGAACCTTACGCCGATTTCAAGAAATATGACGTGGGCGACATTGTGGGCGTTGAAGGCGAGGTCTTTAAGACCAAAACCGGCGAAATTTCCGTTCATGCGGCAAAAGTGACACTGCTGTCAAAAAGCTTGCAGATTCTTCCTGAAAAATATCACGGTCTGGTGAATACGGATATCCGTTATCGCCAGAGATACACGGATCTGATTATGAACGCGGATGTGAAAAAGACTTTTGTCATGCGATCCAAAATCATCAGCTCCATCAGACGTTATCTGGACGGACAGGGATTTCTGGAGGTGGAGACGCCCATGCTCGTGTCCAATGCGGGCGGCGCGGCGGCAAGACCCTTCGAGACCCATTACAATGCGCTGGATGAGGATGTGAAGCTTCGCATTTCTCTGGAATTATATCTGAAGAGACTGATCGTGGGCGGCATGGAAAGGGTCTATGAGATCGGGCGGGTATTCCGGAACGAAGGGCTTGACGCCAGACATAACCCGGAGTTTACGCTGATGGAGCTGTATCAGGCTTACACCGATTACAATGGGATGATGGACCTGACCGAGAACATGTTCCGCCATGTGGCGAAGGAAGTCTGCGGCACAACCACCGTGCCTTACGGGGATGTGGAGATTGATTTGGGCAAGCCTTTTGAGCGGATCACCATGGTAGAGGCAGTGAAAAAATATACGGGCGTTGATTTTGACGAAGTGCCCGATACCGCGGCGGCGAAGAAGCTTGCGGACGAAAGAAACTTACACTACGAGGAGCGCCATAGGAAGGGCGATATCATCAATCTCTTCTTTGAGGAGTTTGTGGAGGAGCATCTGGTACAGCCCACCTTCGTTATGGATCATCCTGTGGAGATTTCGCCCCTCACCAAGAGAAAACCGGACAAGCCGGACTACGTGGAGCGGTTTGAGCTGTTTATTACGGCGAGGGAGATGTGCAATGCCTATTCCGAGTTAAACGATCCCATCGACCAGAGGGAGCGTTTTAAGGCGCAGGAGGCTGCGCTTGCGGCGGGTGACGAGGAGGCAAACACGACGGACGAAGACTTCATGAACGCGCTGGAGATCGGTATGCCCCCTACGGGCGGTATCGGGTACGGTATCGACAGACTGGTGATGTTACTCACCAATTCCCCTGCGATCCGTGACGTTCTTCTCTTCCCGACCATGAAAAGTCTGGATAAAAAGCCTTCCGATACGGCGAAGTCCGTGAAGAAATCGGCGGGCGGTGAGGCGAAGAAGAGCAGCGTGACCCGCGAACAGGCGCTGGAGCTTTTGAAGAAGTATAACAAGGAGCCGTTCCATATCCAGCATGCCCTGACAGTGGAGGGTGTGATGCGATGGTACGCGAAAGAGCTTGGCTATGGGGCGGAAGAAGAGTTCTGGGGCATTACCGGGCTTTTGCATGATATTGACTTTGAGCTTTATCCCGACGAGCACTGTAAGAAAGCGCCGGAACTTCTGCGCGAGGGCGGCGTGAGCGAGGATATGATCTATGCGGTCTGCTCCCACGGCTTCGGGCTTTGCAGCGAGGAGGAGCCGAAGCACGAGATGGAGAAGGTGCTCTTCGCGGCCGACGAGCTGACGGGGCTGATCTGGTCCTGCGCGCTGATGCGGCCTTCCAAAAGCACCATGGATATGGAAGTCAAGAGCCTGAAAAAGAAATTTAAGGACAAGAAGTTCGCGGCGGGCTGTTCCAGAGAGGTCATTGCGCAGGGCGCGGAGATGCTTGGCTGGGAGCTGGACGACCTGTTCGACAGAACCATACAGGCGATGAGAAGCTGTGAGGCGGACGTGGCTGCAGCGATGGAGCAGAATGCGTGAGCGCAGGTTAATTTTTTGGAACATAACTTAAATACCCTTCAGTTGAGCGAAGTCTCCTTGTCTGTTATGCTTGTATCAGCAAAGGCCGATGCAAAATAACAGACGGGGAGGCGTTTTTATGTCGATTGGAAAAGTAATCAGAAAATACAGGAAAGTTCTTTTTATCTCCTATTTCCCTAAAATCCACGGTTCTGCTCTTTTACATAAATTTTACATTTCCAGGATAGCAGACTTGATTTTCCCCCGATATGATAGAGCTGTAAAACAAAAATATATCACGTCCGAGCCATGGTCGGTAGAAAGGAACTGCGATTTTGGCACAAAAGGCGCAGGACGCAGGAGGAGAAGTTATGAAAAAAAGGGAAATGAGAAAAATAACAGCAGCTATGTTTGCGGGTGTACTGACGCTCTCCATGCTGACGGGCTGCGGAGGCGGTGCCAATCAGACGGTCGGTTCGGTCGAAGCGGCGCAGGCGGGCGGCGCGGCGGACAACATCGGTGCGGGCACGGTGGGCAGTATGACGGCATCTGACAGTGGGGCGGACGCGGTCAGGGATTTTAACACATCCGCGGATATCGGCGTGATTACCAGAGAGGACGGATCGGGAACGCGGGGCGCGTTCATAGAGCTTTTCGGCATCGAGCAGAAAGACGATTCCGGGGAAAAGTTCGACTACACGACAGACATGGCGGCGGTCACCAATTCGACTTCCGTGATGATGACCACCGTGGCCGGGGATTTATATGCCATCGGATATATCTCTCTCGGCTCTCTGAACGATACCGTAAAAGCGGTCTCGATCGATGGTGCGGTGGCGACGGTGGAAAATATCAAGAGCGGTACCTACAAAATCGCCCGTCCCTTCAACATTGCCGTGAAGGAAGGGGTAAGTCCGGCGGCGCAGGATTTCATTGACTTTATCATGAGCGCGGACGGGCAGGCAGTGATTGAGGACAACGGCTACATTTCCGTCGCGGATGCGGCGGCTTACAGAGGAAAGCCGGAGGCGGGCAAGATTGTTGTGTCGGGATCCAGTTCAGTAACAACTGTTATGGAAAAGCTGAAAGAAGCATATATCGGTAAAAATCCCAAGATGGAGATTGAGATTCAGCAGAGCGATTCCTCCACCGGGATGGCGGACACCGTAGACGGCACCTGCGATATCGGCATGGCGTCCAGAGAGCTTAGGGATTCCGAGACGGAAAAGGGTCTGACAGCTACCGTGATTGCGATGGACGGCATTGTGGTGATCGTGAACAACGACAGCCCGGTAACGGAACTTACGAGCGAACAGGTGAAGAATATTTACACGGGGGACGTGGTTGTGTGGAGCAACGTCCTGCAATAAGGAGTTAAGACCGATGAGAGATTTCAAAGAAAAGGGAATGCGGTTTTTGTTTTTCCTGGCGGCCTGCATCTGCGTGGCGGCGGTGGTTCTGATCTGCATTTTTCTCTTCGCGAGCGGGATTCCCGCGATCAGGGAAATAGGAGTTTTTAAGTTTCTGTTCGGCACAAGATGGAAACCTGCCAACAATCTGTACGGTATTTTTCCGATGATTGTCGGCTCTGTCTATGTGACGGCCGGGGCGCTGGCAATCGGCGTCCCGGTGGGGGTGCTGACGGCGGTGTTTATGGCTGAATTTGTGCCGAAGCGGTTGTATAAGCCGATGAAAGCCGCCGTCAATCTGATGGCGGGCATTCCGTCTGTGGTATACGGTTTCTTTGGACTGGCAGTGCTGGTTCCCTTTGTGCGGGAGAACGTCGGCGGGCGCGGACAGAGCTGCCTCACCGCATCCGTTCTGCTGGGGCTGATGATTCTGCCCACGGTCGTCAGCGTGTCGGAGACTTCCATCCGGGCGGTACCGAGAAGCTATTATGAGGGCGGACTTGCACTGGGGGCGTCACGTGAGAGAAGTGTGTTTCATACGGTGCTTCCGGCGGCAAAAGGCGGTATTTTCGCAGGCGTTGTTCTCGGGATGGGACGGGCGGTCGGTGAGACGATGGCAGTTATGATGGTGGCGGGAAATCAGGCGGTGATTCCGAAAAAGATAACATCGGGCGTGCGGACGCTGACTGCCAATATTGTGCTGGAGATGGGATATTCCACGGATCTGCACAGGGAGGCGCTGATCGCCACGGCGGTTGTGCTGTTTGTGTTTATTCTGATGATCAACCTGTCGCTTTCTTTGATGAAGCGTAAAATCGGGTAGCAAAAGGGTTCTTCGGGAACAGGGCGGACGGCGGCGATAGATGTCCGACTGTGGATGGGGAATAGCAGCTTCGAAATGGAGGAAGAGTGAAAGAGGATGAAAAATCTGTATAGAAAATGGCGCTCCTACAGACGTGATCTGAAATCGCTCCTGCTGTGTCTGGCTGTCTGGCTGGCGGCTGCGATTACCATGCTTGCCCTGGCGTTTATTATCGGGTACATACTGGTAAAAGGCATTCCCTATCTGACGCCGGAGCTGTTTGCGGGGGAGTATACTTCGGAGAACGTGTCGCTTTTTCCGGCTCTTGTCAACACGCTTTTCATGACGGCGCTCGCCTTGCTGTTTGCGGTTCCGACGGGGATTGGCGCGGCGGTTTATCTGACGGAGTATGCGGGGCGCGGCAGCAGGCTGGTGAAGCTGGTGGGGGTGACGGCGGAGACGCTTTCCGGCATTCCATCCATCGTTTACGGTCTGTTCGGCTCCCTGTTTTTCGTCAAATTTCTCGGCTTCGGGCTTTCCCTGCTGTCGGGGGCGTTGACGCTTGCCATTATGATCCTGCCGCTTGTTATGCGGACGACGGAGGAGGCGCTTAAGGCGGTGCCGGACAGTTACAGGGAGGGGAGCTTCGGGCTGGGCGCCGGGAAGCTTCGCACGGTCTTTTCCATTGTGCTGCCCTGCGCTATTCCCGGCATCCTCTCGGGGATTATTCTGGGTATCGGAAGGATTGTGGGGGAGTCGGCGGCTCTGATTTTTACCGCCGGAACCGTTGCGGAAGTCGCATCCGGCCTCTTTGCCTCCGCCAGAACGCTCTCGGTTCACATGTACGTGATTTCGGGTGAGGGTTTATACATCAATCAGACATATGCCACGGCGGTGGTGCTGCTTGTGCTGGTGATTTTGATCAACGCGGTTTCGGGTTACGCGGCGAAAAAATTAGGAGGAGGGCGCGGGAATGAAGATGCAGACAGATAAATTCGCGGTGAAGGAGCTGGATTTGTTTTACGGGAGCTTTCAGGCGTTGAAGAGCATAAACCTGAACATACAGGAAAAGGAGATTACGGCTCTGATCGGACCTTCCGGCTGTGGGAAATCGACGCTGCTAAAAAGCCTGAACCGTATGAATGATCTGGTGGAAGGATGCCGCATCAGGGGAAATATTCTCCTGGACGGGGAGGACGTTTACGGGGACATGGACGTGAATCTGCTGCGAAAGCGGGTGGGTATGGTGTTCCAGAAGCCCAATCCGTTTCCCGTGAGCATTTATGACAATATCGCTTACGGACCGCGAACCCACGGCATCCGCGCCAGAGCGGCTCTGGATGAGATTGTGGAGCGGTCGCTCAGGGGAGCCGCTATATGGGATGAGGTGAAAGACAGGCTGAAAAAGTCCGCGCTCGGATTATCGGGAGGACAGCAGCAGAGGCTCTGCATTGCCAGGGCTCTGGCGGTGGAGCCGGAGGTTCTTCTGATGGATGAGCCGACAAGTGCTCTGGACCCGATTTCCACAGCAAAAGTGGAGGAGCTTGCGGTGGAACTGAGAAAAAAGTACACCATCCTCATTGTGACCCACAATATGCAGCAGGCGGTGCGCATTTCTGATAAAACCGCATTTTTCCTGCTGGGCGATCTGGTAGAGTTTGGAGAGACGGAAAAATTGTTTTCCATGCCGCAAGATCAGCGGACGGAAGATTATATTACGGGGAGGTTTGGATGATGCGTTCAGCGTTTGATGAACAGCTGATTGAAATGCTTGGAAAGCCGGGGGCGGACGGGGAGTATGCGGGCGATCTTCTGATGATTGCGAAGTATTTTGAGCGGATCGGGGATCATGCCGTCAACATCACAAAATGGGTGCCGTTTTCCGTTACGGGCAATAAGGAAGGGCAGCAGGAGGACTAAAAAGAGATGGTGCAAATGATTTTCTGTGTGGAGGACGACGACGCGATCCGCGAATTGATGATGTATACCCTGCAGTCCGCAGGGTTTGAGGCGCGTGGATTTACCGGGGGAGACGGGTTTTTTGAAGCCTTGCAGGAGGAGAAACCGGAGCTTGTCATGCTGGACATTATGCTGCCCGGGGAGGATGGCATATCCATTTTGAAACGGCTTCGCGCGCAGACGGAAACTTCTGACACACCTGTCATAATGGCCACTGCAAAGGGGACGGAATATGACAGGGTGATCGGTCTGGATCTGGGCGCTGACGATTATCTGTCCAAGCCCTTTGGCATGATGGAGATGCTGGCAAGAATCCGGGCGGTTCTGCGCCGGTCGGATCGCGGGAAAACACCCGCGCTTTTGCGTGCGGGGGAGCTGGAGCTGAACACGGAGACATACGTGGTGTCCGTAAAGGGAGAGCGGGTGCAGTTGACGCTCAAGGAATATAAGCTGCTTCATACTTTTATGGAAAATACGGGGCGGGTATACACGAGGGATCAGCTTCTGGAAATGGTGTGGGGAGCGGATTACATAGGGGAAACCCGGACGGTGGACGTCCATATCGGTACGTTGCGGATGAAATTGGGTGAATGTGGGGATTATATAGAGACAGTGCGGGGCGTTGGGTACCGCAGTAAACTGCTCTGACATGGAGGGACTATGACAAAACGCATTTTTCGTTCCATCTGCCTCGTTGCCATTACTGTTTTTTCGGCTTCCGTTATTCTGATTATGGGCGTGCTGCACGCTTATTTTTCGGATGTACAGCAGGAACAGCTCAAGATGCAGACGAATCTGGCGGCGCAGGGCGTGATGCATGAGGGAATGGATTATTTTAAGGATCTCGATGTGTCGGACTACCGCATGACCTGGATTGACGGTCAGGGTGCGGTTCTGTACGACAGCCAGTCTGACAGCGCGGGGATGGAGAACCATCTGGAGCGCGAGGAGGTGAAGGCGGCTCTCGTATCGGGCTATGGGGAGAGCAGGCGGTATTCCGCAACGCTGATGGAGCGGTATCTGTATGCGGCGCGCAGGCTCCCTGACGGGACGGTGCTGCGTCTTTCCATCTCGCAGAACTCCATACTGACGCTTCTTATGGGTATGGTACAGCCAATCTGCATTGTGTTTGCGGTGGCGCTGCTTTTGTCAGTGGCGCTTGCGGTGCGGCTCTCCGGGAGAATCGTACAGCCTTTTAATGAAATCGATTTTGATAACCCGCTGTCCAATGAGGGTTATGACGAGCTCTCTCCTTTTCTGCGCCGCATTGCCAGCCAGCAGAGGCAGCTCGCCAGTCAGAGGGATGCGCTGGAGCAGAAGGAGAATGAGCTTCACACCATTGTCGGCAGTATGAACGAAGGTATGATTCTTCTGAATGAGAAAGGCAAAATCATCAGCATGAATCCTGCGGCAAGGCGGCTTCTGGGTGCAAGCTGGGAGTGCGTTGGTCTGGATCTTTTGTCGGTGAGCAGGAATCTTGATTTGCAGGAGATTCTGGAAAAGACGCTGCGGGGAGAAGCCTGTGAGAAGGTGATTGCGCTACAGGGAGAACGCTACCAGATCGATGCCAGCCCGGTTCGCGCGGAGGATAAGGTGAGGGGCGCGGCGCTGTGCTTCTTCAATGTGACGGAGAAGGAGAAGGCTGAGCAGATGCGCCGGGAATTTACCGCCAATGTCTCCCACGAACTGAAAACGCCGCTCCACGCCATTTCCGGCTACGCGGAGCTGTTGAAAAACGATATGGTGAAGCGGGAGGACGTATCGCCCTTTGCTGGGAAGATTTATGACGAGGCGCAGCGCATGACGCAGCTTGTGGAGGATATCATCAGCCTTTCCCGTCTGGACGAGGGCGCGAAGGATATGGAGAGTGAGCGGACGGAGCTGTACGGGCTGGCTGCCAAGGCGGTGAAGAGCCTGGAGCCTGAGGCGGACGCGGCCCGTGTGACGATGGAGCTGTCCGGGGAACCCGCCGATGTGGAGGGTGTTCCCCAACTTCTCTACAGTATTGTCTACAATCTCTGCGACAACGCCATCAAATACAACCGCGAGGGTGGAAAGGTCGCCGTGCGCGTGGCGGCGGAGAAGGGGAAGACGATTCTCACCGTCAGCGACACGGGAATCGGAATCGGAAAGGAGCACTGGGAGCGCATTTTTGAACGTTTCTACAGGGTGGACAGAAGCCATTCCAGAGCGGTGGGAAGTACGGGGCTAGGCCTATCCATCGTCAAACATGCTGTTATCATCCACAAGGCGGAGATCACATTGGACAGCGAGGAGGGCAGGGGCACGACGGTCACGGTGAAGTTCCCGCTATAACCCCTTCCGCCTCCGCTTATTTTCATACATCTTCTCATCCGCCTCCTTCATCAGTTTTTCGTAGTCTGAAGACTGCCCGGTCATGCTGCAGCCGAAGGAAAAGCGGAGGGGAACGCGCACCTGTCCGTTTAAATCTGCAAAACTGCGGTTTTCCAGATCTGCCAAAAGTGTCACGGTATCGGTTAATTCCCGTACACTGTCATAACCGTACAGGAACAGGACGAACTCGTCGCCGCCGAGTCTTGCGGATACGCAGTTTTTCGGCCCGAAATCCCGGAACAGCCCGGCGATCTGCTTAAGATAGATGTCTCCGGCGTCATGGCCGTAGGTGTCGTTGATCACTTTCAGATTATCCGCGTCGATCATGATGACCGCGCTGCGGCCGAGCTCTTCCGACCCGCCAAACAGGGCGGACAGCCGGTTCTCCAGTCCGCGGCGGTTGTACAGGCCGGTCAGCGGATCGTAGTCGCGTTCCGCCTCGATCTTTTTTCGCTTTTCGATTTCATCCGTCACGTCGATGATGACGCCGAAAATATCGTCGCTTTCACTGATTTCTTCCAGCTTGATATAACGCTCTCTGCTGGCAAATACGCAGGTTTCATCGGCAACGGGATTTTTGCGCAGGTCGGCAATAAATTCCCGGAAAGCTTTGTAATCCGCAGAGAGGCGGTCGATTTCTTCCTCTTCCAGCGCAAGGATTTTCGGGACTTGTTCAGTGATGCGCACCCTTTTCATATGCCGGTTGTATTCATATACACCGATGTACATATTGGTTTTGCCAAGGACATAAGACATTTTGCGGTTGTTGTCCAGAATGCTTTTTTTCATTCTGTTGATGTAACTGCTCAGTTCCGCAAGCTCGACACAGCTTTGAATGTCAACGATCTCATCCAAATTTCCCTGCGCTATGCTGTGAAGTTTCACGTTTATATCGTGGATACCTTCGACTACATAGCGGTTCATGTAGCGTGTGACCACATAGGACAAAATCATTGCGATGGTAATCAGGCAGAACGCAAGCGCAGCGGTCGTGGACGGAATCCGTCGGTACAGATCATGACAGGAGAGGATGCGGCCGACGTAATTCTCACCGATTTCCATAAACACGCAGTAGGATTTTTCATTGTTCACATCCGCATGAAATCCCTTATCATGGGCGGTGACTTCGTCAAGACATAATCCGATTTCCGAGAGGTTCTTCCCGACACAGGATAAATCGGTGGAGCCAACGATGGTTTCGCTGTATTTGTGAACGGCGTAATAGTTGGCGTCCGGATTGACGCGGAACAGGGAAAAGATATAGGAGAGCTCGTTTTTCTCCGTAACCTTCATGACGTTGACGGGTTCCATGCCCACTTGGACGATAAATTTCTCGTCCTGGCTCCACAGGGCGGAATACTGCATCAGCTTTGCCTCCGCCGTGTTGGGGGTGATTTCCTGAACGAGACGCAGGGATTTGTCCGTAAGCATGGGCTTGAAAAACTGCATCTGTTCGCCGGAGTCAAAAGTAAAGTCGTAATATTCCGGATGAGTTCCCGCATAAATGCGTCCGGTGGTATCGAAAATATGAATTTCATCTACCTCCATGAGAGCGGCGATTTTCTTTAGCTCCTCCACGCTGTTTAAAACGGAAGGATTGCTCTCAATCATGTAAGCGATTGCCTCCGCGTTGTGCAGACAGGTCTGTCGGTAGGCCGCTCTGGTTTCGGTCAGTTCCTCCTGATTCGTTTCCAGAACCTGCCTGATCTGGTAGAAAGTTTCTGTGGCGGTCTCATAGGCCTGCCTGCACTCGTGGGCGATCTGAATATACAGAATCAGAGCCAAAAGGGCAATTACCAGAAAAAAAGTGACAGACCGCATATAGCGGCTGATTATATTTCTAAGAGTCTGCATGACTTCTCCTTTATCTTATTTATAAAACGGATCAAATGCGCAACATAATTTCGCGCAATATATAGTGAAATCTTACCTAAGATACTATATATAGTAGAGAGGTGTCAAGGCAAAAGAACAAATTGCAGAAAAAACGGTATAATTTGTGAAGAAAAGGAAAGGGAGGCTTGTCATTGGTCGATTGCAAGCCGAGCTTCCCGTTTTGTAACCGAGTTTCACCTTTTGCAAACGGCATTCGGAATTTGTATTGTAACTTTTGCGCCGCCCGCAACAGCAGAATTTTCTAAAATGATTTTCCCATTGTGTTTTTTGGCTATGGATGCCGCCACATACAGACCAATACCATAATGAGATTTTGAAGTCCGGCTGTCATCCTCCATAAAAAATTGTTCTGTTGCGTGTTTTAAGGCTTCGTCAGAAAATCCTTTTCCTGTATCTGTAATCAGAAAAGAAAGTTCGTTGCTATGTTCCTCTATTTCAAAAATGACCTCTCCACCCTGCGGAGTGTGTTCTACTGCATTGGATAACACATTGATAAGCATCCTTATAAGCAAATCGTAATCTGCCGTAATATATGCAGGATAATGCCCACAATCCCAATGGAGACTAATGTTGTTCACCGCACATAAACCGTCAATTTGATTCTTAAGTTCCAGCAGCAAAGAATCCATACTGACCCTTTTCATACAAGGTTTATAGCTGTCCCAAGATTTTGCGGCTGCAATCAATGCCTGCACATACTCCTGCATCTGTAAGGAGCTGTTCTCAATGTATTCCGCACACTCTCGCTGTTCTGCAGAAAGAGAAGTGTCAAAAAGCAGCTCCGTATTGCCGCGGATAATCGTAAGCGGTGTTTTCAGATCGTGTGCCAGAGCAGAAAGCTGCTCCTGTCTCATTTTATCGTCATACCACTGTCTCTCAAGGGACTGCCGCAGCGCATGCCTCATATGGTCAAGCGCATCCAACGCCTGATCCACTTCAAACAGCCTGCTTTTTTGAATTTCAAATTCCAAATCCTGATCCTCTATTTTGTGGACGACAGTCAGCAGTTTATCAATCTTTTTTCCAAGATATTTCCCAAATATAAAAGATATCACAATCAGAGAGAGCAGAATTTCCAACAGGATAGTGACGATCAAAAGCCAGTCGGCAGACGGAAACATACTTCTCAGGGTCGCATTTCCAAATTGGGCCGTCATGCGGTATCTCAAAATCAGGATTTCTTCTTCTCTCTCAATGACAGAATAAAGATATGCACCGTCTCTGGTCCTGCCCCCTTCCATGCAGGTATTCCATATGGCGGTGCTATACTCCCGGCCAATGGAGCCGCCTACGTACTGCCCGTCTTTTGTGAATATGACATATTCGCATGGATACGGTATATCAGATTCTTCAACCTGCCGGACAGACCGCAGATTATCTTTTTCCATTTCTATTGCGGCGCTTATGCTGGTCAGCGGATATATGACCCCTATGCTCACGCAAAAAAGGTAAGCCCCCACATTAACCGCAATCACCATAAAAACCGCAAGCGCAAGGCACAATGCATACCGCATGAATACGGAACGCAGTTTTTTTACACCCATTTATAGCCCACCCCCCATACAGTCTCTATCGGAGCTAAATTGTAAGCTGTCAGTTTACCGCGGATATTTTTGATATGGGTGGAAATAACAGAACTGTCACTTTCCCCATCAAAGCCAAAAACAGCTTCATAGATTTGTTCCTTTGCAAATGTTTGCCCGTGATGAAGCGCCAGATATTCGCAGATTTCATACTCGCTTTTGGTCAGTGGAAGTTTTTCGCCCTGAAACTCCGCTTCTTTTGCGTTAATCTGAAACACGATGCCGGAGATAGAAAAGGCGTTTTTCTTTTCCCTGGTATCGCGCCGTAAGTGGGCATTTACTCTCGCCCGAAGTTCATCCGTTCCAAATGGTTTTGTAATGTAATCATCAGCGCCAAGCCCTAATCCGCGCACAATATCAGCCTCTTGTATTTTGGCCGTCAGAAATATAATGGGACAGTCTACATAGGAACGTATCTGACTGCAAAATTCAAATCCATCCAGTCCCGGCATCATAATGTCCAGCAAAATCAGATCATATTTAGAAAAGTTCATATTAAGGGCTGTTTGTGCATCCGATATCAGGCTGATCAAATGCCGGTCTTTTTCCAGCACACGCCGGATAAGCTGAAGCATTGCGGGCTCATCGTCTACTACTAAAATATGTCCCATTGTTCCGCTCCTTTAAGAATATATCATTTTTGTTCTAAACAACGACAGGATAAAATCCTCATTTCAATCAGAAGATGTTCCGCTATATCGTGAAAACCAAAATGCTGCCAAGCCTATTGTACCAAAAGTGACAACGGTACAGAAAATAATCCCTATCCGATTTTCGAATGTCCCCACAGGCTGCAGATGGAACAGATATGCCAAAGCGCTTTCCGCAAACCGCACTCCCAATCCATAAGGAATCATATACCACAATCCCGTACCCAGACCCGTCTGCAGAAGCGCTGACAGCAAACTTCCAACCACACCGATGCTGATACATAAGTTTCTCCCAAAACGGAACGCTAGGATCAGATGCAGTCCGTACAGCATAACATTGCTTCCCCAAAGTACAAGCGAAATTATGACAAAAAATCTTACCGGAAGTTTGATTCCTGTCATATAGGAAAACGGAACCCCAAATAACACAGCGCTGAGCGCAGTGGAAAACAGTCCCGCCAAAAGCAGGATGGCGAGTTTTGAAAAGATAGCTTTATCGCGGCTGGGGAGCGAGAGTATATTTTGGGAATGCCCTGCCTGTAATTCCTGCTCTGCAACAATCTGACAGACAACCGAGATTACAAACGGATATGCAATTGCAATAATCTGCGCAAAAGCTGCCAGCTTATTCAGTTCGCTGCCGGACGACAAATGGGAATAGAGCAGCATAAGAGCTGCCTCCAAAACCGGAAAGAGCAGATGAATCCCCATAAACCATGAATGCCTCAGCTTATAAATGTCACTTTTCAGATACCGGTAATATTCACTCATGTGCCCAGCCTCCCCTCGAGAACAATTTTGAACTGCCCCAAGAAACAGCTAATGCAAACATCAGACTGACAATCACTGCCGGAAGAACATACCCGACGGATAAGAGCGGAGAGCCATCTTCAAGGGGAATCCCATTCACGTGCATTTTGAAGAATGGGCATACAACACGGGCAGGGATCGCATAAGGAACAAATAAGAACCATTCCTTCTCGGCACAGACAGCAGATAACATCGTGTTCACAGCTAAAGATACAAAGACCGCTTTCCTATATCCCATGAAACATGCTAACTGCATAATAACAGGAATCTGCCACAAATAAGTCAGGAAAAGAAGCATACAGCCAATCAGCCCATCCAGAGGAGAAACCGTAACATTTGCCGCCATGCCGACAACAGTTGTTGCAATCCACAGAAAAAGGTTCGTCACAAAGAGCAGAATAACCAATGCTGCCGTTTTTCCAAGCCAGATTTTATCGAATCGTATAGGCAGGAAAACTATGTTCTGCATCCCGCCTTTTTTCTCCCGGGCAATTATGCTTGCTGAACATAGTGAAACTACAAGCGGCAGAATCAGGAAATACCACCAGTTATATGTTGAAAGCTGGACATGACTGCCGCTTAACAGATACCCCAGCAACAATGTGACTAACGGAGCCCAAAATATCAGTTTTATAGAAAAAGTATGGCGCATTTTCAATAATTCGGATTGAATGATACCAAGCATAAATCAGCCCTCCCCTCTGGTGCTTCCGACAACTTCCATAAAAATGCGTTCCAAATCCGCATCTTTATGGACTTCACCTTCATAGCCCAGCTTTCCATTTGAGATAATACCGATATGGTCTGCAATCAGCTCAACCTCAGACAAAATATGGCTGGATAATATAGTAGTAATGCCTTTTGCTGAGAAAGAGCGGATCAATTCACGCAGATCCTGAATACCGATAGGGTCTAATCCGTTTGTCGGCTCATCCAAAATTAAAAGTTTAGGATGAGCCAATAATGCAAGTGCTATTCCTAATCTTTGTTTCATGCCTAAAGAAAACTGCCCCGCTTTCTTTTTTCCCGTGTTGGTTAATTGTACCGTGGTAAGGACTTTTGAAATCTGCTCATCTGATAATCCCAGCGCCAGCGAGCGTACTTTCAGATTTTCATATGCTGACAAATTATCATACAGCGGCGGATTTTCAATCAAAGCGCCAATTTCTTTCAAATCATTGCGGCTCCAATCATGTCCGTCAACCTCTATCCTGCCGGACGTTGGCTTAAAGATTCCTGCAATCATTTTCAAAATTGTTGATTTTCCAGCTCCGTTCGGCCCCAACAGACCATAAACCGAATTTCTTTCTATACTTAGAGATATACGGTTTACCGCAATCTGCCCTTTAAAACTTTTGGTTAGTTCCGTTGTTTTCAAAATGATGTCCATACTCTGTCTATCCTTTCTATATTGTTGTTGCAGAAAGAATAGCAGATAATTTTGAAGATTTCATAAAGATACGGATAAATTTATTTTCCGCAGCTTTATCCACCGGGAACTAAGACACCCGCCTCGTTCGCACCTCGATACAAACAATAGAGTACTTTTCTACAACTATGATATTCCCCATCCCCTATCTGATTTAGCATCTTTGCCAATATTGAGGAAGCGGCACTCCAAGCCGATTGATATTCTTTAATATAGCAAGCCTTCATTAGAGATGTAAAACAGAATACCTGTCGTCCGAATTGCATAACTGCTTTCCATGATTGTGCCTAGACAATCGCCAAAATAAATATTGCTGCTTTCTTAAGTATATTCTTTAGCAAAAACACATTGCAACGTTTTTCTTCACCCACGATCACAAAAAGCATTTCTGCTATGTAATTGATTACCATAAAACAAACATTTTTTCCGCAGAAACCACTTACGCTATCAGGAGTGAAACTCCCGTTGACATTCCCCTCAAAAATATGTATAATTTGTTTATTATATGTTGATTAGAGAGATTACATAGAAAATCAGGGAAAAAGGAGGGAGAAGATTCGCCGGTTTTAAGGTGGATTGATCGGAGGATATGAGCGAAAATGCAACCAGACAGCAGCTGCTGATTGTGGACGACGAGGAAGTAAACAGAACGATATTAAGTCTTATGTTTGATTCTGATTACGATATCGTGGAAGCGCCCAATGGAGTGGAAGCGATAGAAGCGATTGAGAAAAATAATGATATTGCATTGATACTGCTCGACGTTATCATGCCGGTTATGGACGGCTTCGGTGTGCTCGACTACATGAAAGAGAAAGATCTCTTGGCGAAGATTCCGGTCATCCTGATTACCAGCATGACACCACAGGAGAGCGAAGAGAAGGCTTACGAGTACGGTATCGCGGATGTGATGCACAAGCCTTTTGAGTCAGCGATCATCAAGAGACGTGCGAATAACATCATTGAGCTTTACCAGAGCAAGAAAAATCTGGAAATTAAACTGAAAGAGCAGGAAGTGACAATCCGCGAGCAGGAAAAGGCGATCCGTGAAAATAACGAGTTCATGATTGATGCCCTCGGTTCCGTGGTCGAGTTCAGAAGCATTGAGACGGGCGATCATGTCAAGAGAATTAAGTACCTGACGAGGATTCTGCTCAAGTATCTCGCGAAATATTTTCCGAAGTACGGACTTACGCCTGTGCAGATCGACCAGATTGCGAGAGCGTCTGCGCTTCACGATGTAGGTAAGATCGGCATACCGGATTCTATTCTGTTAAAGCCCGGAAAGCTGACGACGGAAGAGTTTGAGGTGATGAAAACCCATACCACCATCGGCTGCGAGATTCTGGAGTCCTTCAAGCCGCAGTATCAGGATGAGTTTTACCAGTACTGCTATGAGATCTGCCGCCACCATCATGAGAGAGCCGACGGCAGAGGATATCCGGATCATCTGGCGGGAGACGAAATCCCGATCAGCGCGCAGATCGTATCCATCGCCGATGTGTACGAGGCGTTGGTGAGCGAGAGGGTATATAAAAGTGCATACAGCAATGATGAGGCATATCAGATGATCTTAAATGGGGAATGCGGACAGTTTTCGGAAGATGTGGTAGAGTGCTTTAAGCTTGCTAAGGAGGATTTCTTCAACCTTGTTGAAGTGATCAATATGTTTAATTTTACGTAAGATAGACCAGGCGACGGAGACTGTAAAACATATGCGGAATGTTTTGCAGTCTCTTTGTCATTGTCATAATTATAACTTCGGAACAGAAAGGAAAGAGTGCTATGGACGACAAATTCAGAAAACGGCTGGAGGAGTGCGGGGCGGATGTGGAGACCACCCTGAAACGATTTATGGGGAATGACGCGATTTACCAGAAGTTCCTCGGGAAATTTCCGGGTGACCCGAATTATGCGAAGCTGGGGACGAATATTGAGGCCGGCGCTTTCGAGGAGGCATACAAGTGCGCCCACGCTTTAAAGGGTGTAGTGGGAAATCTGGGTCTTACCCCGATTTATGAGAAGGTGTCCACGCTGGTGGAGGAGCTGAGGAACAAGGCATCCGAGGATGTGGACGCGGCCCGTGCGAACGAGCTGTGGCAGGAGATTAAAAAAGTATACGAGCAGTTTATTGACGTGATCAACGAAAATATTCCGAACTAGCAGCGTGAAAAGTGCTTCTAAAGCCATCCCGCCATTGGACGGAACGCCAAAAAGCACTAAATTTCACGCGGGAGAATGCCGGAATGCGGCATTCTCCGCAAGGAGGTTTGCATGGAATTTGAATGGTTAAATTCCCGGATTGCGGATGAGACGATGGAGCTTGTCCTGCTCTTCAATGAGGAGGGAAGCATACTTTACGGCAATCAGACGGCGGCGGCCAGACTGGAATATGACCGGGATAAACTGACCAGGTGCACGATGTCCCAGATATTCCGGCAGGATTTTCCCAATTCGCCGGACGGTTTTATCACCTTTGTAAAGACGAGCATGAAGGGCGTTAAGGAGATGACGATGTACAGGAGCAACAACTCCTGTTTCTCTGTCAATGTCCGCATTTTTCCCGAGGATGGGATGGACGCCTATCTGCTTCTTGCGGAGGATATTTCCGCGCAGAAAAATATGAATATGCGGATCCGGGAGCTGAAGGAGAAGGAGAGCGAGAACAACCGGGCGAGAAATGAGTTTACGGCGAACGTCACCCATGAGCTGCGCACACCCGTCAACGGCATAAAGGGACATGTGATGGAGCTCGTGGAGGAGGTCGAGGATCCAAGACAGAAAAAGACGCTCGATATTGTGCTTAGCTGCTGTGACAATATGCTGACGATCATCAATGACATTCTTGATTTTGCGAAGCTGGAATCCGGCAAATTCGTCATAGACGAAAAGCCCTTTGACTTTCAGGAAATGATGGATAAGGTGGTCGCAACCCACAGCGCGGTGGTGAATAAAAAGGAACTCCACATGAGCGTGGATATCGACGAGAAGATTCCAAGGAAGCTGATTGGCGACGAACTCCGTCTTGTCCAGATCCTGAATAATCTTTTGTCCAATGCCATCAAGTTTACCATGGTGGGCTATGTCAATCTGGTAGTTGGAATGACCAGAAGAGTCAATGACGAGGTTGAGCTGTTCTTTATGGTGAGGGACAGCGGCATCGGTATTTCCCAGAAAGAGCAGGATCGCCTGTTCCAGAGTTTCAGCCAGGTGGATGCCTCGATCACGAGACGTTTCGGTGGAACGGGACTGGGGCTCGCCATCACGAAACAGCTTGTGGAACTGATGAACGGCGACATCCATGTGGAAAGCGAAAAGGGGAAGGGGAGCACATTTTCTTTTTCCGTGAAATTGAAGAGCGAACAGGTGCTCGACGATAAGCAGAGTCAGGTCTATGTGAACTGGTCTGAGTATATGAAAGAAGGGGAAGGACAGAATGTGGATCGCCTCATGCAGTTCGGGGAGGCGGAAAACAGAGAAGAGTTGAAGAAGCGCATGGATAAGCTGGTGCTTTCGATAGAGATGGGCGCGTGGGACAAGGCGGAACTTCTCGCCTCTACGCTAAAGGCGTTGATCGAGTCGTCGGGAGACGACGATCTGAAGCGGCAGGAGCTGCGCATGGAGATGGCGATCAGAAAAGCCAATTATGACAAGAGCATGGATATGTACGGCAGGCTCAAGGACGCCATCACGGAGCGGATCGGGGATCTGTGGAACGCAGAATAGCAGGAGGGAAACTATGGAAAATGAAAATGTGAAGAGAAATGCACCTGCCATTCTGATTGTGGATGATATCAGCGTGAATGTGACCATTTTGGAAAATATTCTCACACATGAGGGGTACGAGGCATTGACGGCTTTAAGCGTGCAGGAGGCGCTGGAGCTGATGAAGCAGACCCGGCCGGATCTCATTCTCTCGGACTTGTCCATGCCGGAGATAGACGGGCTGGAGTTCTGCAGGATGTTAAAGAGCGATCAGGCCACCAGAGACATACCCTTTATCTTTATCACGGTATTAAATACCAGCAAGGAGAAGGAGGAGGCGTTTCTGGCGGGAGCCGTGGATTTCATACCGAAACCTTTTGACAATATTGAGGTTCTGATGCGGGTAAACAACCATCTGGGCAGCTACCGTATGCAGCAGGAAATGGCGGACTACAACCGCATGATGCACCGCCTTGTGGAAGATCAGAAGAATCAGATTGAGAGGGAGCACGCCAATGTGCTTGGCGCTCTCTCGAGGATTATGAAAAAGAAGGACGACGATAGGGGGCTGCATCGGGGTAATGTGAGCTATAACTGCAAACTTCTTGCGCAGGGGATGCAGTTTTCCCCGGCCTATGAGGACGAGGTTACAGATGAGTTTGTGGAAAACATCGGCATGGCGTCCAGACTCCACGACGTGGGAAGACTTCTTATGTCGGAAGAGGAGATCGCGGACGACGGCGGGCCGGAAAGACAGAATTTGGAATACATAAAAAGATGTACGGAATTTGGGCAGGAAATAATCGGCGAGTTTGCCGTGGAGCAGGAGAGCGGCGGCGCGCTGGAGATGACGAGACAGATTGCCAAATGCCATCATGCGCGCTGGGACGGCTCGGGATATCCGGCGCTGTCAGGGAAGGATATCCCGCTGGAAGCGCGGATTGTGGCGGTGGCCAACGATTTTGACGAGATGACGGCACCCGGGTATGGAGAGGCTGCCTGCTCCCCGGAAGAAGGACAAAAGAGGATCAGCGAAAGGAGTGGCATTTATTATGATCCCGATGTTATACAGGTCTTTGACAAACTTTGGAACCGGATGAGAACAAATTGACTTTTATGAAATTGTGTGATTTAATAAAAGATGGTAATTTGGGGAGGTAAAAGAAATGATTACCGACGGTGAGTTTCAAAGGATAGTTGGCTATGTGAAGCAACACTACGGCATTGATCTGAGCCAGAAAAGGGTGCTGGTGGGCGGACGGATGGAGAATTATCTCGTTCGCAACGGTTATGCGAATTACAATGAATTTATGGCGAAGGTGGAGCACAATCCGAAGGGCAGCGAGGCCACGGATCTGGTGAATATTCTGACCACGAACCATACATATTTTATGCGGGAGAGCGAGCATTTTGATTTTATGAAAGATGTGGCGCTGCCGTGGGCCAAAGCCAAGACAATGGGGACGAAGGATCTGAGAGTCTGGTGCGGCGCGTCTTCCACAGGGGAAGAGCCATATACGCTTGCCATGATTATTCAGGACTTTTTCGGTGTTGATCATACATGGGACACCCGGCTTTTGGCGACGGATATTTCCATGAAGGTTCTGGCGCACGCTTCCAAGGGCGTATATTTGAAGGAGGATATCGAACCTCTGCCCGTAAACTGGAAGCGGCATTACTTCAAGCAGCTCAGCCAGGATGAGTTTAGGGTGAAGGATGAACTGAAAAAGCAGGTGATTTTTAAGCAGTTTAATCTGATGGATCCCATTACCTTTAAAAAGAAATTCCATATTGTATTTTTGCGGAACGTGATGATCTATTTTCAGGATGATATCAAATATCCGCTAATCAACCGGATTTACGATCACATGGAGCCGGGCGGCTATCTCTTTATCGGGTTGACGGAGAGACTTGACCGCCAAATGGTAAAATTTAATTATGTTCAACCATCAATTTATAGAAAGTAGGAGTGCAGGACATGAGACCGATTAGAGTGTTGGTTGTGGATGATTCGCTGATGTTCCGCAAGCTGCTTGTGCAGGGATTGAATGCAGATCCCAATATCGAGGTTGTGGCTGATGTGGAAGATGTCTACGCGGCGAGAGATGCTATTCTCAAGTTTAAGCCGGACGTCATGACGCTGGATGTGGAAATGCCGAAGATGAACGGCATAGAGTTTTTGAAGAGACTGATGCCTCAGTATCCGCTGCCGGTAGTGATGATCAGCTCGTTGAACAATAAGGTATTCGATGCGCTTGAGGCTGGCGCCGTAGATTTTGTCAATAAACCGTCCAATCTGACAAGGGATCAGTTAAATGATTTCTTAAGCCAGGAGCTGGCGGCAAAGGTAAAAATCGCCTCCACAGCAAAGGTCGGCAAGCTGAAACGCGTGGACAGTACAGCCGTTATGAGTCATGTCACTCCGGTCGGCGGCAGAGACCGCATCGTTGCGATCGGCGCTTCCACGGGAGGAACGGAAGCGATCTTTGAGGTTGTGAAAAGATTTAAGAGGGATATTCCGGGCGTTGTCATTGTACAGCATATGCCGCCCGGGTTTACACAGATGTATGCGGACCGTCTGAACAACCAATGCGAGGTGGCTGTGAAGGAGGCCCAGACGGGGGACCGTGTGATGCAGGGGCAGGTGCTGATTGCGCCGGGCGACAGGCAGATGCGGCTCGTCAAGGTGGGAGACGGCTACCAGGTGGAGTGCCGGGGCACGGAAAAGGTGAGTGGGCACTGCCCTTCTGTGGACGTGTTGTTTAGCTCCGTGGCGAAGGCTGCCGGAAATAAAGCGGTAGGTGCGATTCTGACAGGCATGGGAGGCGACGGGGCGAAGGGGCTTTTGGAGATGAGGAATGCCGGCGCGCTGACAGTCGGGCAGGACGAGGCGACCTGTGTTGTTTACGGTATGCCCAAGGTTGCTTTCGATATCGGCGCGGTGCAGCAGCAGGCTCCGATTACGGCAATTGCAGGGAAGATTTACAGCCTGTTGAGCAAATAGATACTACTTTGAAGAAAGGAGCTGAGCGCATATGAAAATTTTGTTGGCAGAGGATGATTTCGCCAGCCGTAAGTTTATGGATAAGCAGCTCTCACGTTATGGAGAATGCGACGTGATGGTGGATGGCGAAGAGGCTGTGGATGCATTTATGATGGCGCTTGAGGACGGAGAGCCTTATGATCTGGCATGTCTGGATGTGATGATGCCGGTTATGGACGGCTATCAGGTATTGAAGGCGATCCGTGATATCGAGGCGCAGAAGGGCATTCCTAAGAGTAAGCGTGTGAAAGTCATTATGACAACGGCGCTGAATGACGAACGTAATGTAAAGATGGCGTTCGAGCTTGGATGCGAAGCCTATGCCGGGAAACCGATCGATATGGAGAAGTTTGAAAAGGTATTAAATAAGCTTGGGCTGATTTAGGAAATCTGGAAATCCTTAAGATGAGGAGGAAATATGGCAGAAGAATTCAACACAGAAAGTATGCTTGACTTATTTTTATACGAGAGCGGACAGCTTTTGGAAAAATTGGAAGGCATAATATTGGAAAAACAGGATGCTGATTGCTTCGATGATGCCGATATCAATGAGATTTTCCGCGTCATGCACACCATTAAAGGTTCCTCAGGCGTTTTGATGTATGAGAACATCACGAAAGTGACCCATAAACTGGAGGATGTGTTTTATTACCTGAGAGAATCCCATCCGGATAATGTGCCGCATATGGAGCTGGTGGAGAAGGTGCTTGCAGTATCGGACTTTGTGACGGGCGAGCTCGACAAGCTGAAGAACGGCGACACGCCGGACGGTGACGAGAAACAACTGGTGGAGGATCTGGATGTGTTTCTTGGCCGTTTAAAGGGCGAGATCAAGAATCAGGGCATTCAGATGCCGCAGGCTAATAAGCATGTGGAGCCGACACAGTTCTATATCACGCCGGTGGCGGGTGACGACAGTCATTTTTATCGGATCTCGATTCATTACAGAAGTGATACGCAGATGAGCAATCTGAGGGCTTATTCGGCGACCTATGCCTTAAAAGAGGTGGCGGAGGATCTGCTTTACACGCCCGACGATATTCTGTCCAACGAGGCCAGTGCCGACGTGATTGTGGCGGAAGGTTTTCACATGCTGCTGCAGACAAAAAGCTCCAAGGAGGAAGTGATCGCGTTAATTGACAGCTCCGAGGCGGAGGAGATCAATTTCGACGAACTTACCAAAGAGGAGTACGGCAAGGCGCTTAGTGAATTTGGCCGAGAGGAAGCGGCAATGGAGGCTGCGCCGCCTGCGGCTGCAAAAGATAACGGTAATAAGGAAGCAAAGAAGGAAGGACCTAAGCCCGGCGATTATGTGGTTAAGACCAAGGAGGCCGGCAAAGGTAAGACGCTGGCGAAGAATCAGCCAAAGCAGCAGAGCATTATCAGCGTGAACGTGGAGAAGATGGACGCGCTGATGGATCTGATCGGCGAGCTGGTGATCGCGGAGGCGGTGGTGCTGCAGAATCCGGATCTGAAAGTGCCGGGGCTGGAGCTTTCCAACTTCCAGAAGGCATCCGGGCAGCTTTCCAAGATTACGACGGAGCTGCAGGATGTCATTATGTCGATGCGCATGATGCCCCTTACCAATACGTTCCAAAAGATGCGCAGAATTGTATTTGACGTGTCCAGAAAACTGGGTAAGGACATTGAGCTTGAGGTGATCGGTGAAAACACGGAAGTGGATAAGAATATCATCGAGCACATTACCGACCCGCTGATGCATCTTGTGAGAAATTCCGTGGATCACGGTATAGAGGAGGATCCGGCTGACAGAACATCGGTCGGCAAACCTTCCAAGGGAAAGATCACACTGGAGGCGAAGAATGAGGGCGGTAAGGTTTATATCAGCGTTAAGGACGACGGCAAGGGTCTGAATAGAGATAAGCTGTACCAGAAGGCGCTTGATAAGGGACTTATTGAGAATAAGCCTATAAGTGAGTTTACGGATAAGGAAATCTTTCGGTTTATCACGCTGCCGGGCTTTTCCACCAAGGAGGAAGTTACCGAGTATTCCGGCAGAGGCGTGGGTATGGATGTGGTGGTGAAGAACATCCAGTCCATCAGTGGAAGACTTGATATTTCCAGCGTGGAGTTTGAGGGGTCGGAGATGACGCTGGTGATCCCGCTTACGCTGGCGATTATCAACGGCATCGTGGTACAGGTAGGCAATTCCCCGTTTGTGATTGAGACGGCATCGATCAAGGAATTTGTGAGAGTGGGAGAAGACTCACTCATCAGTGAGCCGAGCGGCGAGGAATACATCGTACTGCGAGGGGAATGTTATCCCTTTATCCGCCTGAATGAAAGGTATGATCTGCCTGATTCAGTAGATAAGATTGAAGAAGGAATCATCGTTGTGTTAGAACATGAGGGCAGTCAGGTGTGCGTACTGATTGACAAACTGTTGCAGGAACAGGAGATCGTGGTCAAACCGATTCCCCCGTATGTCAGAAAGGTCAAGGGCCTTTCGGGCTGTACGCAGCTTGGCGACGGAAGCATTGCACTGATCCTGGATATTGCCGGATTGCTGATGCATGACGGAGAAAGGAGATAGTACATGGCGGAAGAGTTATTGAAAAAAGAAGAAACGGATGAGGCGGAAGGACTGTTGGAAGAGGACGATTCCCAAAAAGGAATGTTTATGACGTTCCAGATAGGGAAGGAGTTCTTCGGCATAAGCATCAGCTATGTGAATGAAATCATAGCGATGCAGCCGATTGCCGCAATCCCCGAGGTGGACGATTATATTAAGGGATTGATCAATCTCCGAGGCAAGATTATTCCTGTGATTGATGTTCGCGTCAGATTTAAGATGGATCCGTGCGAATATACGGACAGGACGTGTATTATCGTTATTGATGTGAAATCAACCATGATCGGTCTGATTGTGGAGAGATTAGCGGATGTAGATACCATTGCGGAGGACAGTATCGCACCGCCGCCGTCCCTGGGAAGAAAGGAACATGAGCATAACAAATATGTTTTTGGACTGGCCAGAACAGGAGACAGAGTGACGCTCCTTCTCGATCCCGAGAAGCTGATTAAGCAGGACGATATTGTGGCAGCAATGGAAGAGGGCCGCAAGGAAGAACAATCATAAAAAGGAGAATTCACCATGAAGAAGAAATTTTCAATTAATGACATGACAGTCAGAAATAAGATTACTTTGTTTAGTGTTTTAATGCTGGGTTTAATGCTCATCATTTCAGCAGTGGGCTTATGGTCCTCCAATATGGTAAATAAGGCGCGGACGAATCTGAACAACAGCGCGCTTGCGCAGTTCGATATCACGCAGGGATTTGCCGATTTCTGTAATATCAAGGTTCGTGTGCGCAACATCCTGTTTGTATACTATAGTGATCCCGACGCGCTGCAGCAGCAGGAGCAGATGATTGAGGAGTATAAGGCGGACGCCAGAAAGTATCTGGATCTTTTCGAGGAAAGAATGGTAAGTCTGTCTCCTGAAATTCAGGCGCAGTACCAGACTGTGGAGGATGAGATCAACTTATGGTATGAATCCACACAGAAGGATATTGATATGGCGAAGGCCGGGCAGGTAGATCAGGCGGTTAACGATCTGATCGTCAACGGCAAAGTGATCGCGGATGACGTGGAGAACGGCCTCGTTGAACTGATTAACACGATAGAAGCGGACACCAAAGCGAAGGAAGCGACAATCCAGCAGCAGCTGGTTGGTTTGACAATTGTGCAGGTGGTTGTTATGGTACTGGCGGTTCTTATTACCATTATGTATTGCCTGTTCCTGATAAAAGCGATTACAAGACCTATGTCGAAGTTGTCTGTGGCGGCTAAGAAGATGACCTTGGGCGATATTGATGTAGACTGTGAGAAGATTTACAATGACGATCTGGGCGAGCTGCTTGATGAGTTTGCGCAGATGGCGGATGCGATCAGGGAGCAGACCAGAATTACCGAGGCTATCTCCAAGGGCGATCTGAGCAGAGAGGCCAATCCCCGCAGCGACAGGGATGTACTTGGCAAGGCGATCGTCAGACTGCTTTCCGAGAACAACATGACATTGAGCAACGTAAAAGAGGCGAGCGCGCAGATTACCGTCGGCTCCGAGCAGGTAGCGAATGCCAGCCAGGCTCTGGCGCAGGGCTCCACAGAGCAGGCGAGCGCGATTCAGCAGGTAACCGCTTCCATGGACGAAGTGACACAGCGTACCAAGGCTAACGCGACAGAGGCAGGCGAAGCCAATGTTCTGGTACAGAACATCAAAGAGATGGCAACGTCCGGCAATGAGCAGATGAAGTCCATGATCGGTGCGATGGATGACATCAACGCATCCTCAGAGACGATCTCCAAGATCATTAAAACCATTGATGATATCGCGTTCCAGACCAATATTCTGGCGCTGAATGCGGCGGTTGAGGCTGCGAGAGCAGGCGTACACGGCAAAGGCTTTGCGGTTGTGGCTGAGGAAGTGAGAAATCTGGCGGCGAAGAGTGCTGCAGCAGCCAGCGAGACGGCGGAGATGATCGACGATACGATCCACAAGGTTGGCAATGGTACGAAGATTGCGCAGGATACGGCGAAGTCTCTGGACGAGATCGTAACCTCCATCGACGAGATTGTAGGTCTGATCAGCAACATTACGACTTCCTCCAACGATCAGGCTACGGCGATCTCCCAGATCGATCAGGCGATCTCTCAGGTATCTACCGTGGTACAGACAAACGCGGCTACCAGCCAGCAGTGTGCGGCGGCCAGCGAGGAGCTTTCCAACCAGGCTGTTACTCTCAAGAACCTTATGGCGAGATATCAGCTCGCGACAAACAGCGGTATGGGTACCAGCAGCTTTGCGGAAGCTGCGCCTACATACAGCAGCGAGCCGACGATTTCTCTGGACGGAGATTACGACGACAAGTATTAAGAAACGGGCAGACTGCGAAGGTCTGCACAACATAGAGGAGAGAGCCATTGTACCACTGTACAGCGGCTCTTTTCCTGTCTGTGGGGATGCGGGGCGGGTGGTGTGTACGGAAAGAAGAAAATATGCGGCAAACCCTTGACATTTTCCGAAAAACTATATATAATTTCATATGTTGCCGGGGTGTTCTGTTTATATGACAGGGTGCGCGGCAGAACGGGTGCGTTTAGCTCAGCTGGATAGAGCGTTTGGCTACGGACCAAAAGGTCGGGGGTTCGAATCCTCTAACGCACGCTACTTTTTAAGAGGCGGAAATGCTGATAAATGGGCATTTCCCTTTTTTTTGAAAGTATTTGTTGCGAGGTGCCTTATTGAGTTGCCTTTTTCTGCATAATTCAGCATGATTTCATTTTTATTGCAATTCTATTGACAATAAATTATAATACCTATAGTGTCATATACAGAAAGATGAATGATGAGGAAGAAAAAATGGACGGAAACAATTATGTAAGCAGTACTTCAAACGGAAATGAACCAGGAAAGGGCGCGGCGATCGCCAGTCTGGTGCTGGGAATCGTTTCAATCGCTATGTGGTTTTTCGGAATGGGAGCGCTGATTGGCCTTATTACAGGCATTATCGGTTTGATCTGCGCATCCAGTGCGAAAAAAGCAGGCTTTGTCGGCGGCATGAGGACGGCAGGTTTTGTATGCTCTCTGATCGGCGTGATCGGCAGTGCGCTTGTCTTTGTGGCGTGCGTGGCATGTGTCGGTGTTTTAGGAACCGCGGCTGCGTTGAGCTAAGGCTGCGCTGACAAGGACTGCCTGAGTTGAAAGAAATATTGACCGGATTAAATGGTATAAGCGCATACGGTCTGTACGGCGCGGCGGGGTTCCTGATGGGAATCGGATACTTGTTTTTGGCGACAAGAATAAAATCGGAGGACTTCGAAGATATCGTTTATGTCTATATCTGGGCTGCGATAGGAGCGGTTGCGGGGGCGAAGCTTCTCTATATTCTGCTCGCACTTCCGGATATCGTGCGAAGTATCGGAAGCGGAGAAGCGGATTTGAGGCAGTACCTCGGAAGTATGATAAGCGGCGGGTTCGTTTTTTACGGCGGTCTGTTTGGAGCGGTATTTGCCGTAAAGGCTGCATCCCGGTATTTTTCACTTGATTATGTCAAAACGCTTTCTCTTTTGACTCCGGCCATGCCGTTGGCGCATGCACTGGGCAGAGCGGGATGTGCGGCTGTCGGGTGCTGCTATGGCAGGGAGACACGGATGTGCATAGGCATAAGCTATGCGGATTCCCTGTACGCGCCGAACAGGATCCGGCTCGTTCCGGTGCAGGCCATGGAGGCTTTTGCCGATCTGGTGATTTTCGGCGTACTTGTATGGATTCTTCTGAAACGAAAAGACGGACACAGGTTCTCCGGAATTTTTGAAAGGTATCTGGTGATGTATGCCTGCGTCAGATTTTTCTTGGAATTTCTGAGAGGAGATTCTGTCAGAGGTCATTGGGGGCTCTTTTCAACATCACAGTGGATCAGTATTGTGATTCTGTTATTTTTAGGGATTCGGGAAATTTCAAAAAGAAACTTGTTTGAGCGGGAATAATATCCCGCTCTTTTTGCGCGCATAAGCAGAGACAGAAGATATCCAGCGAATGCGACATGCTTGCATGAGCACATTCGCTGGATAACTTATGGCGAGCAACGCGAACGAAAGATGCGAAGCATCATGAGTCTGCTTATGCGCATAAGCAGAGGCAGAAGATATCCAGCGAATGCGACACTTTTTTCAAAACAAATGTTGACAAACTGCTCATACTGTATATAATGATATATATACAGTATATACTGATAGCGCAATCCGTGACGACGGAGCGCGCAGAAGATTAAGGGAGGCATACATTGAAAATTATTATATCGAACCAATCCGAGCTGCCGATCTATGCGCAGATCAGGGAACAGCTTAAGGAACAAATCTTAAACGGGCAGATTTCGGAGGGGGAGACCCTTCCCTCCATCCGCCAGCTTGCAAAGGAGGTGGGTGTCAGCGTAATTACGACGACCCGTGCTTACAGCGAGCTGGAAGCGGAGGGATTTATCGCAACCATGCAGGGCAAGGGCAGCGTAGTGCTTCCCACAGACAACAACCTGCTGCGGGAACAGTACCTTCTGCGGATTGAGGAGGGGCTGTCCACGGCGATAGAGACGGCGAAAACGATGGGGATGTCCAAAGACGAACTGACGGATATTTTTCATAACTTGTTGGAAACATAAAATTTTGGAGGAGAAAACGATGGAACTGCTGGAAGTAAAAAATCTGTCCAAGCATTATAAGAGCTTTGACTTAAAAGATATCAGTTTTACCCTGCCGAAAGGCTTTATTATGGGGTATGTGGGGGCGAACGGCTCCGGGAAAACGACGACTCTAAATCTGATCACGGGCATCCTCAAAGGTACGGACGGCGAGGTGCAAATCGACGGGCTGTCCCGCGAGGAAGATGTGCAGGCTTACAAGGAGAAAATCGGTTATGTGGGAGACGAGTCCTATTTCCCCGACCATTTTAAAATCAAGCATATTCGCACCATATTGAAGGACTTTTATCCGACGTTTTCCGCAGATCAGTTCAATGGCTTTATCCGGGACTGGAACCTGCCGGAAAATAAGCTGATTAAGGATTTTTCCAGAGGCATGAAAGTGATGCTGATGTTTGCGTCGGTGCTTGCCAGAGATACGAAGCTGCTGGTGCTGGATGAGGCAACCAACGGGCTTGACCCGGTGATGCGCACGGAGATTCTGAAACTTTTGCAGGAGTATGTGATGGACGGGGAGCGGAGCGTGATTTTCTCCACACACATCTTAAGCGATCTGGAACAGATTGCGGACTATATTTACTTTATTCACAGAGGCAGGACAGTCCTCTACGACGCGAAGGATGAGCTGGTAGAAAGATTCCTTCTGGTAAAAGGCGAGAGCGCAAAGATTCCGCCGGCGCTTAAGAAGGAACTGATCGGGCTGGAGGAGAACGCTTACGGATTCGAGGCGATCCTGCCAAGCGATAAGGCGGAGCTTTTGGGGAGCGCGTTTCTCTTCGAGAAACCGACCATTGACCAGATTGTCATTCATTATATCATGTCGGCAGAAAATCAAGCGCGAGCGAAGTGAGCATTTGATTTTACCTGACATGATAACGAAAAAATCTATGAGCACGAAGTGCGGCAGACGCGGAGAGGCTGGATTTTTGAGTAATGGGAGAGAGGAGAGTTTGAGATGAGAGCATTACACTTTATGAAAATAGATTATGTGTTGACGAGGAAACAGATGTATTTTATGCCGGCGTTTTTTGTGCTGGCATGGGCTTTGGGTAAGAGCGTAACCGAAGGCGCAATGTCCCTGC
>VSNH01000050.1 GCA_009774215.1 Lachnospiraceae bacterium
TCTTGCATTGAAAGAGGAAGTGAAAGAAGCGGAGAAAATCAGAAAGAGCGTTTACAGTATCTTGCGGCAGGAACAGCGGGAACAACAGCCCCACAGAAAACAGGATATGGAGAGATGACAGACAAGGCGGCGGATAATCGCCGCCGCCCTATTTTGGACTTTCATTTATCAGTCTTTTTTGAGGAACCTATACACAGCGGAATCAGCTGTCGGAGCTGACTCGTTGCACTTCAAAAAATACACCATCCCACGGAATAATCAGAGTGTTTTCGTCTTTTATATAAAAAGTATCACCAATGCCGCTTGCATTTTCTATAGCCACTACCTGAATAGAATCTTTGGAAATTCCAAGCGTTTCCAGACTCGTGCCTTGATAGATGGATGAAAAATCATCTGCGGTCTGAATGCTTTCGATATATTGGGGGGAATCCAGACGGTGCTGGTCATCGTATATAGCATAATCATTAAAGTATTCAAAACGGGTTCCCATCAGCGCAGAGCAATCTTCCTCTGACATGGCGCTGTAGGCACCAAAAGTTGATGAAGTTATCTGCCATGTGCCCAAATAGGAGGGTGAAGAAGATGATACATCTGGGGATGGGGCTACAGTTTCAGTTTCAGCTTCCACTTTTTCGGGGACAGACTGAGTGCTGGGGGAAATTTGGGATTGGTTGTCCTCAGCTTGTGCGGGCTGTTCCATGTCTGGTTGTTCCGGCACGGACTGATTTTGAGTTTCCGGTGTTGCTTCTTCCTGTGCCGGTTCTTCCTGTGCGGGATTTTCTATTGGAATTGGTTCTGTAACAGGAAGTGTTGACTGTTGCTGGCTGTTACTTCCGCATCCTGTTATGGTACAAGTTAATAGCAGTATAAAGCCAGTCAGTAAAACGATAGTTTTCCGATCTATGGCAGACAGGGGGAATTTTAACGAAAATTCTTTTTGAAATAATTTATTTGTTTGTTTCATTTGTTGTTACTCCTTTCATACCTATAAGTTTTGATTTATCGGTTAGCGCCGAGAAAAATTATACCATACTCAATTATGAAAAGCAATCTCCGCCCTAAGTCCGTTCTGACTATTCAGACTGTCAAGGGACAAGTAGTATTTTTTCGCAAAGGACGCGAAAATTCCCACCGCACGAATAAGGGCTTGCGTCAATAACTCAAAAAAGCACTTGACAAAACGCTTCATGACGCACTTTGCAATCTGATTGATGTGCACGCCGATTTTCTGAAGCTGCGCCGTATGCCCTTTGACTTCCTGCAAATCAAGCGTGATCATGTATCCGTCAATGAGTAATTTCCGAGCGTAGGCAGAAGCGGTATATCAAAGTGCCGATTGACTTTTTAGTATCAAAATGATAATATTTCATGTATCAACGCAGGAGGGTGAAAGATGACAGACAGACTTATGGATTGCATTACAAATCCGGTAAAATGTAAATTGCTGCTTGAAATACATTCGCAGGGGAAAGCAACTGCGAAACAGTTAGCCGATATTTATACCGACATTCCCCAAGCCACCTTATACCGGCATCTCAAAAAAATGTTGAGCGACGGTATTTTACAGGTGGTGGAGGAAACACAGGTGCGCGGTACGATAGAAAAAACTTATTCGCTGGCGCACAACATCAACAGCGATATGGAAACAATGGTTGAGAAGAATTCCGGCGAACTTTATATGCAGTATTTCATGCAATATTTCATTGGGTTTGCAAAACAGTTTCAAGAATATTGCCACTCCCCGAATATCAACATCAAAAAAGATATGACGGGATTTTCTCTTTCTCCGCTATATCTTTCTGATAATGAATTGACTTCTCTTATAACAAGCATTTCTCAAATAATCAGCGCAGTAAAAAGCAATGAACCTAACTCAGAGCGCAAGCTGCGGACGATAGGTGTAATCGTATCTCCGGCAGAAAATACAGATACATAAAATGACCGTCCCAAATCAGAGGGACGGTTTCTATTGACTTTATATTATCATTATGATAATATTATTAAAATAATAAAATGGGAGGTAAAAATATTGAACACATTATTTAAAATTCTGCCTTTACTTGTTCCCGTTCTACTGATAGACATTGCTCTTGCAGTAGTAGCGGTAAGACATATTCTACGACACCCACGCTATCGCTTTGGAAACAGAACTATGTGGCTTGTAATTGTTGTAGTCCTTTTGCTCTTTGGACCGATTATTTATTTTGTCTTTGGAAAGGGGGAGAACGAATGAACGTCCTCACAATACAAAATTTATCAAAAAGTTTTGGAAAGCAGAAAATCATTGACAATCTTAATCTGTCTGTACCAAAGGGAAGTATCTTTGGCTTCATAGGGAAAAATGGAGCTGGCAAAACAACGACTATGAAAATGGTATTGGGATTGTTACAGCCCGACAACGGAGAAATTCATGTCTGCAATGAGCCTGTTTGCTTTGGGCAGACAAGGACAAATCAATATATTGGATATTTGCCAGACGTTCCAGAATTTTATAACTATATGACGCCGATACAGTATCTAAAGCTATGCGGAGAAGTCATTGGTCTATCAAAAACCGAAATATCAAAAAGAAGTGAAGAACTCCTCTCCCTTGTCGGTCTAAACGGTGTAACAAAGCAAATCGGTGGATTTTCTCGCGGTATGAAGCAGCGATTGGGAATTGCACAGGCATTGCTCACACAGCCCAAATTACTGATTTGCGATGAACCGACAAGCGCGCTTGACCCCGTAGGCAGAAAAGAGATTTTGGATATTCTTTATAAAATCAGCCAAACGACAACGGTGTTATTTTCCACGCACATTCTTTCTGATGTAGAGCGCGTTTGTGACCATGCCGCCTTTTTGAATGAAGGAAAAATCGCTGTTACTGGAACACTCGCAGAAATTAAGGCTTTACATGGACACGACAGCTTGCTTTTAGAATTTTCGGCAGATAAAGATTTACGACTTTTCAAGAAACAAAAATCCATAGAATCATTGCTGCTTCATTCCGAAGAAAATAACAGGGAACTTATTTTGCATAGCCGCGATATGGTAAGTGTGCAAAAATCCTTGTTTCGCGTCCTTACGGAAACAGGGATTTGCCCCGTAAAAATAGAACTTATGGAGCCGTCCCTTGAAAGTCTGTTTTTGGAGGTAGTGAAATGAGTGGATATATTGCTTTTATAAAAAAAGAATTTACGGAAAATATGAAAAACTATCGTTTTCTTATCCTGTTCGCAGTTTTTCTGATTTTCGGTATTATGAGTGTGTTTCTTGCAAAATTTACGCCGGAAATTTTATCGGCTTTAGCCGCAGATATGGAAATGATCTCTGAACCGGTCGCTTTGGACGCATGGAAACAATTTTACAAGAATATTTCCGGCGTTGGTTTCAGCGCATTTATCATTTTGTTTGGAAGCTGTCTGTCAAATGAATATTCCAAAGGAACCTTAGTTTTAATGGTTACAAAGGGACTATCCCGTAAAGCTGTTATTCTTGCAAAATATACGGTGGCCGCCGCACTTATGACAATCAGTTATTGGATTGGATATGCTGCGACATACGGTTATACAACCCTTTTATGGAATGATAACGACCTTTCAAATGTTGCTTTCGCCGCAGTTTCACTTTGGATAGTCGGTTTTCTGTATTTGAGTATTCTAATGATTGGATGCGTGATATTCAAACAGACTTTCACAAGCATACTCTTTACAGGCGGCATGGTCACCATAATATCCTTACTAGGAATGATAGAGCCGATTGCGAAATTTAATCCGTTCATTTTAACCTCAAAAAATGTAGATTTGATTTCCGGCGAAGCTGTTCCGGCAGACTTTATGATACCTGCTTTTATTTCCATCGTCTTATCCATTTTTGGGGTGCTGATAGCCATTCGCCTTTTCAATAAAAAACAGCTTTGATTGTTGAATTTACAATGATTTGAGGAAATACTCTTAGCGGCGGCTTAGATTAAGCCGCCGTTTTATTATGGCGGATTCGGGAGGTAGCCGTCATGTTGATTTCAGTTATCACGAACAGCAGATTGTCAAAAAATCCTGTCCGCAGAAACGGGATATTCCGCTTATGAGTATGAACGGTCAATTCATTTAGTACACTTTAATAACTCATATTACCAAACGCCTATGGAACCCTCTTATCTGATCCGATATCTTGTATACGACCACACCGCCAGCCCCGCAAACACGGGAATCTCCACAACATACGCCCCAAGCATCACGTGCGGCAGCCATATCGCAATATTCCCGATATTCCAAAAATCAAAATCCGCGGCGGCATACAGGATACTTGTCTGCAGGCTTACCGCGCTGGCAGGCAGGATGCTGTAAATCCAGATGCCAATCTCCTCGGGCAGCGACATGTAGACGATAACCGGCAGGATGCAGAACAGGAGCGCGGTTGAGAGACATGCTGCGATATTTTTAAACCGGGAAGAAAGAAATACGGTAAGGCCTGTCACAGAAAGCAGACTGAGCAGTCCGGACACGGCGACGAAGACCTGAAGCTGTCCGATATCCATGTTCGGCAGATTGATGATGGAATACAGCATCTGCATCGAAGTTTTGGTGCATTCCCAGCCCCAGAGACTGTTTGACACAAGGATGTATATGGCGGCGCAGAGGCAGTAGGCTGTTCCGCAGATCAAAAACGCGGACAGAACCTTTACGACGGCAAATTTTGTTTTTCCGTATTTGGTGCAACGGAAGATATCGTCCGCGCCGGTCTGGTAGTCGGACGTAAAAACGGGTGCAGCGATGACAGCGCAGAAAAGCACGACCAGCAAGGCAAGAAGAATCTGGTAATCCATAGCGTTGGTGCTGTAGCCGGGAAAGAAGAGGTAGGGCTTCTCAACTTGATTATATAAGCGAATGGCCATTTGCTGCGCAGCCGGGTGATATTTTTGTTCCTGTTTCATCAAAGATGTAATACGTTCCCCACATACGTCGTAATAGTCATCCACTTTTTCGGGATTGATGTCCCGGATGCCGGGGGCAATTCCGGTATTCGGATTGGCAAAGGCCTCCCGGATTCCGTGCACAAGCGGGGCATAGGGCAGAATTTCGGCCCCGTAAACGCCGTCGGGCAGATCATAACTGCTTTCCACACCGTATTTGTTCAGGCAGGCCTGATAGTTTTCCAACGCTTGTCTTACTTTCTCGGGGGTGACAGTTCCCGCGATATCTGCCTGCAGTTCTTTTTCATAGGCGATGGACTGCAGTCCTTTTAATTCCACGGTTTTACCTGTCGTGTCCGTATAGCTGTTGTAGGAAAAGGTAGTGGGCAGCCAAGCCATGACGAAGGACAGCATCAGGGCGGCAGTCAACAGAATCAGCGTCAGCCTTGTTTTCAATATTCTTTTCAGTTCTACTCTTAGTAAGCGCATTGTAATCTCCTCTTCTTATACTGTTAATGTAAGTGCAAAACGTTTTACAATACTTTGTGGTACACTCGCCGATTAGTGCGGAGCGGTTTCCTGCGGGAACAGCCATAAGTATAAATCTTCCAGATGGGGCGCCGCAGGCTCGGAATCTTCCGTGTGGGGCGCATCAGCCAGATAGCGTACAGAGATGTGTCCGTTTTCCTCATTGCGGATATTTACAATCTGCAGTTTCTGCTCATATTCGGGCAGACGGTTCATAGGAATCCGGGCAGTCCATACCTTTCCTTCAACCAATGTCACAAGTTCCGCGGTGGTTCCCTGCGCGATTAGCTTTCCGCCTTTCATAACGGCATTCTGTGTGGCAATATACTCCACGTCGGAGACGATGTGCGTGGAAATCAAAACGATGCGGTCATGGGCAAACTCGGAGAGCAGGTTTCGGAATCGGACTCTCTCGCCGGGATCAAGCCCGCTGGTGGGTTCGTCCAGAATTAGGATTTCCGGCTCGTTTAACAGGGCTTGCGCAATGCCCACACGGCGTTTCATGCCACCGGACAGCTTGTTTATTTTTTTGTTCCTGACATGGGTCAGCGTCATCTGCTCCAGCAGCTCGTTGATCCTGCGCCTGCTGTCCCTGTCGGTAAGGCCCTTTAAAACTGCCACATATTCCAGATAGTCTTTGACGGTAAATTCGGGATAAAAGCCAAACTCCTGCGGGAGATAGCCGAACACGTCACGGTACCGCTCCTTCAATTCGCGGATGGGAATGCCGTCGTATCGGATTTCCCCGGAAGAAGGGTTCATAATGCCTGCGATCATCCGCATGAGCGTGGTTTTCCCTGCGCCGTTCGCCCCCAGAAGCCCCCACACGCCTGGGGTGATCTGCAGGGAAACGTCGTTTACGGCTGTCATGTCTTTAAATTGTTTGCAAAGGTGTTCTACATATAAATCCATTGTAAGCTCCATTCCGGGGCATTTGCGCGGTGCGCGGACAATGGGTGTCTGCAGAGCAAAAAGTCTGCGCGCTGTGGATGCCCCTGATTCTCGGTTAAATTAAGTGAGTTGCATTTCCACATATGTGGAGGTCTTTATGAGATAGCGAATCTGGTGTGCGCAGAAGGCAAAAAGCAGCCCGCAGACGACAGCCCAGCCCGCAGAAAAAGTTGGTTGAAACAATAACCGGCGCTGTTCGGGAAGGAAGGCAAATGTCAGCGCCAAAGCGGAGC
Source organism: Lachnospiraceae bacterium (assembly GCA_009774215.1). Classification (GTDB taxonomy): domain Bacteria; phylum Bacillota; class Clostridia; order Lachnospirales; family Lachnospiraceae; genus UBA3282. Next base: position 6,607 of record VSNH01000050.1, read on the forward strand.
AGAACAGAAGACTTCCCGTGAGAAAACGGCCCGGGGGAAAATGTCCCAGCATAAACAAGCATCCGCCGCCTGCCAGGAGGAACGGAAAACACAAATAAATGACAATGGTGTCAGCTCTGAGAGAGGTTTTCACAAGTGCGGTGAGGAAAATGCCGCCAAGAAGGGAGAGATCCCCGATGGCGATCACAATCAGTTTTGACAGCAGCAGCTTTATCGATGAAAAGCGTGCCGCCGCTTCGATTTCCTGCATTCGCCAGCGGGCGGAACGGTAGAGCAGGGGCAGCGCCGTCATGAAAACCGCAATGGACAGACAAAACAAAAGTTTGGCCAGACGCAGCGGGGCTTTCAGGTAATCGGAAAAGTCGGAGAGGACGCCGTATGCCGACAGAAGAAAAATACCCTGTATGCACCAAAGCTTCCAACCGATCAAAGGAATCTGTTTCCACAGAAAACGGGCGAAGGAAATGCGTCTTCGATTCTGTCTCTGACAGGCAGCTTTTCCGGCCTGCAAAATTGTTTCCTGTAAGTGCGCATCACTGATGACAGAGGGGGACCGATGCAGAGCCTGTCGTAATTGCCCTTCTAAATTTATTCCGTTTTTTTGTGTTCTGCTTTCCAATAATTTCATTTTTATGACGTGCCTCCTTCCTTCATTTTCTTTCTTATTAAGTCATCATTGGTTTCAACCTTGCCAAGATCCGCTTTCAGCCGTTTAAGGGCCGAGCGCAGTCTGGACTGTACCGTCCGAAGCGGCAGATTTAAGACTTCCGCGGTTTCCCGCATGGTCAGATCCGACCCAAAGCGCAGGAGAACGATTTCCCGCTGGTTTTCCGGCAGACCGCTCACAAGCTGCCTCAATGCCATATCTGATCGGACGGCCTCGAATGCCGACTCCGAGTAAGCCGGATCAATTCCCGATTCTTCCAGGGAAATATCGGGACTCCGGGTTTCCCGCCTGATATCTATGCAGGTATTCGCGGCAATCCGGTAGAGAAAAGATTTAAACTTTCCTTTATGGATATAGCGGTCAAAATAGCGCACTGCCTTCAGAAAGGTTTCCTGTGTGGCATCCTCCGCGAGAAAGCGGTCGGGTGTGTGCCAGAGGCAGTAGCGGAGAATTTCAGGGTAATATAGGGCAATCAGTTCCTCCGCTGCGCCGGGATCTCCCTGCTCCATTTTTTGTATCAATTTATCTTCACGCGTCAAGATTGTTCCTCCCGGGGAAGTCCCCTTATAAGTATATAACGAAAATTCTGCTTCCAAATGATCTGCTATATATAAAATTTTTATATTACGCGTCGTTTTTGCTTGCCAAACATGGTGGAGTATGGTATCATATCGTCGTTGGGGCTCCATGGTCAAGCGGTTAAGACATCGCCCTTTCACGGCGGTAACACGGGTTCGATTCCCGTTGGAGTCATTGTTTTTCGGATTTCAGTGTTACGGACCTTTAGCTCAGTTGGTTAGAGCAACCGGCTCATAACCGGTCGGTCCTGGGTTCGAGTCCCCGAAGGTCCACTCTCAATTTAATGTATCTGGCCCGGTGGCTCAGTTGGTTAGAGCGCCGCCCTGTCACGGCGGAGGTCGTGGGTTCGAGTCCCATCCGGGTCGTTGTTCAAATAATTGAAATGCTGTAGTCTGTATGCCGGCGTGGCGGAACTGGCAGACGCACAGGACTTAAAATCCTGCGGGACTAACCTCCCGTACCGGTTCGATTCCGGTCGCCGGCATTAAGAAAAAGCGGTTTGGTTCCAGTATATAAGCTGGAACCGGCCGCTTTTTTATGCGCGGATCGGAGACCGCGCGACGAGTAGAGGAAGATAGCGCTTCCCTGCTCGATTTGTCGTGGGAAAGGAGCATATATGAAACGGTTTAGAAGGTTATCCTTTCTCGGAAAAACTTTTACCGGAATGATCGCGGCATCCGTGATCCCCATGTTGGGCGGCTACCTTCTGCTGCTCCAGGTGTTGAATCTGACGTATCGGAATCATCTGAACAGGGAAGCGGAAAGTACGCTGGCGATAGCGGAAGAGTCCATGACGGAGGCTTTTTCCGATATTTTCAGGGCGATTGGCAGGCTGAGTGAGGACGAGGGGGTTGTACAGTTCCTGGACGGAGACCGGGAGGGAGTTGCGGAGGATGTTTACCGGAAGCTCTACGCGGCTTCGGGGGAATGCGGAAGCTATGCCGGTTTTTCTATTTATGACAGCGAAGGTCTCAAGAAGATGACCATGACCGATAATAAGTACGTCAGCAGAAAGCTTTCCCTGAATTGGAATATTCTCTACAGAGCTGCCAGACATCCGGGAGAGTATGTGGTCTGCAACGCCAGACTCTACGAGGGTGAAAAGCGGGTGGAATATCTGCGCGTGGGCCGGACGGTGCAGGGGGCGGACGGCGGAATAAAAGGTTATGTGATTGCCACTATTGTCAAGGACAATTTTGACAATATGCTCAAGGGTCTCGGGAAGGAGAAAGAGGGCGTCATCTATGTGATGGACGATTTTCGGGAGATTGTATATCTTTCCAGTGAGAGTTATACGGAGGAGGTTGTGAGTGCAGGAAGGGCCCTGTTTAAAATGGAACCGCCCTGCAGAAGTATGGAGAAGGACAGCTACTATTATCTGGATTACAACGAGGATTGCAGTCTGTATATCATGTACCGCCAGCCTACGGCTTTCCTGAACCGAATGAAACAATATGTGCTGGGAATTGCGGTGCTGTCCGGAGGAATCGGCGTGGCGGCCTGTCTGTGTCTGTCCTACTATTTCAGCCGCCTGATCTATAAGCCGATACGGAGGATGCAGGATGCCATCGGGGAGATCAAGCGGGGAAACTATGAGACGCACATTGAGGTGGGCGGGGATGACGAGCTTGGGCAGCTGACGGAGAGCTTCAATGTGATGTCGAAGCATCTGATAGACAACACCGAGCGTCTGATCCAGCGGGAGCGGGAGTTGAGCGACAGCAATATCAAGATGATGCAGGCGCAGTTAAATCCGCACTTTCTCTATAATACGCTGGATACAATGAAGTGGATGGCGAAGGAGAACGAGATGCCTGAGCTTGTGTCCATGTCCTCCAATCTGGCGCAGATTCTCAGAATGAGCATTTCCGCAAAACCGATTATCCGGCTTTCGCAGGAGGTTGCACTGGTAGAGGCCTACGCGGAGATTCAGAAGATCCGTTTTGCGGATAAATTTGAGCTGATCGTGGATATACCGGAGGAACTGGAGGACTGTATGCTGCCGAAGCTGACTCTGCAGCCGCTCGTGGAGAATGCCATCATTCACGGACTGGCGGAGTGTGAGGCGGGGACGGTTCTGGTGCAGGCATCTGCAAAGAGCGGCGTGGACGGCACGGATGCGGAGGAAACAGACAGCGGCAGCTTTGCAGCGGAAGGCGGTATTTTGCGGATCATGGTGCAGGATGACGGGAGCGGCATGACGGCGGAGGAGGTAAAGCGCCTCAATGAGACGGGACAGACTGCGGAGGGAGAGACGCCCGGACATGAGAGTATCGGTTACAATAATGTGGATGCGATCATAAGGCTGCATTACGGGGAACAGTACGGATTGTATGTGGAATCGGAGAAGGACGTCGGTACAAGGGTGTATCTGACGATTCCGCTGAGCCGGAAAGGATAGTGTGAGAAGTGCTTCTAAAACTCAGCAGCAGAGGCTGCTTCGCTAAGAAGTACTAAGTCTGCTTTGCAGACTTTTCTCACACAGGAGAATGCCCAAAATACGGGCATTCTCCGCACGGATTTGAGATTCCGCGATGCGGAATCATGGAGGTTAGTGTATGTACAAGATAGTGGTGGTTGAGGATGAAAAGCGGGTGCGTCAGGGCATTATTATGGGGACGGACTGGTCAAAGATCAACTGTATTGTGATGGGCGAGGCGGAAAACGGGGAGGAGGGCGTCGAGATCATTCGCAAGTGCAGGCCGGACATTGTGATCACGGACATTCGTATGCCAAGGATGATGGGAATTGAGATGATTGAGAAGGTGTATGAGCTGGGGCTGGAGCCCCGCGTGATTTTTCTCACGGCCTATGACGATTTTGCCTACGCGCAGCAGGCTGTTAAGCTGGGGGCGGCGGACTATCTCCTGAAGCCTTTCAAGGATGGAGAGCTGGAAACCACCATACAGAAACTGATAGAGAAGAACAGGCGTGACACGGAGCGGAAGGAACAGCATAATCAGGAACTGCGGCTGGACGCGGGGGATAAGAGCAAATATATTATGGATGCCATCGCTTATGTGGATGAAAACTATGCCAATCCCAATATTTCCGTCAGGGCGGTGGCGGATCATCTGGGGATCAGCGAGGGGCATCTGAGTCACCTGTTCCGAAAGGAGACGGATTCCACGCTGATGGCTTTTGTGACGAAGCGACGGATGCGGGCGGCGATGAGCATGCTGCAGGACTATCGCCATAAGGTCTACGAGGTGGCGGAGCAGGTGGGATACCGCAACATCACTTATTTCAGCGCCACCTTTAAAAAATATGTGGGCGTTTCGCCCTCGGAATATCAGGATCGTTACAGCCCGGAGTGAGTTCCGGGCTTTCCTGTTGTATAAGAAATTGCGGAATGTCAGAATTGTGAAACATATCAGTGTATTGTCGAGTAGACTTCTTTGTGCATGTTGTATATAATTTTATTGTAGGACAGAGAAAAGTTGCATGATTTCACTGACAACAGCAGGGAATGACGGAAAAAAGAAAACATGCGGCGAAAAAGTGAAGGAGGAAGAAGTTATGAGAAAGAATGTCATGAAAAAAGTGACGGCGGCCATTCTGGCAGCGTCCATGGTCTTTTCCCTGGCAGCCTGCGGCGGTTCCGACGCACCGGCGGAGGCGCCCGCTCAGGAAGCCCCCGCGGCGGAGGCTCCTGCGGCAGAGGAACCGGCAGCGGAGGCACCCGCGGAGACGGAGGCTCCCGCAGCGGACAGCACAGAGGCGGCCGGCGGCGATCTGGTTGCGGCAGCACAGGCGGAAGGCGCACTGGTGGTTTATGGCTCCTGCGAGGAGGCGTATCTGTCGGCGGCATGTCAGAAATTTGAAGAGATGTACGGTATCAAGGTGGATTACCAGAGACTTTCCACCGGTGAGGTATATACCAAGATTGAGGAGGAGGCGGGCAATCCGTCCGGCGACGTGTGGTTCGGCGGCACCACAGACCCCTACAATGAGGCGGTGGCAGCAGGTCTGTTAGAGCCCTATGCGGCGGAGAATGCGTCTCACCTGCTCGGGGACATGTACAAGGATGCGGACGGCAACTGGTACGGCATCTACAAGGGCATCCTTGGTTTCATGGTGAACAAGGAGGAGCTTGACCGCCTGGGCCTTGCGGTGCCCCAGGATTGGGATGACCTGTTAAAGCCTGAATACAAGGGACTGATCGGCATGTCCAATCCCTCCACGGCGGGTACGGCGAAATTGGTCATCAACACTATGGTGCAGACCAAGGGACATGACGAGGCGATGAAGTATTTCCAGGAGCTTGATAAGAATGTTTACCAGTACACCAAGAGCGGTTCCGGCCCGTCCAAGATGGTGGGCCCCGGCGAGTGCGTGATCGGTATCGGCTTCCTGCATGACGGCATCACCCAGATCCTGTCCGGCTATGACAACATTGAGCTTGTCATCCCCGCATCGGGAACCAGCTTTGAGATCGGCGCGACCGCTATCTTTAAGGGCTGCAAGCACCCTAACGCATCCAAGCTTTGGATCGAGTATGCTCTTTCTCCCGACTGCGTGAATATTGCGAAGGAGAACGAGTCCTATCAGTTCCTTGTGCTGGACAATGCGGAACAGCCGCAGGAAGCTGCACAGTTCGGGTTAGATCCCGACAACGTAATCGACTACGATTTTGAGGATGCAAAACAGAATACGGCGCAGTATGTAGAGGATTTCTTTACGGCTGTGACAAATGGTTCTGCGGATGCCGCGGACGGCAGCAGATTCCTTACCGAATAGCAAGGTGAAAAGAATGCCGAAGTACAGGCATTCTCCGTATTGGATAGCAAGTTGGGAGATGGCATAACTGTCATCTCCCATTCACTAAGAGAAGGAGGAAAAGGGGATGGCATCTAAAAGCAAGAGTGCGAGTCTGGACCGTAAAAAGCTGCTTTCAGATCCGGTAATGGTGGGGATGATCGTGATTCTGCTCGTGTTTCTGACCCTGTTTATCTGTTATCCGCTGTTTGTGCTGCTGATAGACAGTGTGTACACGGAGGGGCAGGTTACGCTGGATGTGTTTAAACGGGTCTTAAGTATGCAGCGTTTTCGCACGGCGTTTGGAAATACGGTGGTATTGGGGCTTTTGACAAGTGTTTTGTCCACGTTGGTCGGCCTGTTGTTCGCCTATGTGGATGTCTATGTGAAGGTGAAGAGCAGGGTGGTCGGGAGACTGTTCAATATCGTTTCGCTTCTGCCGGTGGTTTCTCCGCCCTTTGTTCTGTCACTGTCAACGATTATGCTTTTCGGAAGAAGCGGTATTATCACCCGGTCTTTGTTACATATTTATGATTCTAACGTATACGGCCTAAAGGGTATTGTGGTTGTGCAGACACTGACCTTTTTCCCTGTCTGCTACATGATGTTGAAGGGGCTTTTAAAGAATATTGATCCTTCCTTGGAGGAGGCGGCGCGGGATATCGGCGCGTCCAGAATGAAGGTGTTCGGCACCGTGACGCTGCCCCTGCTTTTGCCGGGCCTGGGCAATGCGTTTCTGGTTACCTTCATCGAGTCAGTTGCGGACTTTGCGAATCCTATGCTGATTGGCGGCGATTACGACACGCTGGCGACGACGATTTATCTGCAGGTGACGGGGTCTTATGATTCCACGGGCGCGGCGGCTATGTCCGTAGTGCTTCTGTCGCTGACGCTGATTCTGTTTTTTATACAAAAATATTATTTGGAAAGAAAGACGGCGGCTACTCTTACCGGTAAGGCATCCAGAGCAAGGATGCTGATTGAGGATAAGAGCGTGACGATTCCGCTTACCATCATCTGTTCGCTGGTGGCGGTGTTTGTGATTGTCATGTATATTATGATTCCCTTCGGCGCGCTGTTCAAGCTGTGGGGGCGCGATTATTCCCTGTCGTGGAAGTGGTTTGAGTATCTGTTTAAATACAGTGGATTTAAGGCGTTTAAGGACTCCTTTATCCTGTCCATCATTGCCGCGCCCATCACGGCGCTGCTCTCCATGGTGATTTCTTATCTGGTGGTGAAGAAGAAATTTAAATCCAAGGGCTTTATCGAGTTTGTGTCCATGCTTGCCATGGCGGTGCCGGGGACAGTGCTCGGTATCGGCTATATCAGGGGTTACGCCAACGGTATTTTCCATACAGGCATCATGAGCGGTCTGTACGGCACGGGATTGATCCTGATTATCGTATTTATCATCCGGAGTCTTCCGGTGGGAACGAGAAGCGGCATCTCCGCGCTGCGCCAGATTGATAAGTCGATTGAGGAATCGGCCTATGATCTGGGAGCGGGCAGCGGCAAGGTGTTTATGACAGTGACCCTGCCGTTGATTAAGGACTCGTTTTTCAGCGGTCTGGTGACCTCTTTCGTGAGAAGCATCACGGCGATCAGCGCGATTATCCTGCTGGTGACACCGCAGTTTCTGCTTATCACCTGTCAGATCAACGAGTTTGCGGAAAAAGGATATTACGGCGTGGCCTGCGCCTATGCGACCATCCTGATTCTGATTGTCTATTTCTCGGTGCTTTTGATGAATTTGTTTATCCGTTTCTTTGGAACGAGCAGGAAGATAAAGGAGGAAAATTAATATGCTGGAATCAAAGGGAATACGTCTGGAACATATTACGAAGATATATCAGGACCCCAAGACGGGGAAGGATTTTAAGGCGGTGGACGACGCGGATCTGACCATTGAACCGGGCAGCTTTGTCACGCTGCTCGGCCCCTCAGGCTGCGGAAAGACGACCACGCTTCGAATGATCGCCGGATTTGAAAGCCCCGACGAGGGGGAAATTTATCTGGGCAGCCAGCCCATCAACGAGCTGACGCCAAACAAGCGGGATACGGCCATGGTGTTTCAGAGCTACGCGCTGTTTCCCCACTATAACGTGTTTGACAATGTGGCCTACGGCCTGAAGCTGCGTAAGATGGATAAGGAAACCATCCGCAAAAAGGTGATGGATATTCTGGAGCTGGTGGAGCTTGGCGGCATGGAGGCGCGCATGACCAATCAGCTTTCCGGCGGACAGCAGCAGAGGGTGGCGCTCGCCAGGGCGCTGGTGGTGGAGCCGAGCGTGCTTTTGTTCGACGAACCGCTGTCCAATCTGGACGCCAAGCTGCGCGTCTCCATGCGCACAGAGATCCGCAATATCCAGCAGCGCGTGGGCATCACGGCAGTATATGTCACGCATGACCAGAGTGAAGCGATGGCGCTCTCCGATCGGATTATCATTATGAATAAGGGCGTGGTGGCGCAGGTCGGAACGCCGCAGGAGATTTATTACCGGCCCAAGAATGCCTTTGTGGCGAACTTCATCGGGGAGGCCAATTTTCTGAAAGGACGACTCGTTTCCAAAGAAGGAAACCGGGGTGTCATGCGCATCTACGATCATAAGGTGGATGTGGAGAACGTGGAGGAATTTGCACAGGATGAGAGCTGTACGCTTGTGCTGCGGCCGGAATCGGCCACGCTGGATGCGGAGGGACAGCTGCCCGGCGAGGTGATCATGAGCTGTTTCATGGGTTCTTATCAACACTATCATGTAAAGGTCGGGGATGTGGTGGTGCAGATCACGGATTTTAACCCCAGATACAAGAGAATCTTTCAGGTTGGCGAGAAGGCATATGTGAAGTTTCATGCCTGCGACAGTCATCTTTTGAAGGAATAGAATGAATGAGAACGAGGAGGCGGTGTTATGCAGGGATATTTGGCGGCGGTCAGCGCGGAAACCAGAACTTTGCTGGTTTTATCTATTATATTGTTTGCGGGCTTTATCATGACGAGACTGACCAACACCCTGAATCTCCCCAAGGTCAGCGGCTATATTCTGGCGGGTATACTGATCGGGCCCTGCGGCCTGAATATGATTCCAGTGGATATGATCGGGAACATGAGCTTTGTGAGTGATCTGGCGCTGGCGTTCATCGCCTTTGGAGTCGGGAAGTTCTTTAAGAAGGAGGTCATCAAAAAAACCGGAAGCAAGGTGCTGATCGTCACCTTCTTCGAGGCGCTGACTGCGGGCGTGCTCGTGACGCTGGTCTGCCGTAGCTTCTTTCGACTGGATCTGGATTTTGCACTGATTCTGGGGGCTATAGCCACGGCGACGGCGCCTGCCAGCACCATGATGACCATAAATCAGTACAAGGCGAAGGGCGAGTTTGTCAACACTCTTTTGCAGATTGTGGCGTTGGATGATGTGGTATGTCTGCTGGCATTCAGCATCGTGGCGGCGGTGGCGGGGGCAGCGGGCGGAGAAGGGGTTGCGGCCAGCGAGATTGTTCTGCCGATCGTCTATAATCTGTTCGCCCTGCTGCTTGGGTTTTTCTGCGGTTATTTTTTGAGCAGACTGTTGATTCCGGCCAGAAGCAAAGACAACCGGCTGATTCTTGCGATCGCCATGCTCACAGGGATCTCGGGGATATGTACCTCCTTAAATATATCGCCCCTGCTCTCCTGCATGGTGTTCGGGGCGTCCTATATCAATCTGACCAGGGACAAGAAGCTCTACAGGCAGCTCAATAACTTCACGCCACCCGTGATGTCCCTGTTTTTTATCGTGTCGGGTATGAAGCTGGATGTGACGGCGCTGTCTACGGTGGGCGTGATCGGCCTGTGCTACTTTATCGTCCGTATTATTGGAAAATATGTGGGCACTTATGTGGGCTGTGCGATTACCGGCATGAGCAGGGAGGCGCGCAGATACATGGGGCTGGCTCTGGTTCCCCAGGCGGGTGTGGCCATCGGCCTGGCGTTTCTGGGGGAGCGGCTTCTGCCGGGGGAGCGGGGACAGCTTTTGCTCACGATTATCCTTTCCTCCTCGGTTCTCTATGAGATGGTAGGACCGATCTGCGCCAAGCTGGCGTTGATTTTTTCGGGCTGCATCACGCTGGAGAATGCAGTGAATGCAGAGATGGACGGCGTGGAGGAGGGCGTTTTGACAGGTGTAGCGCCGGAGACGGAGAAGCTGCCGCAGTCTGAGGCGGCAGAAACGGGGACAGAATCGGAAGAGACGCCTGCGGAGAGCACAGGGGCGGCCGGGGAATCCGGGGAAGGGCATACGGACGTTTCACTGGTGGAGCATTTCGCGGAACTGGAGATGGGCGTGGAAAATCAGGAGCTTGACGATATCGAGAGCTGCGTGCATCTGGAAAAGGAGGAACAGGAAGAGAAACCGGAAAAGCCGCTGAAAGCTGATAAAAGGAAGAAAAAGGAAAAAAAGAAGTCTGCGGGCAAACGTTGAGCAGGCTTTGTACAGAAAAATAAATTCACCTCTAAAGTCTTACAGAAAATAACCGATACTTATAGTGTAAGAGATTGTATGAGGTGAATTTTTTTGGAGAAACCTCTGGAGGAAGGAGGAAATTCGTATGCGTATTGAGGCTTATACACAGGTACAGCAGGTCTATGGCGCGAAGAGCAGGGCCAAGACGCAGAACGCAGCTAAAAATGCGAATTCTGACCGGATTCAGATCTCCAGTATCGGTAAGGATATTCAGACTGCGAAGAACGCGGTTGCAGCGGCAGAGGATATCAGAAGCGAACTGACGGCTCCTATCAAGGCGGGTATCGCGAACGGCACATATCATGTGAGCAGCGAGAGCTTTGCCGAGAAGCTGATGAAGCAGTACGAGGAGATTGAGAGTCTTTAGTAACTATGGAAAGGTAAGGGTTTGATGTGGCAAGCTTGATGGAAACCTTGATCGAGGTTTTGGAGAAAGAAAATCTGGAATACAAGAACCTGTTAGAGCTGTCCATAAAGAAAACACCTGCCATTGTGTCTGACGATGTAAAAGCTTTAGCCCAGATCACGGATGAGGAGCAAATCATCGTAAGCAGAATCAACCATCTGGATAACCAGAGAAATGAAGCTGTTAATGATATTGCGAACGTACTTAACAAGGATGTTACGAAGCTGAAGATTGCAGATTTGATTAAGATGCTGGCGGCCAGGCCTCAGGAACAAGCGGAACTGGCATCGGTATTTGACGAGCTGCGCAGGAATGTTCAGGCGGTAAAACGGGTCAACGAACAGAACAGGGCGTTGATTGAGAGCGCGCTGGAGATGGTGCAGTTTAACATGCAGGTTTTACAGTCCATGAATAAGGCGCCGGAGACGGCAAATTATAACAGGGGCGCCTGCAATACCGGTGATATGATCGGCACGGTCAACAAGGCATTTGACGCCAAGCAGTAAAATTGTTGAGGACGGTAGAATATGTCATTAATGTCAAGCCTTTATATAGGCGTATCAGGATTACGAACATCAGATAATGCGCTGAATACCACGGCGCACAACATGTCTAATTTGGACACCCAGGGGTATACTAGGCAGCAGGTATCACAGGGTACGCGAAACTATATCACGCACTCTAAGGATACTACGCGAAACTGGATACAGACAGGTCTTGGTGTCAATTATATCCGAACAAGACAAGAAAGAGACTTTTTGCTGGACAGGAACTACCGCCGCGAATCGGGACGGCAGTGTTTTTATGATGTTTCGGCGGCGGCGTTGGAAGAGATAGAGTATATTCTGGGAGAATCCAACGAGGGGCACGAGTTTTCCGAAGCGCTTTCCGGCGAGCAGGGACTTTGGGCCGCGGTACAGGAGCTGGCGAAAGATCCGACCACTTCGGCGAACCAGAATTTTTTCGTGACGAAGGCATATGAGTTTATCACGAAGGCGCAGAAGGTATACAACAGTCTTTGCGAATATCAGGACAATATGAATAAGACGGTCAAGACGGACGTCGATAAAATCAACAGCTACGCACAGGAGATTGAGGCGCTGAACCGGGCGATTATGAGAGTTGAGGGCGGACCGGAGCACGCGAATGATCTGCGCGACCGCAGGAACTACCTGTTGGATGAGCTGGGAAAGATTGGCAACATCACCTATTCTGAGGATATGACAGGTTATGTGAGCGTCCGGTTTGAACAGGTGGATCTGGTGAAAGGCAGCCTGGTCAACGAGGTGTGTCTCTATCAGGATCCGAAGACCGGATTTTACACGCCCTACTGGAAAATACTTGCCAAATATGACAAGTTTGACAAGGACGGAAACCCCATTGTTTCCAAGGAGAACATAGAGGGAGCAGAGGTTTTTGACCTGACGAAAGAGATATCCTCGCAATTCAACACGGATATCGGATCCCTGAAGGGAACCCTGCTGGCGCGGGGCGACCACAGGGCCACCCACAATGAACTGGAAGATATCAACCCCGACGGGAAGTATGAGAAAAACTGGTACAATACACATGTCAAGGACTCCATCGTGATGAATGTGCAGGCGGAATTTGACAGGCTGGTAAACATTATCACGACAAAGATTAATTCGGTTCTTGCGGACGCGGCGGACAGAGCGACGAAGCTCAATCCTGATTCCGACTACCTGCGGGATGAGAATGGCAATCCCTATCAGCTTTTTGAACTGGCGACGCCGTTGGATGAGATGCTGCCGGAGGAGACGAGGGAAACGATGGCGTGGTCGGTGAGAAACATCGTGATTAATCAGGAGCTTAAGCAGAATCCTTCGCTTCTGACCTTCCGCTTGGGCGAGCACTCTGAGGACAACGAGACGATGGAGGCTTTGAAGAAGGCTTTCGAGGAGACGATCTACACGCTGAATCCCAATGTGGAGACGCCGCTCAGCTTTAAGGATTATTATAAGAATCTGGTAGCGCAGATTGCAAACACGGGATCGGTTTTCCGGGCTGTGCAGGATAATCAAAATGTAGCCACAGATGCTTTGAAGTATGCAAGGGAACAGATCGTGGGCGTATCCTCCGACGAGGAGCTGACCAATATGATTATGTACCAGAACGCGTACAATGCATCCAGCAGATATATCAACGTAGTCAACGAGATGTTGGATCATCTGCTTTCCACACTGGGACATTAACAGAGAGGTGAATGAGATATGGGATCAACATTTTTTGGACTGACAATCGCATCATCGGGGCTTCGGGCGGCCAATGCCGCGCTGAACACTACGGGCAACAATATCAGCAATGTGCAGACGGCGGGCTACAGCAGGCAGGAGGTAAAGACGGAGGCGGCTAACGCGCTGCGTGTTTTTGCCACATACGGATGCGCGGGTGCAGGTGTGGAGACATTGGCGATCGAGCGGGTGCGGGATCTTTTCTACGATCATAAATATTGGGACAATGAGACGAAGCTCGGCGAGTACGACGCGAAGCTCTATTACTGCAATATGATTCAGGAGTATCTGAAGGACGACAACAAGACGGGCTTTAAGACGCTCTTTAACCAGATCGGCGTGACCTTGCAGGAAATCACGAAAAATGCCAGCAGTACCGATGTGAAGGCGGAGTTTTTGGGCGCGGCGAAGGCGCTGACGGATTATTTCAATAACATGTACGGGGATCTTCGTGATCTCCAGTCGGATGTGAACGATGAGATTAAGATTCGGGTAGATCAGATTAACTCCATCGCGCAGGATATTGCGACGGTGAACAAACAGATCAATACCATCGAGATGACGGGCAGTAAGGCAAATGAACTGCGTGACAAGAGAGATCTGCTGCTCGACGAGCTTTCCGCGCTCGTGGATGTGCAGACGCAGGAGCTGCCGATTCTGGATCAGGAGGGCAATCCGACAGCGGCGCACAGGTACATGGTGAAAATTGCCGGCGGACAGACGCTGGTGGATATGGACGATTACAAGACGCTGATCTGTGTGGCGCGCTCGGATGAGGAGAAGGTGAACCAGTCCGATGTGGACGGTCTTTATGATGTCATGTGGAGCAACGGCATACCATTCAGCCTTTACAACGCGTCCATGGGCGGAGAGCTCCGCGGCTTGATTGAGATGCGCGACGGCAATAACGGGGAATATTTTAAGGGTTCGGTTTCGAGCGTGTCTTACTATAAAAGCTTTTCGATGGCGACCATCAAGACGACCGAAGACCACTTGCGGAATATGACCAAGTGTAATCTTTCCGACACGGGCGGTGTTATCAATATCGGGAATCAGCTTTTCTACTACACGAGCTGGGAATATAACGGCAACGGAGAGTACACCTTCACCATTGATAATAAAAAGAGCGACCAGCCTCTGACGGCGGCAAAGACATGGACGGAGGCTACCATCGGCGGCGAGGTCAATTATCAGGGAGTGCCCTACTATATGAAACAGATGAACGAGTGGGTGCGCGAATTTACGAAAAAGGTAAACGATATATTCAAGGAAGGTCTGACGGCGGAGGATCCGCCGAAGAAAGCGGACATTCTCTTTACTGCGGATTACGTCAGACAGGACGGACAGTATAGGCAGAGCGAACTCGACACTTCCACGAGAAACGGGGAAAATACCGGCTATTATAATATCACGGCGGGCAATGTCACTCTTCTGGATGCGGTGGTGAAAAACCCCGATCTTCTGGGCACCAGAAAGGATATTGATAAGAATACCGGTGTCGGCACAAAGCCCCCGGAAGGCGACGGCGTGGATGAAGTAGAGGGCAAGGAGCAGTGTGAACAGGTATGGGCGGTGATTTCCATGCTGACCGACAAGAACCAGTTCAGTTTCCGCGGCAGGGATGCGGGCGGCTTTCTGGAGTGCGTGCTGTCTGATGCGACTCTGAACACCAGCAATGCGGAGACCTTCTATAAGACCTATTTCAGTCTGGAGACGAATATCGACAACCA
>VSNH01000051.1:0-4501 GCA_009774215.1 Lachnospiraceae bacterium
ATGTAGTTCATTATGATCTGAAAATATTGCTACATGAACACCCGCGGAGTGAGACAAAATTATGTCAAACGTTTTATTCCTGGACATCGACGGCGTGCTCAATTCTAATTTTTGGAATGAGAGCCACCAGACAGAAATCAGTGACGGCACATTGATTGATGAGGAAAAAATCAAACAGCTAGCACGTTTGGTAAAAGAGACGGATGCGAAAATCATTCTTCATTCCGGCTGGCGTTTTTGGTTTGACGCCGAATTAAAACCGCTATGTACAGAGGCAAAGAAACTGGTGGAGTTATTGGCAAAGGAAAATCTGTGTATCAGCGGAGTAACCCCGGATCTGACCACAGAAGAAATCAGAAAAACAAAGAAGTTCAGTCTGGTAAAGGCCGACGAGATTCTGTCGTGGATAGGTTTACATAATGATGTTACGGCATGGGTCGTTCTCGACGATCTTGATTTGCATAATGATCAGGTCAGACAGCATCAGGTGAAAACGGACCCGACAACAGGACTGACACTGGAGGATGTAGAACAGGCTGTGAAAATTCTTACTTAAAATGTATTTTACCTAAAGATAGGTGTTGCAATAAAGAGTCTAAATTTTGAATGGGAGAAATAAAGGAATTTTGAAAACAGTAGTTTTTGATTTGGGCGGAACATTAATGCAGTATGTCGGAATGCCTGATTCTTGGGCGGATTTCTACTACAAAGGATTTGAATCAATTATTCGGAAATACCATCTCAACATCTCGCAAGAGGTTATCGAAAAATCAGTGCAGATGTTAAAGGATTTTAACCCGCGCATTAGTGGTCGGGAGATTGAGTATTCCGCAGAGTATATTTTTACAAAAGTATTGGAACCGTGGCATATAGATATCGCAATCCAAAGCTGTATAGAAATTTTTTGGAGTGGGTTACAGTTAAAGGCAGAAATATATCCGGAAACAACAAATATATTGCATACACTTAAGGAAAGGGGCTACACGATAGCAGCATTGACTGATCTACCCAGCGCAATGCCTGATGAAATTTTTAAACGGGATATCTCAGAATTATTGGGGTATTTTGATTATTATAACTCCTCTTCTGTTGCTGGATATCGGAAACCGAATTGCAGAGGATTACAAATGATTGCCGAAAAATTCACCATTCCAATCACAGAATTGATTTTTATTGGGGATGAAGAAAAGGATAGGAAAACAGCTTACAATGCCAATTGTAAATTTATCCGGGTACAGCACGCAAGAAAGGAAACGGATAGCATTAACAATTTGTATGAACTATTAGAAGTATTGCCCTAATACTCTTTTACAATTTTGCACCCATTGGGGGAAATTTTAAAGCAGTATTAAAAACTCATGCTTTTTATACATTTATTCCTTTTCCAAAAAGTTGACGCAGGATGTCATCTTTTTTGTGTTATCCTATCAGCAAACAGGCTGTAAAAAGGAGCATGGAGATATGAATATAAAAACGGAACTTGAAACAAAATTAAGTACGGCAAGCGGCATCTATCTAAACAATATTGAAATTGACCCGCCCACAATCAAGGCAATTATGATCAATGAAGTCGTCCCCTCCGACCCCATACAGGATTTTTACGGAGCCGCCGATGCCGATTATCTGAAAACAACGATTCCCCTTTTCCAGATGGCAGGGGCGAAGGTCACTTCCATACAGGACATATTGCAAAAGGGAATCTATATCACAAACGCCGTAAAAACACCTAAGTCAGAATACACCATTGATAAGGGCAGCATCGAGAACAGCCTGCCTTACCTGGAAGCGGAGCTTTCTTTGTTCCCCAACGTAAAGGTGATTATGCTTATGGGCGATGTGGCAAAGAAAGCTTTTAACATGATTACGAAAAAGGCATCAAAGAAAAATGCGGTGCCCGCCGTTTCCACCTACAAACTGCGAAACAGCGAAATCTATTATGAAGGGATACGGATCATGCCGTCCTACATTATGACTGGTGGAAATATCCTGATCGAAAAGTCAAAAGTGACGATGGCGGCAGAGGACATTGCCACTATGCTGGAAATCATCAGGTAGTCTCGCGCCATAACAGAGACAGCCTGACCACGCCACCAGGCTTTTTAGCTAATATATTAACCATTATGATACTCAATATATAGTGAAACAGGCAGCACAACCGCGCCGCCTGTTTCCAGTCTTTTCTTCAAAACTCTCCCATTGTAGTATAGTTTTACATCCACTCTTTCAAAACACCCTGATCCCGCATCACCTTCTCAACCACTGTGCCCTTCACAAGCTTCAGCAGCAGCTTCTTCATCGGATTTAACGGTCCCAGATTGATTTCCAGCGGAGACTTGCCGTCCATCAGCTTCACGCTGCTGGAGAGAAGCTCCCTGATATCGTAAACGCTGCCCCACACTTCCGGCACGCCCCTGTCCACGCCAAGCAGCCCATAAACGGCTTCCATGGCGGTTCTGACAGAATACTCTGTGGTAAACACGGTGTCTCTCGGGGTCTGTGCAAACTGGCCGAGGAACGCAAAGTTCACACAACCGTCGGGAATCACGTCAGGTCTGTCACCCGCTGTTCTCGGCATAAAGAAGGCGGTAATATAAGGCATCATGGTAGGCACGCACACCGCGCTCTTCTCTGCAAGCTCGTCGATCTCCTCCACAGGCACGCCCAGATGATAGAGCCACTCCTGCGTGATTTCCTTGCCGGTACAATCCTTCATGGGCTTCTTCACATAATCGCCCTCCACATCCGTGAACAGACCGTAAACCCAGACGCAGACTTTCTTTTTATCCTGCTCCTTAAACTGCCCCTGCCTGTTGATGGTCCAGCTAAGGAGCCATGAGGAATCCTGACAGCTCACGATACCGCCGGTCACTACCTTGCCGCTTCTCGGGTCGCGCTTGCAGATCGCTTCGATATAGGGAAGAATCTTGTCGTCCAGCGTGGTGACGGTAGCGGACTCCCAGTTTGTCTTCGCCACATCGGAGCAGAATTTCTCAGGACGCCCGAAAGAAGGATCCTGCTTCGCAATATTTTTCCAGAGACTCCAGCATCCGCTCGTGCGCACTTCCGCATCCCCGTTTGGCGCATGGTTCTGGTCGCCATAGATCGTTCCCTCGGTGCAGCTTCCGTTGGTCACGAAGACAAGGTCATTTTCAGTTAACATAATACCTTTCTCCACACCCTTCACCTTGCACTCGATCGCCTTGGCTATCTTTTTATCTCCCTCGAACCCGAAGATTACGTTGGTCACTTCAGTGTTAAACTGGAAGTCAACGCTCGCTGCCTCCAGATATTTCTGCATAGGCAGAATCAAGGATTCATACTGGTTATATTTCGTAAATTTCAAAGCGCTGAAATCCGGCAGTCCCGCGATATGGTGAATAAACCGCTGGAAGTACAGCTTCATCTCCAACGCGCTGTGCCAGTTCTCAAAGGCAAACATGGTGCGCCAGTACAGCCAGAAAGTGGAGTCAAACACTTCTTCGTCGAACACATCCTCGATGGTCTTGTCATAGAGATCCTCATCCTTCGTCATAAAGAGTTTCATAATCTCCATACAGCCCTTCTGGCTCAGATTGAACCTGCCGTCCGTGTGGGCGTCCTGCCCTCTGTTTACGGTGGCACGACAGAGAGAGTAGTTCGGATCCTCCTTGTTCAGCCAGTAGTATTCGTCCAGCACCGACACACCCGGCGTCTCGATGGAAGGAATGCTGCGGAACAGATCCCACAGGCACTCAAAATGGTTCTCCATCTCTCTGCCGCCGCGCATCACATAACCTCTGGTGGGATCGTCGATGCCGTCGCAGGCGCCGCCCGCTATATCCATGGATTCCAAAATATGAATGTGGCTGCCGGGCATCTGTCCGTCGCGTACAAGGAAGCACGCCGCCGCCAGAGAGGCGAGACCGCTGCCTACGATGTAAGCGTTTTTCTCGTCCACGCCTTCCGGTTTCCTCGGCTTTGCGAACGCCTCATAATTGCCGTTGCTGTAATAGATGCCCTTGCTGTTTTTATCGTACCGTCCAAGCTCGGTGTTGCGGTAGTCCAGCTCCGTGTATTTTCTGCGGCCTTTCGCTGCCGTCATTTCCCCGTTTTCACCGTCGAAATTGTCGTTTGCCGCCTGTCCCGGCTCCAGCCCCACATGGGCCTTTTTCTGTAAGTTCTTCGCCGCCAGCGCCGCGCCCGCTCCTGCTGCCGCCACAACCGCCACGCCAAGTCCGATACTCTTCCTGTTTGCCATATATGTTCCACCTTTCCTGATTCCTGCGGTTTCCACGCCGCCGATGTTTTCTTTTTGATTACTAAAGCTATCATACCCATTCTTCCCGCTTTTACCAATTTACAAAAAAAGCGAAATGATAAAAAACTTATCATTCCGCCCTATATGTAAAGTGAGAAGAACTTCTAACCACTCACAGCAGAGGCTGTTTCGTGGAGAAGTTCTAGGAGTTGCTTCGCAACTCCGTCTCACTTAGGAGAATGCCTGAAATACGGCATTCTCCGC
>VSNH01000051.1:4601-21492 GCA_009774215.1 Lachnospiraceae bacterium
TTTCGTGGAGAAGTTCTAGGAGTTGCTTCGCAACTCCGTCTCACTTAGGAGAATGCCTGAAATACGGCATTCTCCGCTTTATGTTTCTACAGAGACCACTCCGCCGTCCGCCTTCTCGAAATTCTTGATGGAACGGGCGATATTGCCGTGCAGCATAACGCCCATGTTGTCTACAATTTCCTCATAGTCTTCCTTCATGCCGTGACCGACCCAGTCGAGCATAATTCCAACAAATCCATACTTATAAAAATCAGCGATAAAATCCTTGTGCGCCGCCAAAAGCGCCACGCCCCGGCATCTGTCCTCCACCACTTCCTTGATCATTTCGTAAGTAAGCTTGTATAGATACCCCTCCACCTTTTCCCTGCCGATGCTGCGGTACACATTCAAAACAAACGCTTTGT
Organism: Lachnospiraceae bacterium; assembly: GCA_009774215.1. Classification (GTDB taxonomy): domain Bacteria; phylum Bacillota; class Clostridia; order Lachnospirales; family Lachnospiraceae; genus UBA3282. The sequence goes on from VSNH01000051.1 coordinate 5,006, forward strand.
TTTCCAGAACAGCCTCAAAAATCTGGCTCATGCCCTCCTGCCATGTCTCATAAGTCTTTTTGCCCTGCAAGACTTTCTTTCCGTCCTCCACGCAGACCCATTCCACCAGATCGTAAATATCCTTGAAATGATAGTAAAACGCCATTCTGCTGATGCCGCAGTCCGTCGTGAGATCGTTGATCGTTATCTTCTCCAGCCGTTTTGTCAGAACCAGTTTTTTCAGGGATTCCCCAAGCGCGGCCTTTGTTGTATTTGTGTTCGGCATAGCTTTCTCCTTGTTCTGCTTATCCACAGATTTCCTATACGGCCAGTATACCATGCCCAGGCAGTTTATGCCTGTTAAAAATTTCTAAACTCTCTTCGCCTTCTTCTTGGGCTCCGGCAGTTCCTTGTACATCTCCTGTAAGATTTCCGCCATCAGCGCCTCGTTCTCCACATCCTCCACGATCACCATCTGCGTTTTGGATCCCTCATAGGGATAGTCCCTGTCCGCGTCAGGCAGCAGACGGAGAACCGATTCCGTCGGTTTTAAAAACAGGCAGTTGTCGCAGATATCGCCGATCAACTTTCCCTGAAAGTAAACACAGTATTCTCCCATCATCTTTCTGGTGGTCACATCGCCCACTCTCTGCAGATTTCCCACCACATAATCGTGAAATTCCTTTGTCGTCGCCAACGTCTGCCCCCCCCCTGTCTCACATCAACCTGTTTTCACAACGTATCGCCCGCCATCATTTCGCAGTCCAGTATCACCGTCTCATCTCCCGCCGCTTCCCCGTTCATAAGCTTAAACAGAAGCTTTACAGCCTCCTTTGCCACAGGCTCTACCGGATTATAAATCGTACACAGCCGCGGCGTCACATAATCCAATATGTCAATGCCGTCAAATCCCACGATGCCGTAATCCGCCCCGGCCTTTTTCCACTTTTCCGCCATATATTTCATAATATCCAGTGCAAAAATATCTCCTGCGCAGAAAAAGGCTGTCCGCTTTTTTGTCTTAATCAGTTCTTCATAGGCCCGTTTTGCATACGACGTCTTTTCGCTGATCACAAGGCTCTCCACGTCCGGCTTCTCCGTCCGTTTCCACTGCTCTACCGCCTCCGTAAAGCCTTCCATGCGCTGTCTGTGCACATAGGTATTGCCCTCTGTCTGCTCCAGCGGCGGACACACAAAGACTATTTTTTCGTACCCGTTTCTCAGGATCGTCTCCGTGGCTTCCCTAGCCGCCTTCTTCTCCTCGATGCTCACAAAAGGGATGCCGTCCGCTATTTTGTTACCTATGGTAACGATGGGCGTATCAAGACTTCTCAGGAAATCCCGATACTCCTTTCCCTGATTGACCGAGGAGAGGATAATGCCGTCCACATGATAATCTACCAGACGCTCCAGCTGTTCCTTCTCCATCTCTTTATTCTCTTCATGGAGCGTGATGTTTACAAAATACCCCCTCTTGCGCGCCTCTGTGCCAATGGCGCTGAGCATCTGTGAAAAATACCTGTTGTTCACATCGAGCACCACCACGCCTATGTAAAAGGTCTGCCCTTTTACCAGCCCTCTCGCCAAGAGATCCGGCCGGTATCCATACTCTTTCGCCCTGGCCTGAATTAATTCCTTCGTCTGGGGGTTGATCCTCCCTGTATCCGTGAGCGCACGATGCACGGTCATTCTCGACACGCCACACATATCGGCAAGTTCCTTCGCTGTTATCGCCACCGCTTATCCCCCTTTTTTTATATCGGAGAATGCCCGTATTTTGGGCATTCTTCTACGCGAAACTTAGTGCTTCCAAGTCAGCTTGCTGACTTTGCGTCTCCGTCCTATGGCGGGACGTCTTTAGAAGCACTTTTCGCGTTTCTATTTTATCACAAAATTTCGATTCGCACCATATTCCATGAAAAAGGCGGCAGAATGCTTTTGACCCTGTTATCCGCAAGACTGCTTTGATCCGTCTCCCGCGGTCTTACCGCATCATGGTTTTTCAGATTGGTCGTCTTCCTGTCCTCACAGTGCATGGTTACGTGCTCCGTCACACGGACTGCCTGAAATCCCTGCAGATTCAGTTCCACCTCCGCTTCCTTCTCCGTGCGGTTAACGGCAAACAATACCACTTCCCTGCCCTCCTCATGATAAACCGCCGCATAATCCACACAGGGCACGTTCTTTCTCATGTCGCAGTCATAGCACGGTATTTCGTCCACCGTAAGCAGCGTCTTTCCCACCCCGTAGTTAGCCATATGCATAAAAGGATAATAGATGGGCTGCACCCACACTTCCCCGCCCCGCTCGGTCATAATCGCCGCACTGATATTGGTCAGCAGGGATTGGCACGCAATCTTGATGCGCTCCGCATACTTTAAGAAATTCATCATCATTGAGGCGAACAGCAGCGAATCCTCCATCGTGTAAATCTGTTCGCTCAGATGCGGCGCCACCTGCCAGGGACGTTCGTCCACCGATGCCGCCACAACCTGATCCGGCACCGACCACACGCCCCACTCGTCAAAGCTGATGTACAGCGTCTTATCCGATCTGTGCCATGCCTTGACATAATCACAGGTTCCGATAACCGTTTTGATATACTGTTCCATGTCAAGCGACTGGGAAAGAAAATTCTCCGTCCCGAGCTCCTGCCCGCCGTAATACTGGTGCAGGGATACATAGTCCACATAAGGATATGTATATTTCAGCGTCTCCGCCTCCCAGTCGGGGTATGTCTTCATATCGGATTTGGAGCTGCCGCAGGAAACCAGCTCGATGCTGCTGTCCACCTGCTTCATGGCCTTCGCCGTCTCCTGCGCCAGCCGGCCGTATTCCTGCGCCGTCTTATGCCCGATCTGCCAGTCCCCATCCATCTCGTTGCCAAGGCACCATGTCTTAATACCGTAGGGATTTTCCACCCCATGTTCCCTTCTCCAGTCACTGTAAGCGGTTCCTTCTTTGATATTGCAGTACTCCACAAGGGACACCGCGTTCTCAATCCCTTTCGTTCCCAGATTTACGGCAAAAACCGGCTCAATTCCCGCTTTCCCTGCCCATCTCATAAACTCATTGATGCCGATCTCATTGGTCTCGATGGCACGCCAGGCAATCTCCAGCCTTCGGGGACGTGCCGCAGCCGGCCCCACACCGTCGCGCCAGTCATAGCAGGACACAAAGTTTCCGCCGGGATAACGCACTGCCGTGACACCCATCTGCTTTACTTTCTCCAGAACATCCTGCCGGAATCCATCCTCGTCCGCCGTCTCATGCCCCGGCTCATAAATGCCGGAATACACCACACGTCCCATATGCTCAACGAAAGAGCCGTAAATTCTCCTGTCAATCTCTCCCTTTACAAATTCTCTGTTCACTGTGATACGCGCTTTTATTTTCTCCATATCTTCTCCTGTCCTGATTTTATTTCTTTTTTATACTCCAACCGCCATGATTCCGCTTTGCGGAATCTCAGAATCCGCGGACGAATAAACTTGTCCTGGAGAATGCCGTATTTTGGGCATTCTCCTATTCCTTCACACCGGCCGTCGCTACCCCTTCAATAAAATACTTCTGGCAAAAAATGTACAGCACCAGAAGCGGGGTCAGCGAAATCATCGTAGCCGCCAGCGTGGGCCCGTACTTAATCACCTTATTTCCCACCAGAACCGCCAGCCCCGCCGAAAGCGTCCGCTTATTCTGGGAACTGGTGAGCATCAGGGGATAGAGCAGATCGTTCCAGTTATTCATAAAGTGGAAGATACCCAGACTCACCAGTGCCGGTTTACATAACGGCATCATGATGGAGCGGAAAATCCGAAACTCGCTCATGCCGTCTATCCGTCCCGACTCCTCCAGAGACTTCGGCAGCCCCTGAAAGAAAGAACTCATCATATAAATGCCAAAGGCGCTTGTCGCCCTCGGCAGAATCAGCCCAAGATAACTGTCCAGAAGGCCCAGCTTGTACACTTCAATATAGAGCGGCGTCATAATGATCTGGAATGGCACCATCATCGTCAAAAGAATAATGGAAAACAGAATCTTGGAACCTTTAAAGCGCATCCTTGCAAACGCATACCCTGCCATGGAGTCAAACAGCAGACTGATTACCGTCACGCCGCCCGCAAAGATCACCGTATTCTTCGTCATTTCCAGGATCGGGATACTGTCCCCCACATACAGATACTGGTGCAGCGTCCATTCTTCCGGGAAAAACCTGGGCGGAAACTTAATCACACCCACATCGGTCTTAAAAGACGAGACAAACAACCATACAATAGGTATCAGCACCGTAACGGCAATCAGAGAAGTAAAGAGATATCCGAGCGCCGCAGACAACGTCAGCTTCTTCATTTTCTTATGCATCCCCTTCCTCCCCTCCTTTCAGCACAAATCTGCGCAATACAAAAGTCATGACCGCCACGATCACGAACAGGTACACGGAGATGGCCGACGCATATCCGAGATCATAGGGAGCCGTCTGAAATCCCCTGTCGTAAATATACTGTACCACAGTCTCTGTCCTGTTGAGCGGCCCGCCCTGCGTCATCACATAGGCCTGGTCAAACATCTGCATGGCGCTTATCGTTGTCGTGATAATACAGAAACTGATGGTTGGCCAGATACCCGGTATGGTAATATGGATAAACTTCTGGAAACTCCCCGCACCGTCCATCTGCGCCGCCTCATAAAGCGATTGGGGAATGTTTAATACCGCTGCCGCGAGGAGCGTCAACGTGTAGCCAAACCCCTTCCATGCTGTCACGACAATCACCGTCGGCATGGCAAAATCCGGGTTCTTTAAGAATGCCACTGTCTGAAACCCTGCCTGTTTCAGCCAGTAAGCAACCAGCCCCATATTCGGGTCAAGCAGCATAGACCACACAATGCCGATTGCCGTCATGGAACAGACAAAGGGCAGATAGTAGATGGAGCGGAGCATCTTGCAGTATCTGTTGTTCTTCGCAAGACACACCGTCAAAAGCAGGGCAAGGCCCACCTGCAGCGGCACCTCCAACAATGTAAAATAGAAACTGTTAAACGTGGCGTTCGACACCCTGTTGTCCGAAAACAGACGGGTGAAATTTGCAATCCCCACAAAGCTGACATCCTTCATAAAAATGTTCATATCGGTAAGGCTGATCACAAAGGAGGCAATCAGCGGGATAAACACAAATACCGATAGAATGATCATGGATGGCAGTATAAAAAGATACGCGCTCTTCTGATTCTGCGCTACATACTTTCTCTTTTTCGTCTTACTTCCGGTCATTGTTACCTCCATGTCAGAGCAGTTTGTCCACGAACTGCTCTGTTATAGAAAAGAACCGCCGAAAACGACGGTTCTTCGGTTACTTTTCCTGCTCCCGGTTACTGTGCAAGCACCCTGTCCATTGCCTCGGATGCCTCTTTCAGCGCATCCTCCGGCGTCGCCGCACCAGTCATAACCTTCTCAAACATCGGTATCATCACATCGTTGTCAATCTGGCTTGCCAGAGAGTATCCCAGATTATAGGAACGGCCGATTTCTGTTGCCTTAGAAATGGCGCTCAACACCTCGTCACCCTGTATTTCCGGATCCTCCATCAACGTTTTGGACCATACCGGAAATCCGTTTCTCTGTGACCACTCTTTCAGAATGTCATCCGTCAGCCAGTATTGCATGAACTTATACGCCGCCAGCTTATGGCTCTCCTCCGTGCCTTTGGGAATCACATAGCTGCACCCGCCCGCGGGTGAAAAGGCGCCGGCGCTGCCTGCCACGCAAGGCGCAATGCCAAAGTTAATACCCTGTGCGCGCAGTCCGTTGATCTGCCACGGGCCGCTCATGTACATACCGATCTGCCCTGCCTGCAGCATCGTATCCGCCTCCGGGCCTGTGATACTGCTCGGAGAAACTTTTTTGTTTACTGTCAGATCCTGCAGCCATTCCAGTGTCTTTACGTTTTCTTCCGAGTTCAGAAGATTGGTATTGGTGTCCGGATCATCCGCGTCGCCGCCGTTTGCCCACAAAAACTGCATGTATGTAACACTGGTGGGCAGCGCGAGTCCATACTGATTCTTCTCCGGGTTCGTCAGCTTCACCGCATACTCCGCCAGTTCTTCCATTGTGGCAGGCGCCTTCTCCGGATCCAATCCCGCTTCCTCGAACAAATCCTTGTTCCAATATAAATAGCTCACATTATACTGCATCGGCGTCCCGTACAGCTTGCCGTCCACATGGGAAAGCTCCAGCACGTTCTCCAGAATATTACTCTTGTCAACGCCCGTCACATCCCAGAAATCACTGATATCCTCCAGCGAATCGTTGCTTACATAGGGCGCAATGTTCTCTACGCCAAACAGCACAAAGTCAGGCGCAGTCCCTGTGGCAATTGCCGCCGGAAGCTTTTGCTGCAGCTGGTCGTTCGGCATAATATCCATCTGAATCTCAATGTTGTCCGTATTCGTCTTATTGTAGTTATCTACGATCTCCCGCAGGATATCCCCGTCGGAACCGGTAAACACGTTCCAGAACTGTAACGTGATCTTCTCTCCGGACGCCGTATCCGCTGCAGCCTGGTCATCCGCCTGCTCATCTGCCGCCTGCTGCTCCTGTTTTGTATCCGCCGTATCACCGGCCGGTGCCTGGCCCTCCGCCCCGTTTCCGCCGCATCCTGTCAATACCGATACACACATCGCCGCACTCAAAAGTACGCTTATCCATTTCTTTCTCATCATAAACCTCCTGTCTGTGGTTGCTTGCTGCATGGCGTCGGAGCCAGCGCCAAAATGCGCTTTCCCGCCGCTTTTTGACAGACACTTTACATTTATGCAGAAATGTTTTAAAATAACGAATGTAAAAAATATCCTAACGGTCTATCAGTTCTTTCGCGGAGACTATAGCGGTTGGGGTATTTTTTTGTGTTCCTCCCGTAACACAGGTATCATTTTCGTTTTTTAACTGCAAAATATAACGATCCGTCATTTTTCTATGTGCAATTTTCTTTTGCGTACTCGTGTACGCTATGTGAAAATTATACACTTTGTACAAAAGAATGTCAACCGGAAATTTCATACGCTTTCTTCGCCATCCCAGTATTTCAGAACCTGCTCTTTCGTCAGCGAATCGGCAAACTCCTTTTTTAACTGCAAAAAATACGACAGATCTGTCATAATACCGTAAAGCACCGCCCGACCTTCAAACTCCTGCCTTGTGGCCGGCAGTTCGGAATCCTTCATCTGCCTAAGCGTCTCTTCCCGCTTTGCAAGCAGCTCCCTTGCATTGTTGGACTCCCCGAACGTCACGGCAGTTTCCCGAAGCAGCTCCGCCACCTGCTCCGTCTGTGGCAGAACCGTGCGCATACTTACAATCTTCTTATAAATATCCCGAAGGACAACCGTCTGCTGCTCCCGCATATTCATATAGTCGATAAAATACTTGGATTCCTGAAAGAACGTGTTATTCATATAGGCAAAAGCCTGCTTTTTTCCGGCGTCGATATCCGCCTGTAGTTTGTCAAAGCAGCTTCCCGTATAATCCGACCTGTCCTCTTTCCCGATGTATTCCGACATCCGCAAAAGCACTGCCCGCAAATCCTCCTCCAGCCGATACTGTATCATGCGGATCTCCTTTCCCTTTCCCGGCATATACAGATTCAAAAGCGTACCGATACCCGCCCCGATCAGCAGAAGCAGCGTCTCATTGCCGATCTGTGGGAGCGCCATCTTCTGTTCCAGCAGATAATGCGTGGCAAGTACCGCATTGGTGGAAACGGCGTTCCCGAGACGGAGAGGAGCACAGACGGCGATAAAGAGGAACAGAAAAATACCGTAAGAAAATACATGGTACCCGAAAAGGTGAAAAATGAGACAGGAAAGAACCGTCGCCACCAGAAAGGCGCAGATTCTCTTCGCAGAAATAGTGATCGTCTCCCGGCTGGTGTCCTGTATCGTCAGAAGCGTTATGATGCCCGCCGACGTGCTGTAATTCAGACCCAACAGATCAGCGAGTAAAATAGCCGCCGCACTTCCGACGGCAATCTTAACCATTTTTAACATAGAATGTGCCTCTTTCTCCCCGTGCACCGCCATCAGACAGACATTCCTGTTTTATGCGGATGGAATATATCTGTTATAAATCTCCACATGGTCGTAAATGCACCGCCAGTTGCTTGTGGAGCCCGCTGTCACGCAGATATACGGCGTTTTGTCCGCGGCGATCTCATAGCTTACTGCGCAGTTTTTGGACTGGACAATATATCCTGTCTTGGCGCAGAGCACCTCGCCGCCCGTATCCTTGTCCTCGATCTTGCGCAGAAACCAATTGGAAATCTCTATGCCCTCCGGATGTTCTTTTGTGGGTTTTGTAGTGTAAATGTGCTTCGACATCACTTCCCTGCATAAGTCGTTTTGCAGCGCCGCCTTCATGATAACCGCCATATCGTAGACCGTGCTGTAATGCGCCTCATCATAAATCCCGACACAGTTGGTAAAATGCGTACTGCCCGCTATACCGAGTTCATCCAGCTTCTCGTCCATCAGCTCCACAAAAGCCTCCTGAGAGCCCGCCACATAGAAAGCAAGCCCCAGCGCGGCATCCCCGCCGGAATGCATCGCCGTCCCGTAAAACAGATCCCGAACCGGCACCTTTTCCCCGTCCAGAAAGCCCACAGAGCTGCAGTCGTTTACGTAGGCATAATCCGTTATCTCCAACGTCATCTCGAACGTATCGTCAAGCTTCTCCTCCGGAATGTGTTCCGCCGCCACCAGTATTGTCAAAACTTTCGTCATGGAGGCCGGCATGATTCTTTCTCCGGCGCCCTTTGCTGCGATGATCTGATCGGTACTCTCATCCACCAGAATGGCGTGCGTGCTGATGACCTCCTCTGTGGCGATGGACACCGTATCCTCCGTCTCCTCAAAACGATAGACCGGAAGTTCCTCTTCTGACTCCGTTTCCTCTGTCTCAGCTTTTCCCGATTCTTCTTCGATTATGCTTTCTCTGATTTTTTCTATCTCCTGCCTGTCCGGCTGCTCCACGGCTTCCACCGCCTGATCCTGCGCGCCTTCTTCATCCACCTTTTCGCCATGCTTGATGGTTGCGACGATCAAAACCGTGATCACACCGACTATGACAAGAAACACAACCCGCTGCAGCATCTGCCGCCGCCTCATACGGCGCTGTCTCTCACGCCGCATACGCTGCCTTCTCTCATAGCGGAGGCGGTATTCCCGTTCTTCTTTGTCTTCTTCTAAAGTCAAGTCTTTCTGACTCTCTTCAAAATATGGTTCTGTCATTACTCCTCCAAATTTAGCTTTGTAATCTTCTTAGCCGGTATCCCCACAAAGCGGCTCAATCCTGCCTTATCTTTACGCCCCATACATGGGATCAATTTCAGTTCCCCAATAGGCACACCGTCTCAATATTCCCCGTAAATGGAAACATATCCACCGGCGTGATCTCCTGCACCCGATAGCTACTCTTCCCTGTCAGATACTTCAAATCCCTCGCAAGCGTCTCCGGCTCGCAGGAAATATAAACGATCCGTTTCGGACGAATACGAATCAGCGCGTTGAGAAATTCCTCCGTGCTGCCGCTTCTGGGCGGATCCATAAACACCACGTCCACCTTCTCCCCTGCGTCAGCCATCTGGGTCAGGAAACGCCCCGCGTCGTTCTGGTAAAAATCTGCGTTTTTGATCTGATTCACTTTTGCGTTCGTGACGGCGTCCCGCACCGCGTCTTTGTTTAATTCCACACCGATCACTTTGCCTGCCTGTCCCGCCACCGCCAGCGCAATGGTACCGATGCCGCAGTATGCGTCCACCACCGTCTCTTTTCCCGTAAGCTGCGCATACTCCGCGGCCTTCGCGTAAAGCGCCTCCGTCTGCACGGAATTGACCTGATAAAAGGATTTCGCGGATATCTTAAACCGCCTGCCGCAAAGCTCGTCTTCTATATAGCCTTTCCCGTAGATTACCTGCTCTTTATCACCCAGCACCATGCTCGTTCTCTTATTATTCACATTAATCAGAATCGTAGTAATCTCCGTGTGTAGTTTACATAACTCATTTACAAAATTCTTCTTGGACGGTAAGATCGGGGATCCCAATACCAGCACCACCATAATTTCCCCTGTGACATGCCCCACGCGCACAAGCACATGCCGGAGCAGACCATAACCGCTGTCCTCATCATAGGCTTTCAGCTTAAAAGACTTCGCAAGCTCCCGCACGGACTGAATGATCTCTCCCGCTTTCTGATCTTCCAGAAGACAGCTCTCCACAGGTACCACCCGATGGCTCTTTTCCTGATAAATCCCGGAAACGATTCCTCTTCCTTTCTGGAACGCAAATACCGCATGAACCTTATTGCGGTAATGGGCCGGCTCCTCCATGCCGATGATCGGCTTCACTTTCCCGTATTCCTTTAAAAGCAGTTCCACCTGTTTCTGCTTTCTCTTTAACTGCGCTTTATAAGGCATGTCCACAAACTGACACCCGCCGCATTTTCCGGAAACCGGGCAGAGACTTTTCTTCTGCTTTTCTCCCGCATCCTTCTCTTTTCCCGCCTCACGCCTGTACACTCTCTTCTTATCCATCCCTGATTCCTTTCCCTGCACTTTCCTATACAGAACTGCCGGCCGCGCAGCCTGTGCGCCGCCCGGCAGCATATCTCTCTACACATAACAAAACCCCGGGAAACTTCCCAGGGTCATTTTATCATATTCTCTGCAATTTTGACAGCCCGCCTAGGCTGACGCAATCTGTACGCTCTCAATCCCTTCCGCCAGATTTCTGGCAAGAGTCGTGTCCGCCTCGTTGATATGTATGGTAAAAACCTCTTTGCCCATGCCGCCGAAAAAACGCTCCCAGAAACGCTGTTCCGGCCATTCCACAAAAAAGGAAATGCGGTTGGAAACCAGCAGCTTTTCCAGTTGATCCTTACTCTCCGCATTATATACCTTGCAGAAGGATATCTCGTGATTAAAAAATAGTGCGTTCAAATTCAATGCCGCCATATCGCTACCTCCAAGCCCCTCATTCTCTTACGCCGCGATCAGCTTTATGTCAACTTTCCTTACACATTATATAACGCATATCTGCCAAAATGCAAGATTTTTCTACATTTTCCACAATATGACCAAATATTTATGTAAATCTTGTGGAAAATCACACCTCCGTCCACGGTTTATGCAGATTTTCCAGCCAATCATCCTTTCTGGTCTCATACTGCTCGTTGAGCCAGTCCGCCGCCTGCTCCACCCCCTCTGCCGTGAGAGGCACCTCCGTCCAAGTCTTCTTTTCCTCCGGCGTGCGGTAAATCCCGAGCGGTTCCGGCCAGACAGTCACCCGGATCACATCATCCTCGCCGCTCTTTACCTTTTTTAAAAGATAGCGCATCCCATCCATACTGCCGGAGTATTCCTCTTTCTTTATATAGTTCAGGGGATGAAAGGTTTCTTTGTCAAGCATGTCATTCTTCCTCTGTATGCCGCCTTCCTTTATCAAGCGCCATACGAATCTCTTTCCCATTCATTTCTTACCATATTATAGCAGGAGGGCTTATTTTCGTCAAAAAATTTGCGGCTCCTCTCCGCGTTCCTTAAGAGAAAAATCAGGTAGAAATATTTCGACTTTAAAATTAATATTAAATATAAACCGCCAAATACAAAGGAGAAAAAACATGGACACTCTGAACGAATGCATCAAAAACTATTTGGAATACTGTAATTTTCAAAAATGTCTTGACACAAAAACACTCAAAGCATACCGGATTGATTTGCGCCAATTTTCGGATCAAATTCGCACAATTGCTATCGATGAAATAACCGCTGCGTCATTGGAACAGTATATAGCGCATCTGCACGGACGGTTCAAGCCCAAAACCGTAAAGCGCAAAATCGCTTCTGTAAAGGCATTGTTTCATTATCTGGAATACAAGGAAATCCTTGACTGTAATCCCTTCAACAAGATGCGCATCCGTTTCCGCGAACCTGTCATACTGCCCAAAACCATACCTCTGCACACGGTAGAACTCTTTTTATCTACCATATACCGCCAGCGACAGGCCGCCGTTACTTACTGTCAAGAACAAAACGCCCTGCGAGACGCCGCCGTTGCGGAGCTGTTATTTGCAACCGGGATGAGAATATCTGAGCTGTGCTCACTGAAAGTCGACGACGTAAATTTGTGCGACGGAACCATCCTGATCTACGGAAAGGGAAGCAAAGAACGCCGCATCCAGATCGGCAGCGAGGCCGTCATTCATATTCTGAAAGAATACGACGATAGCTTTCGTGACAAAAGGCTGTCCGGCAGCAATTTTTTTATCAATTACTCCGGGAAAGCACTCTCCGATCAGGCGGTGCGCAGGATGATAAACAAATACACCTCTCTGGCATCCATTGAACAGCACATCACGCCGCATATGTTCCGCCACACCTTTGCGACAAGCCTTTTGGACGCGGATGTGGATATCCGCTATATTCAGGAGATGCTGGGGCACAGCTCCATCAATGTGACGGAGATCTATACGCATGTATCTATGGCTAAACAGAAAAATATTCTTGCAACAAAGCATCCTAGAAAATATTTTCATGTGTGAGTTTTGAGGGGCGATCCGGGTGGGTTGCCCTCTTTTTTTTGTGTGGGTGAGGGATAATTAGGAGTTATCTGTTGAATTCAAATAGGATTATATTAAAACAATTTTAGAGGGTGATGAATTATTACTAATATTTCTGAAAAGGTATTTGTATGCTTTGCTGCAGAAGATCGCTACAAAATTGCCGAACCAATTGTATACCATCTTACAAATTATGGTATTAGTACTTGGTATGATCGTCAAGCATTATTAATGGGAGACAATCGAATAGAAAAAAACTTAAATGAAGGGGTTGCCAAATGCCAATATGCTATAATTATTCTTAGCAAAGATACCATGCAATCGGTATGCGCTATGGAAGAAATATCTATGTTGGAAGAAAAATATTATAAAAATAATGTTACCCTTTTTCCTGTATTGTATGAATTATCGCCACAAAACATTCCCGGCACCATACACTGGATTAAAAATCTCATTTATAAGGAAGTTAGCTACAGCTCGGGAACTCTTGAGATATGTAATCATGTGGCTTGTAAAATTACCTCTGATATATTAGAAAAATATCATTATAAGACCATCTCCGAGTTCCTTTATTCCAATTCTATGCTCTTGCCTATTATTATAGAGAAACTTCTGAAAAGCTATCAAGCAATAGATTGCGAAAATCTTAACAGCAGAGTTACTCTTTTGTATGCTGCTTATTTAAATATTATATGCTCAAAAACTATTCGTAGTGATTCTACAATAAGGATGATATCAAAAACTTTTCAACGGCTATTTTCCGAAACACGTCTTAATCTTGTTATAGATTATCGCGAATTATGGCTGTTAGAGAATTGCATTTGCATATTATTAAATTATTATACTGAATCTAAAATATGAACAATTAACTTGGAAATAGCTTCTGCTGGTTGTTCATATTTAAGTAAATCAATACTTTTTTCGAGATACGGATATTGCGTAATATTATCCTTAACATTTTTCCATATCTTTTCTGAAATCATACCTGGATATGCAACCGGAATTACAACCTTATGATGCTTACATGCAATTTCAAATTCTTCTAAAACACCACTTTGAGCATTAAGTGCATTGTTATCATCATCTCCAAAGACAAAAATTGCCGCCCCACATTGCTTAATCACCTTTTCTCTTGATTTTTTCTTATCTTTGGCAGAACCTTTTTGATTTCCAACAAATGGTTTTATAATAAGATATTTTTCAATATCTCGAACTCCCTGCTTTGCAAGAAATTCATTTGCATATCCAACAAGATGTGTTCCAAAACGTCTTCCAATACCGTTAATAATACGATAATCATTTTCTAAAAGTGTTGCAGTAAGATTGCGGGATAGAGAATGCGAAAATTCCTCAATTCTTGTATCCGAGGAGCTAAAAGCACCAGAAATAAAAACTCGTTTCCTTCTAATTCTTTTATTTAAATCTTTCAAAATTACAGGAATATCTTTATGGTCATCAACTAATAAAACACGGATATGATAGCGATGCTCTAAATCATCCACAAAATGCTTGAAATATGGATTTTGAGTATCATTTTTCATAATTGTGTAATGATAATTACATGAATCGCCCAAGTATCTTGCTATTTCACTTAAGCACTCCAAAACTAGATGATCTGTAAAACTATAGCCAATAAAAAGAAAAGTACTGGAAATTAGTTCTCTTTTGAAAAACATTAGCATAATACGATGAGAATCTGTATATTGTTCATAGTCACTTTGCGTGGCGACTATATCATTAAAGTCTGTTACATCACCATTCATTTTAAATATATTTATTCGCTTATTTATATCAATATTTGAAAAATCAGCATCGCGAAATACTTTGTTTGTTAGAACTTCCTTTTTCTGAAAATTAAGTTCTACAGCGTTATCAAAATTAGTAGTCCAAATATTCGAAAAGCCGATATCAATTAGGTCTTCAAGCAATGGACTTTCATATTTGTTCCGATTTATGCGTTCATTAATTCTTTTTCTCAGCTCTGCTGAGCCAAAGCTATTGGCATAATATTGAGCTAGTTTATAATAATCAGTGGAATCATCAATAGGAGTTCCCAGTTCTTGAGCTAAGGGCCTAAATAAATCAGCCCAGTTAGGATAGCCAACATCACAAGAACTACCAGCTCCTAAAAATAATGAAATGCGCTCATCAAGAGCTTGTTGCGAAAATTGTTTCAGAAATTGTTCTTTATCAATAGACATAAATTTGCCCTTTCTACTACAATATAAATATCCTTCCACCAATCCAACAGATAACTCCTAATTATCCCTCACCCACGCAAAACTTTCTCATTTCTTCCCCAAATAAAAGTTACACCGAGTAAGACCACGTTGCGTAGTCTCCTATACCATAACCCATTCACCATCTTCTGTCAATATTTTACATTATAATATTGTAGAATTTTGTCATAATGTCTGCAATGATTGACTTTAATATTTGGAGTCAGGAGATATACTATATTTGCCCTCTTTCTCTAACCATTTTGCCATAGCCCATGCTTCTTCAAAACGAACGCTTGCCATAGTTAATCCATACCCACGGCATAGCGACATAAACTCTTCGTAAGTATCGGGGCGCCTCGTAAATAAAATCCACATTAGAGCAGCTTCTGCAGTTAAAAATGTTTCACCGCCATGTCTATGCGACGGACGCTTAATGACATTACACCTTCTGCATCTAAGCGTCATATTTTCAAGCGTATTCGCGGCATCTCCCAATAGCTCTTTGGGGATAATGTGATCTGCCTGCAGTTCTAATCGAGTACCGCAATCCGCACATTTGCCGGATTGATCAAAGTGCCATTGCCGAACTGCCTCCCAACATTTTCTCGGCGCATAGTGCGATTGAAATGATTTGTTGCTTGCAACAGATGTGCCAACCTGAGACGGATTTAAATGTCCTAACACAAGTGAAGCTATTTCTCTGTAATTAACCATACCTATATCAACAAGATATTCAAGCATATATTTCCATTGTTCATCCGACCAATCTCTGTCGGAATAAGGAAAAGATGTAATCGTCTTGTAGTCTGTCATTGTTTGATTCCTCCTAATGTTAATCGCTCTTCATACTCTTTCACAAGCTCAGCCATGCTAACGCCTAACGCTAAACAAATATTTCTCACTTCAATAAAATCCAGTCTTTTTTGACACTGTTCATATTTACATATGTAAGACTGACTGCACTCTAGCTGGTATGCCAATTCCTGCTGTGTCATTTTAGATTGAATCCGATAATCCTTTAGGCATTGAATTAAAATTCTGTATTCCGGTTCATATATAGCACTCATAAAAACCACCTCCAACACTAATTATATTCACACATTGTAATTATTCCAAAATGGAATATTGACTATTCATCCTGTGAAATGTATAATATTTTGGAAAAAGGAGCTTGTATGAAAAAGAGAATTATTGGTCATTTTAAGGAATTTCTGGGAATAGAGTGGGAACCGGACGATATGCAGGCGAATGCACTGGATCGATTGATTTCTTATGCAGAATCAAAAGGCCAAATAAATTTAAGTAATTATAAAAAGTCATTTATTGAAGCAGTAAACAATAAATTAGACTTGAACGTATCCATCTATCAAAAAATATTAGATTATGCTTTTAAGATACATGTTAAACTTAATTACAAGCAAAAGCAGGTGATTAGGGAGCTGCTGGATCGGGGTGATACGGATGCATTCAAAAAATTCATTCTTGACAGTCATATTGATGATGTTAGCTTAATGAATTACTTTCATCCGATTGATGAAGATGCTGTCATCGCAAAATTTAAAAAAGTAATAAATTCAGATAAAAAAGACAAAGATATAATCGCATCTGTTTTTTCAAGATATTGTTTTCAGTTGTTTGATCGGAAAACTTCTCTCGAAGGTTTCTCCGGTGATGATGTCAAAG
>VSNH01000052.1 GCA_009774215.1 Lachnospiraceae bacterium
AAAAGTCATATCCTTCTGGAACTCGGCGTGATTGCCATATCGTTTGCGGCACTCTTACTGCTCTTATATTTTGTGGGTGCGGTATCTTTCCAGAACGGGACAGTATCTTCTGACATAACGATGAAAATGGCAGGGCAGATCGCGAGACGGATTTTTGAGAATCCCACGCAGGATCAGATTTCGACTACGGCGCTGATGATTCGTTATGGGGCGCATCTGGGCCTGTTCTTTGTGGTCGGTTTCGTAACCACCTTCGTGAGCATGGTTGTTTTCAGAAGATATTACAGAATACTCGGTGTGATGGGGGCGGGAGCGGTCTGCTATGTGCTTGCCTATTACACGGAATATTACAAGCAGTTTGTGGAGGGCAGGCATTTTCAACAGTCCGATGCGGCGCTTAACTGGTATGGGAGCCTGGCGGGGATTTTTTGTATGGTTGGGTCGTATTTATTGAACCGGCTGTTGGTGAAACTGTCATGAGGTCGGGAAATGGGTTATGAATGGCAGGACAGAAAACAGATTATAACGGCTATATAGAACAGGGAAATGCTTTAGCAGGCATTTCCCCGAAAAACTTACATAACACAAAGCGCGATAAGATCCTTATAAAAATCGGGGTAGCTGATGGTGACCACATCGCTGCCCTTTATTTGTGTCTCGCCTTCTGCCACAAGCGAAGCCACGGCAAAACTCATGGCAATGCGGTGATCCAGATGGGAGTCCACCTCCGTTCCGTGCAGGGGCTGTCCGCCACGGATAATCATACCGTCGTCGGTACCTGTGATATCGCAGCCCATGGCGCTTAAATACTGTACCATTACGTCAATGCGGTTTGATTCCTTGACCTTTAATTCGGCGGCGTCCCGGATTACGGTAGTGCCGTTTGCGCAGGCGGCCATAATATTGATGATGGGAAGTTCATCGATCAGCGTGGGAATGATATCCCCTTCAATGGTGACGCCGTGGAGCTGGCTGTGTTTTACAAGCAGGTCGGCGGTCGGTTCTCCGCTGTAATTCTCATTTAATAGTGTAATATTTCCACCCATTTCCCGGGCAACTCTTAAAATGCCGTCTCTGGTAGGATTGATTCCCACATTTCTTATGAGGATTTCAGAGCCGGGGACGATCAGTCCTGCGGCGATAAAGTAAGCGGCGGAAGAAATGTCGCCGGGCACATCTATTTTCCGGCCTTCCAGACGCGGCTCGGGAACAATGCGGGCAGTTTTTCCTTCCGCATGCAGATCTGCGCCAAAATAGCGCAGCATGATTTCCGTGTGGTTGCGGCTTAAAATCGGCTCAGTCACAAGGGTTTCGCCGTCGGCGTAAAGTCCTGCCAGCAAAACGGCGGATTTCACCTGTGCAGAAGCTACCTTGGAGTGGTAGTGGATGCCGTGCAGGGGAGAGCCTGTGATGTGGAGCGGCGCGCAGTCGTTGCCTTTTACGCTTTCGATTTTGCCGCCCATCATGGAAAGCGGTTCCATAATGCGCCGCATGGGGCGTTTCTGGATGGAAGCGTCGCCGGTGAGGGTGCTCTCAAAAGCCTGTCCGGCAAGAATGCCGCTGATCAGTCTCGTGGTGGTGCCGCTGTTTCCCATATCCAGAACGGAGGAGGGCGCGTTGAGTCCGTGAAGTCCTTTTCCGTGAATCACGATTTTCGCCGGAGTATTCTCAACCTCTATCCCCATTTTCCGAAAAGCGTCTATGGTGGAGAGACAGTCCGCCCCCTGCAGAAAGTTGGTAATTTCCGTGGTGCCTTCGGCAAGGGAGCCGAACATGACTGCGCGGTGGGAGATGGATTTGTCGCCGGGGATGGTTACTTCCCCTCTTAAAGTAGTTGCCTTCTGAAATTTCATAATTGTCTGTCCTATGCCTTTCATTTCCAATCCAAATTTATCTTTATGAGGCTTCCGTCATATTTTGATTGCGGAAGGAAAAATATTGTTGTAAATTTCTACATATATCGCCGTAGCGGACGGTTCTTACATGGAGGCAGTAATCATATGGGTGTTTGCCGGCATAG
Source organism: Lachnospiraceae bacterium (assembly GCA_009774215.1). Lineage (GTDB taxonomy): Bacteria > Bacillota > Clostridia > Lachnospirales > Lachnospiraceae > UBA3282. Next base: position 2,021 of record VSNH01000052.1, read on the forward strand.
GAGTTGATGGCTTCGCCGGAGTTTACCGTGTATGGATTTTATAGCCGTGCTCCGTCATAACCTCCATGGCCCGGGAAAGCGTGTCCTGACTGTAAAACTCGATGCGCAGCGCCCCTTCTGCCAGTTCCCTGTTGTGGTTGATGCCGATGTTTTTGATGCTCACGTCGTGCATGGCAAGGAGAGAGGCGATGGCGGCAATGGCGCCTGGCTTATCCGCAATGTCCACGGTTAACACATATTCCGCTTTGATGGGGCCGCTGGGCGTGCTGATAAAGGATTCCCTGTAATTTCTCGCCGTGTCAAAGAAGTTGTAGAGGCTGTCCTGCTCATGGTCGTCTATGTAATCCGCAATTACCTCAAGATACTGTATATATGTACGGAGCAGCTTTGCGATATGATCCGCGTTGGTCAGACAGATTTGCTGCCACATTTCCGGAGAGGAGGAGGCGATTCTTGTAATATCCTTGAAACCGCCTGCGGCGATCATTTTCATCACGCCGTCCTCGGAGTCGCTGCTTTTTACCAGATTGACTAAAGAGGCGGCGATCACATGGGGCAGATGGGAGATCGCCGCAGTCACGTAATCGTGTTCCCCGTAAGACAAGGTGAGCGGAATCGCGCCCATGCTCTCAACCAACGCCCGGTATGTCTCCACCTTTTCGGAAGGAACCTCCTCGGAGGGGGTCAGGATATAGTAGGCGTTCTCTAAAAGGGAGGCCTTGGCATTCTGGTAGCCGAAACGCTCGGAGCCCGCCATGGGGTGACCGCCGATAAACTGCTTTTGTAATTGCAGCTCTTCAATCTGCCTGTGGATGCCGGTCTTGACGCTCCCCACGTCCGTCAGAATGGTTTCGGGTGAGAGAAACGGTTTCAGGGCAAGCAGGTTTTCCATATTGCGGGAGACCGGCGCGCATAAAAAGATATAATCACAGCTTCCGAAAGAGTCGTCAATGGCAGGACAGATCTGATCAATAACCTGTTCATTAACAGCGAGGTTAAGGGATTTTGTATGAATGTCATAGGCGATCAGGCGGGTGTCGGGCAGATGATGCCGGATCGCTTTGGCAATGGAGCCGCCGATCAGGCCAAGCCCGATAAAACCGCAGGTGAGAGTGTTTATCATGTCAGTACCTCGTAAGTTTATTTTTCGTTTTTAAGATATCACAAAACGGGAGGGAAATCAAACGGCATAATTTCTTTCACGGTATTTTCCTGGAGTGATGCCTGTAAATTTTCTAAAAGCATAGGTAAAAGCGCTTTGTGAAGAATATCCAAGCGACGCAGAGATTTCAAAATAACTCAGATTACTGTATTTTAACAGATTTTGCGCCGTATCCATTTTGGCGGCAGTGACATAAGCTTTGATGGTTTGTCCGGTTTCCTGCTTAAATAATTTGGACAGATAGGATACATTTAGATTTGTAAAATCAGCTAATCCTTTCGCAGATAAGTCTGCGTTTAGATCTTCATAAATATGATCGATACATTTTCTGACATGAATGGATATGATGTCGTCCTTTTTTATTTCGTCTATCCGTTTCGCAAAATCCAGACACATATCCTCAAACAAAAGCTGCAGATCATCACATGTGGAAGCAGCATCAGATTTTTGACTGTAGATATCTGCAATCATATAAGCTTCATCATGTCCCAGGCCGCTTCCCAAACCCGATTCTGCAAGGAGTGTTGCGATAATCACAAAATGATACTTCATATTGTGTAATTGATTTTCAGATAAAATTCTTCCTACGGCAGAAAGCTTTACCTCTCCAGAAGAAATAAAAGTGTTCAACTTTTCTGTATCGCCGCTCGTTATGGCTTCCAATATACCATCTTCCAAATAGTATGGTTTCTTTTGATATCCATGTACCTTTTGCAGATATAGCTGCCTGTTAAGTTCTATTCTTATTTTCATAAGAGACTCCTTTATCTCATAATCAATGCTGCATTCCTAAAGCAGCATCATCTTAAGTATTTGTGATAATACCATAGTTTTGATAAAAAAGCGAGGGCTTCGATATAAATTTTATATCAATGATGATAAAACGAAATAAAATTGGTTTGAGTATGGAATTGTTGAAAAACGGCTTGCCAATGGCATTTATGCATGCAATGACTTCAGTCGGCTGCATATTTGTTCAAAGCTGTATTAACGGTTATGGCGTTGCTTATACATCGGCATATGCAGTCTGCAATAAATATCAGAAATTTTTATGCTGCCGGGAATAACGATCGGCTTTACCATGTCTTCGTTTACAGGTCAGAATTTTGGCGGCAAGGAGTTTAAAAGAATTCGCGGCGGTACAAAAATGGCGTGCATAATGGCGGTTCTCTCAGCGCTGTTACTTGGAATGGTACTGTTTTTCTTCTCCGATTTACTGGCAAAAATTATGCTTACCGGGCAGGAAGCGGCTGCCTGTGCTTCCATATATCTGAGATTTTTAGCATTATTTATGGTTCTTCTGAATGCATTGTTTGTTTTTCGAAGCTGTGTTCAGGGATTAGGGAAACCGGCTGTACCTATGTGTTCCGGCATCGTTGAAATGCTGATTCGCATACCGGCTGTTTACTTCGGATTACCTGTATTTGGATTTGCGGCGGCCATATATGCTGAAGGCATAGCCTGGATAGGAGCATTGGCGCTCAATGGTATTTCATATATATGTTTTCTGAAAAAATACGAAAGGCATGGCTGCTGATAGAATCGTGTTTTCACAATCTGTGCAGAATGTATAAATAGTTGTTGAAATTGTTCTGAAAATTTAGTAAAATGTATTTACAACTTAGCGCCATGATTTTGTTTGGCTTTGGGTGGTGAATAAAGAACAACAGAATTGGAGGGTTACAGGGCATGAATGTTTACACAACGGATAAGATTCGTAATGTGGTTTTGCTGGGACATGGGGGATGCGGCAAGACCAGTCTGGTGGAAGCGATGGCTTACCTTTCCGGTATCACATCCAGAATGGGTAAGATAGACGATGGGAACACGGTGAGCGATTTCGGTAAGGAGGAACAGAAGCGCCATATTTCCATCGCCACGTCTGTTGTTCCGATTGAGTGGGAAGGCACGAAGATCAATGTGCTGGATTCCCCGGGCTTTTTTGATTTCGTAGGTGAAGTGGAAGAGGCAGTGAGCGCAGCGGATGCGGCGATCATCGTGGTGTCCGGTAAAGCCGGTGTGGAAGTGGGAACGGAGAAAGCGTGGGAGATCTGCGAGAAATATAAGCTGCCCCGTTTCGTGTTTGTGACGGATATGGATATCGACAACGCTTCCTTCAGACAGGTTGTGGAGGATATGACCGAAAAGTATGGGAAGAAAATCGCGCCCTTCCATCTGCCGATCCGTGAAAATGAGAAATTCGTGGGTTATATCAATGTCATCACTGAGCAGGCATACCGCTGGGAAGGCAAGGAAGTGGTGGAGTGTGAGATGCCCGATTACAGCAAGGCGAACCTGCAGCTTTGCCGCGATACGCTGATGGAAGCGGTAGCTGAGACAAGCGAGGACTTTATGGAGCGGTACTTTAACGGTGACACCTTCTCCGAGGCGGAGATCCGCGCGGCCCTTCGCACAAACGTGATGGACGGCAGCATTGTACCCATGTCCATGGGCTCCAACGTGCTTTGTCAGGGTGTGTTCACATTGCTTGACGATATCGTAAAATATATGCCCAGCCCGGAAAATCGGGAGATTGCGGGCGTTGATTTAAAGACGAACGAAATATTTCAGGCGAACTTTGATTTCTCAAAGGCGAAGTCGGCTTATATTTTTAAGACCATTGTCGATCCTTTTATCGGTAAATATTCGCTGATTAAGGTGTGTTCCGGCGTGTTTAAGAGCGACGATGTGATCTACAACGACGAGAAGGAAGTGGAAGAGAAGATCAGCAAGCTTTATGTGATGCAGGGCAGTAAGCCTATTGAGGTCAAGGAGCTTCATGCGGGCGATATCGGCGCCATCGCGAAGCTGACGGCGGCGCGCACCGGCAATACGCTTTCCACCAAGGCGCGCATCATCCGCTACGGCAAGACAGAGATTTCCACGCCCTATACATACAAGCGGTATCGGGCGAAGAATAAGGGAGATGTGGATAAGGTTTCCCAGGCGCTGCAGAAGATGCGCCATGAGGATCAGACGCTCCAGGTGGTCAATGATGCAGAGAACAAGCAGTCATTGCTCTACGGTATGGGCGATCTGCATCTGGAGGTGGTTGTCAGCCGTCTTCTTAATGAATACAAGGTGGAGATCGAGCTTACCGAGCCGAAGATTGCGTATAAGGAGACGATTCGCAAGAAATCCGATGTGGAGCATAAATATAAAAAGCAGTCCGGCGGCCACGGCCAGTACGGGCATGTAAAGATGCGCTTTGAGGCATCCGGCGATTTAGAGACGCCGTTTGTGTTCGAGCAGGAAGTGGTGGGCGGCGCTGTGCCGAAGAATTACTTCCCGGCGGTGGAGAAGGGCCTGCAGGATTCCGTGCAGGCAGGGCCGCTGGCGGCGTACCCTGTGGTGGGTGTGAAGGCGGTTCTCTACGACGGCTCCTATCATCCGGTGGACTCCTCCGAGATGGCCTTCAAGATGGCGACGATTCAGGCCTTCAAGAAGGGCTTTATGGAGGCAGGGCCGGTGCTGCTTGAGCCGATTGCAAACTTACAGGTGACTGTACCCGATTCTTACACGGGTGATGTGATGGGCGATCTGAATAAGAGAAGAGGCAGAGTGCTTGGGATGAATCCTGCGGGAGACGGTAAGACCGTGGTTGAGGCGGATATCCCGGTGGCGTGCTTGAGCGGCTATTGCACCGATCTTCGCTCCATGACCGGCGGACGCGGCACTTACAAGTATGAGTTTGCGAGATACGAGCAGGCGCCCAGCGACGTGCAGGAGAAGGAAGTGGCAGCGAGAGCGAAAGCTGTTGCGGAGGCGAACGTTGACGCATAACAGTTAGTTGAGATATGATGGCGGATATCCTTTTGGTTTTAGGAAAGGATATCCGCTTTTTTTGTGTCACAGAAAAAATAAACCCCCTGCTATGCAGGGGGAGGGCAAATCTTTAGATAAAAGAAACTCCTGTGTTAGTATAAAAGTGGGTCTGCAAACCACAAAAAATACAACACAGGAGGTGCCCAAGATGGACACAACAAATAGTTTAGCCCATATAAAATGGGAATGCAAGTTGGTTATCCCCACTTGTTGCCCTTCTGTGTCACACCGCTTACACTGCCGCCGTATCCCTGCCATATGAGAGGTTCTTTGTCGCCGGTGCAGTTTTCTATCGTGACGCCTTTCACATGGGCGTTCAACTGTCCGAGAATCTGAATGGATCCCTTGGCATTTCCCTTGAATCTGGAATTGGATATGGTTACATTGCTGCAGGTTCTGTTTTTGTTTGGCTCAATGTCGATGCCGTACTGTGGGTCTGCGCCGCTTGCATAGTTAAATTCGCAGTTGTTGACCGTAACATTGCTCACATCCGTGATGGACAGATTGTTTCGGCGGTTGTGATGGAGGTTACAGTTGGTAATGGTTACACCGTTGCTGCTTTTGTTTGGACCGTCATAGAAGCCCAGATATATGCCGTCGCCCCAGCATTGGGAAATATCCACATTGTCGATGGTGATATTCGTAGAACCGGCTACATAAATCCCATGTCCCCACTCGCCGCCGCTTCCATTATGCTCCTTCCGCTCGCCGATGATCTGCCCGCCGGAGACGCTGACACCGTCGCGTCCGGTGATATTGATTACCTGATAATTTTTCTTGTTGTTAGGAAGAGCAACTAACAATGCGCTGGGCGACATAACAAGCTTTTGGTTGGTAGTCAGGACGATGCCGCCAAACTTATAGTTGCCAAGGTAATCATTGCCGCCTGCTGTCGCATCAATATGGTACACACCCGCAGGAATATACAGCGTCACCTCACGCACGTGAGTTTCGTCACCCCACTCATAATCCCGCAGCATTTTGTTAATGTATGGCGTATCGTCGGTGACGCCATCCTGCTGTTCGTAAGTGAGAAGTGCACCTGTTGTTTCCGGCGCTTTTTCATTCGGGTCTACCGCTACGGCATAACACTGCTGCGTAAAGGTTTTCTTGCCGGAGGTATACACGGCTTTGATAACGGCAGCGCCTGCCTTTTTCATGGTGAGCACGGCACCTTCCTCATTTTTAGCAACGGAAACCGCATCCGGATTGTTGCTTTCCCACTTGAGATTAGCCGAATCCTGAGTGGGTGCAAATTTTATGTGAAGCTGGTATGTGTTTCCAATGTTTTCTTTGATCGTCTGACCGGCTTCTAAAAGAACCGGGGCGTCGACGACAGTAACCTTGCACTGCGCCTTTTTCCCACTATCCTGCGCGGTCGCCGTGATCGTTACGCTGCCTTCTTTTTTCAATGTAAGGATGGCGGAAGCGCTTACGGTACATGGGGTATCAGCAAGGCCCTGGGAGGAGCTCGCCGGCTTCTCCTCTACGGAAACGATATTGCTGTTAGAGCTTGTCCAAACCACGGTCGGATTTGCGATCATTTTGTCGGTTTCCGCCGTAAGTGTGGCAGTCAGGGTTCTGATTTCTTCGTTCGGCTCTGCGAGAGAGAGGGAGAGGCTGGTTTTGTTCAAAGCGATTCCCTTCACATGGTTAATCAGATATTGTTTCTTCTGAATCTTAAAGGCATACGTTTTTGTTCCGCCATATTCCCCGATACCGTGCAGAGTGACTTTTGCGGTGCCGGCTTTCACGTTGTTTGTGTATCCGATAATTTCGTAGCAGGAACTTGTTATTTCATTCTGCTTTTTCTTCGCGTCGGCATTGTTGGCATATATATGAATATCCCTCTTATCATTGTTTTGGTTTAACAGGACTTCCTCCCCTGTATATTCCTGCGGGTCGATGACCACTTTTAAGACGCTGATATTCTTTGCAAAAATCCGATACGTCCCTTTGATGACAGAGCCTTCGTAACAGCCGAGTCCTGTTACGGTAACTTCAACGGTAGTGCCCGCCGGAGGCGACTGCTCCTGTGTATGGCTGTAGGTGAAGTTCTTGTCATAATCTTTCCCGGCCGTCAGTTTTTTGCCGTTCACGTCCTTGACCGTGACGGTCGATTTCCATTTGTTCGGCTTATCGCTGTACGGTTTATCCGGGATAGAGATGGTGCATTTACCGATATCGCCGTTTGTCACCATAAGAGACACTGTCCGCACATATCCCTTGTAATTTCCTTTCCCCGTGATTTCACAGGTCATAGTTGTGCCGGGCGTCTTGTTGTCTTTGTATTTTATGGTATAGTCGGTTTTGTTTTTGAGGACGGTATAGTCGGCGTCTTTTAAAATGAGCTCGGGCACAGCCCCGTCTTTTTGGTATGCGACCTCATAAGTCCCGTTTTGATCGTCCACATTTTTACCCGGGTAAATTTTGATGTCGGTATTCGGTGTGATGGTGTAGGACAGCCGGAGCGTGCCCTTATATCTGCCTTTGCCCGTAAAGGTGGCGGTCACTTTCCCTGCCTTTTTGGCATTGCCGTATTTTACGGTATAGTCGGTTCCCTCCGTAAGCGGTGTATTCTCGTAGGTTATCAACGAGGAGCCGCTCTGGAATATGCCGCCGTTTTTATCTACGATTTTCTGTGAGAAGGGAATACTGTCTTTCCAGTCTGCGCCGGGGGCAGCGTCTTTAAGCTGTCTGTCGCCCACAAGCTTCAGGGTTATTTTTTTGCAGCCGCTGTAACCGGCAGCTTTACCGGCGCTGCTGGGAGAGACCATGACATAAGCGCCTTCCATTCCGGAGGCGTAAACTTTATAATCATAATGCGCCGGTTCCACGATCTGTCCGCTTATTTTTACCTCGATAATCTTAACAGCCGATTCATCCAAAGCCATTCCATGGTATTCGTACTGTTTTTGGTCAAGCTTCACGGATGCGGAACTGAAATTCCGTTTTTTATCCTTAAGCACAACAAGCTGCATGAGGAAAGAGCCTTTAAAATTTCCCGTTCCGTTTACGGTGTACGAGTAGGTTTTTCCCGCCTCGTAGAGATCCCCATTTTTATAGTCGGTCGGTAAAGGCGTCAGGCCTTCGCCGGGCTTGGTATAATCACAGACAAAATCCTTGTTCACAGCCAGTTTTTTCTTGCCATAGGTCAGAACAGGAGCGGGAATTTTCAGCTTTTTGCTGTAATTGACGGTCTGCTCGTAAGCCGGCGAAACTTTAGGCGTATTATAGATATCAATGTTGTTGATATCCAGAGGTTTGATTGTATAGTACAGAGTTACGCTGCCCTGATACTGGCCTTTCAGCTTGATGGTCACGCTGGGCGCCTTGGCGGCATTCCACGTGGCGGCGTTGACGTTATTTTTGTAAGTCAGGGTGTAATCCGTCTTTTCTTTCAGCAGGGTGTCTTTGTGATAGACGCGGAAGCTCTGCGTGATTTTCTGCCCGTTGTAGACAAGCTCGTCGCTTTCTTTCACGAAACCTGCCACCCGGATGTCGCCGGAGAGGTCGAGGAGCTTATCATTGTCCGAATTGTTTTTATCATGCACGACATCGACGATAGCAGAGGCCGTGATCCCCTGGCAGGACGCCGTGATTCTGGCGAATCCTTCCGCGGAGGCCGTGATCGTGGCGGTTCCGTTTCCGTCGGCATTTACAGTGGCGACGGTTTCATCGCTGCTTTCCCATACAATATCAGCCTGTGTCATGGCCGACTCCGTTTTTGCGGTAATCTGCTGTGTGTCTTCAAGCGACATGGTAATTTGCTCTTTTTCGGCAAGGATGTTTTCCTCAACTGCGGTGGTGCCTTTATACAGGGATATTTTGCCGTTCCACGGTTTCTCCAGCGGCGGCAGGTCACTATTCGCGGCTGCATCGTTTTCGGCAGACATAATCAGCGATGCCGCGCTGTTGTTTTCGGAGACTGTGGAAGGTTCTGTCCCGGCATTTTCTAAGTCCGTGTCTTCCGGTGGATCTGTAGCGTTGTCTTCAGCCGCGGACGGCGTATCGCTCATGGCAAGATCGTTTCCGGAAAGTGTGTCGTCAGTGGTATGGATGTTGTTTTCGGAAATGGAAGAATTTTCCGAGACGGAAGAAGCAGTATTCTCGGCATCCGCCGTAATTTCTTCCACAGCGATGGGAGCTTCCGTTATCTGTTCAGTGTCAGTGTCAGGGTTATTTTGGGGCGCAAATGGTACGGTGGCCGCTGCATAAAAGTTTTCGGCTTTCCCGTTTTCCGTTTCCGGGTAATAAGCGGCCCGGATATAGTAGTCAAAGTATTCAGACGTATTTGACGTCTCGTAATTTTCAGCGCCGTTGACATGAGAAAAGGTTTTTGTGGAAGAGAGCAGGATCATCTGCTCATACGCACTTTCTTCATCGGTTATTTTTTCCATGACAAAGAAGGGCGAAGCGGACACTTCCTCAAAGCCGTTCCAGTCATCCGCCTCATTCAGAAGGTTTGTACTGCCGGGCTCCAGTCCTTTTTCACCGCGGAGAATGCGCCACTCCAATATGCCGGCCTCCCTGTATTCGGGTGCCGGTTCTACGTCATAATTGACAAATAAAATCAGATTTTCCGCTGCCTCAAAAGAGATCGGAAGATCATAGGAAAAGGCGTCGTCATCCGCAGAGGGAAGCGTTTCGCCTTCGGGAATCTGTCCGATATGTAAGGCAGGTAATTTAACTTCTGTGTCTGTTTCCTCCGTTTGGCCTGTCTTGTCGGTTTCCATGGAGGCATCCTCATCCGGCGGGACGTCTGATTCTTCCGAAGAAATATTTTCGTCATAGGAGTCAGAGAGAGAGCCGTTGCCCTCATTTTCTCCGGCTTCGTTTTCCGGCGCCTCATCAGAACTCGTATTATTTTCGGAGACTGTGTTTTCCGCGTTCGTGCCGCTCTCCGTGGCAAGCGCCGTCATGCCGCCGCAGTCGCCAAGCGCGATCGCTATGGCAAGAATGGTCGCAAGCCATCTGTTTCTGTTCCGTATCATCATGATTCCTCCTTGTTTGTGTGTATGTCTTCCCAGAGGGAGTTTTGTTTAGGAATATAACGCATTTCTTGTGAAATAAGACTCAACGTATATCATTATAGCAAAAATTGAGGGGAGGGGGCAAGAGCAAACCGTGGTAAATAGTGGGAAACGACGGGATTTATGGGGTGGGTGAGGAAGTTTACCAGTGATTTGCCGAGCCCTGCATTGACAGCCGCATTGTATGTGTGCTATGGTGGATATGTTAAAAATTAACATTACAAATTTTAGAAAGGCGGCTTAAGCGTGGGAGTTTTTATTCAGTGCGCACGTACCCGTTATCAGGGGCAGTAAAAAGCAGATGATATCGTCTCATGTAGATGGGGTCTTTTTTGCGTGCGAATAAAAGCGTAGAGTGAAAAGAACTTCTAAAGCGCAGCAGAGGCTGCTTCGCTAAAAAGTTCTAGGGAAGCGCTGATTAAATCAGCACTTCCTTAGAGCCTCCGGCGGATGCACACGGATTTGCAAAGGAATGTGCCGCTTCGCGGCGCAAATCCGGTGCGGGAAACGCTTTAATCAGCGTTTCCCTAGATTTGTTTTGCAAATCACTTTCACTCAAGAGGATGCCTGAAATACGGTATTCTCCGCAGAGCGTAGGTATAGAGCGTAAAGCAGGAAGATTTTGTTTGCGGAGTCTGTCCTGCTTTTTTACTGTCCTTTTATCGGGGAAATCGGATTTGCCGACAGGCGAACCGCGGTGTATGGGATAAAAAGGAGGCGCGCTATGCAGAAGAGCAGGAGACAGGCAGACTATGACTATATAAAACAAGTATCGGATTCCCAGAATTTTCTGACGGATTCCAAATTGCTTCAAAGGATTATTCGTTCGGCGGATATACAGAAGGGGGATATGGTGCTGGAGATCGGCACCGGGAAAGGGCATCTGACGGAAGCCCTTTGTAAAAGGGCGGGAAAGGTATGCTCGGTGGAAGTTGATGAAAGACTTATGGAGCGTGCGAAAAAGCGGCTGTCAAAATATGAGAATGCCGAGCTGGTTTCGGGAGATTTTATGAAATATCGTCTGCCGGAGAAAGGGGACTATAAAGTGTTTGCCAATATCCCGTTTTTCCTGACAACACAGATTGTTGAGAAGCTGACGCAGAGGGCGAATGCGCCGACTGACATGTGGCTTGTGATGGAGAAGGGGGCGGCAAAACGGTTCATGGGACTGCCGCGGGAGACAAAGAAGTCCCTGGAGCTTAAGGTGCGGTGGGAGATGAAGGTTGTGTACCATTTCCGCAGGGAAGACTTTCATCCGAAGCCGTCCGTGGACTCTGTCCTGGTGCATTTTTCCCAAAAAGCCGTTCCGGATCTGAATGGAAAGGAATACCGGGCGTTTCAGAAATTCATTGAGCAGGGAATGAAATGCGGTGTCACAGGGAAAGGCGGACTGCTGACCAAGAGACAGGCGTCGTCGGCTCTAAAGCGGGCAGGGCTGTATCACGCTTACGAGGATGGCGTCACGCTTTACATTCAATGGCTCTGCCTGTTTCGATGCTATCAGGAGATGAGAGGGAGAAAGTCATAAAAACAAGTTTCACCAGCCGGTTTTTTATAACCCCGGCTGGTGAAAACCCGAATTACAATTTCAATTTTCCGACTTCCCGGTGCGTTGCGGACGGTAAGAAAACAGTTGACAAATCCGACAAGTATAATAAAATGAAAAGAGTATGAAAAATCGTTATAATTGTGGCGGTCAGGCTCTGCCCTGCCGCAGATTGAGATAAGAAAAGCCTTATGCGGCGGGAAAGGATTGGGCAGTAACATGGCAGAAGTGTACAATCACAGAGAAGTGGAGACAAAGTGGCAGAAGATCTGGGATGACGAGAAGGCTTTCCGGACATCGGAGGATTACTCCAAACCGAAATATTATGCGCTGGTGGAGTTCCCTTACCCCTCGGGGCAGGGGCTTCATGTGGGACATCCGCGTCCTTACACGGCGCTTGACATTGTGGCGAGAAAGAGAAGAATGCAGGGCTACAACGTGCTCTATCCCATGGGGTGGGACGCGTTCGGACTTCCCACGGAAAACTATGCGATCAAGAACCACATTCACCCGAAGATCGTGACGCAGAACAACGTGGCGCGTTTCAAGAGCCAGCTCCATTCTCTCGGTTATTCTTTTGACTGGGAGAGGGAGGTCAATACCACAGACCCCAATTATTATAAGTGGACACAGTGGATTTTCCTGAAACTGTTCAAGGCGGGGCTGGCATACAAGTCAGAGATGCCGATCAACTGGTGTACTTCCTGCAAAGTCGGGCTTGCCAACGAGGAAGTGGTGAACGGCGTCTGCGAACGCTGCGGCGCGGAGGTAGTCCGCAAAGTAAAGAGCCAGTGGATGTTAAAGATCACAGAGTACGCGGACAAGCTGATCGAAGGGCTTGACACGGTGGACTATGTGGAGCGCGTCAAGGTTTCCCAGAAGAACTGGATCGGGAAATCCATGGGCGCGGAAGTGGATTTCTCCATCAAGGACAAAGAGGATAAGCTGCGCGTCTATACGACCCGCTGCGATACGCTGTTTGGCGCGACCTACATGGTAGTGTCGCCGGAGCATCCGATCATTGATAAATATAAGGACGAGCTGAAAAACTGGGACGATATATGCGCTTACAGAGAGCAGGCGGCGAGAAAGTCCGACTTCGAGCGGGCGGAGCTCGCGAAGGAGAAAACCGGCGTGCGCATCGACGGCATGTCCGCGGTGAACCCGGTGAACGGCAAGGAGATCCCGATCTATATTTCCGATTATGTGCTGATGAGTTATGGTACGGGCGCGATCATGGCGGTGCCGGCACACGATGAGAGAGACTGGGAGTTTGCGAAGAAGTTCGGTCTGCCTATCGTTGAGGTGGTTGCGGGCGGAAAGGATGTGCAGGAGGAAGTGTACACGGACGTGGCGGAAGGCACGCTTGTGAACTCCGACTTCCTGAACGGTTTAAGCGTGGCGGACGCCAAGGAGAAAATGATCGCTTTTCTGGAGGAGAAGGGCGTAGGCTGTGCCAAGACCAACTTTAAGCTGCGCGACTGGGTATTCTCCAGACAGCGTTACTGGGGCGAGCCAATTCCGATTGTAGAATGTGAGAAATGCGGTTTTGTGCCGCTTGACGAGAGCGAACTGCCTCTGGAGCTTCCCGAGGTGGAGAGCTATATGCCGACAGATACGGGCGAGTCGCCGCTGGCGGCTATGACTGATTGGGTCAATACCACCTGCCCGTGCTGCGGTGGTCCCGCGAAGCGGGAGACGGACACAATGCCCCAATGGGCGGGATCGTCGTGGTATTTCCTGCGCTATACGGATCCGAAGAATGAGAACGCGCTGGCGAGCAAGGAGGCGCTTGACTACTGGATGCCTGTGGACTGGTACAACGGCGGTATGGAGCATACCACGTTGCACTTGTTATATTCCCGGTTCTGGCACAAGTTCCTCTATGACCAGAAAGTAGTACCCTGCCCGGAGCCTTACGCGAAGCGGACGTCTCACGGCATGATTCTGGGCTTGAATCCCCACTGTTTCTCAAATCTTCCGGCGGCGGAGCAGGAGGCGCTTCTTAAAGAGCACGGCAGCGAGAAGGCGGCAAGGCAGGCGCTCAAGGAAAAATACGGAGAGATGGCGGAGCACCCGGTGGTGAAGATGTCCAAGTCTCTCGGCAATGTGGTGAATCCCGACGATATCGTGACAGACTACGGCGCGGACACCCTGCGGACATACGAGATGTTTATCGGCGCGTTCGAGCTGAGCGCGGGCTGGAGCGAGGACGGCGTGAAGGGCTGCCGCAGATTTTTGGAGAGAGTGTGGAAGCTGCAGGATATCCTGACAGACAGCATGGATTACTCCAAGGATATGGAGATCAGGATGCACCAGACCATCAAGAAGGTCAGCAGCGATTTTGAAAATCTCAAATACAATACGGCGATTGCCGCAATGATGACCCTTGTCAATGAATTTTACAAGAAGAATGCGGTGACAAAGGGTGAGTTCAAGACGCTTCTCGCCCTGCTGAACCCGGTGGCGCCGCATATCACAGAAGAATTGTGGCAGGCGGTAGGCTTTGCGGGCAGGGTTTACCAGACCGAATGGCCTTCCTTTGAGGAATCCAAAACCGTGGAGTCCACGGTGGAGATTGTGGTACAGATCAACGGCAAGAACCGGGCGACCCTGAATATCGGCAAGGATGACCCGAAGGATGAGGTGATCGCGAAAGCGAAGGAGACGATCGCGGATAAGCTGACGGGGACGATTGTGAAGGAGATTTATGTGCCCGGCAGACTGGTGAATATCGTGCAGAAGTAAAAATCGCCGCTGTCATAATTTCCTATAATCAATGCGGAGAATGCCTCTTTTCAGGCATTCTCCTGTGTGAGACTTAGTACTTTTCACACTAACCGCCATGATTCCGCTCTGCGGAATCTCATATCCGTGCGGAGAATGCCCGTATTTTGGGTATTCTCCTGTGTGAGACTTCGTACTTTTCACACTAATCGTCATGATTCCGCTCTACGGAATCTCATATCCGTGTGGAGAATGCCCGTATTTTGGGTATTCTCCTGTGTGAGACTTAGTACTTCTTAACGAAGCAGCCTCTGCTGCTGAGTTCTAGAAGTACTTCTCACACTAACACAGGGGGCAGATTTGAAATTCTGTCTGAGGCTCCTGCGAGCGGTACTTCACAATGGAGGAATAATATGAGTGTGCTATCTATCATGTTGGCGGCACTTACAATTTCTTCCCATGTGATGACAGCGGCATGTGACGGCGTTCCTGTGCGGAACGAACTGGTGCAGATGGCTGTCATGCTTCCCATGGATGACATATGCAGTATGTATCTTGATCGGGCCAAGGTGGCGGACTACAATGGGGACGGCGTGCCGGAAGTGTATCTGACAGCAGGAGGCGGCTGGCATTATCTGGTGTGTTACACACTGGACGGCGAGATGCGCACGGTGGAAGGACTGGAGCCGTGGTCGTGGTCGAGCGAGCTGTATCACACGGCGGACGGGAGTCTTGTGCTGTATACATGGCCACATACCATGGGGACAGACGGAATTTACAACCATAGGATTTATGAGTGGACAGAGGACGGGTATTGTCTGAAGGAAGATCTGTGGAGCGAACCGGACGAATGCGACTTTGACGGAACGGCTTTGAGCTGTACTTATTTTTACGCAGAGACAGCGGCTGATCCGTTTACACACAGTGAGACGGATGCGGAAGAGATACCGCTCACGAAAGAAGAATATGAACAGAAGATAAAAGACCTCGGGGAGCTGACTTCTGTTTTTGAGGACGGGCTCGAATGGGGCTGGGACTTCTGGCAGGAAAATGATTATGACGACGAGTCTGTGGGATATGGCATTTACAGGGAGATTCAGGAAGAGGTATTGAACTGGCAGCAATCGGAGGGTGGTGCTTGACGCATCACCCTTTCTTTTTTCGCATCCGCATCATTTTATCTATGGTTGCGGCTTCCTCCGGCGAGGATTCCCTTTTGATGACGGCGACGATTGTCTCGATTTCCTCATTGGTAAATGTAATGTGATCCGCCTGTCCCCTCTTGGCGACCGCCATCAGGAAAGGCAGCATCTGCTCCCGTTTCAGACCGCGGCTCTCAAAGACGAGCGCCTGCAGGAAATCCAATTTTGCCCTGTCGATTCCGGCGAGGGACGGATCATTCATCCAGTCATTATTCATGGTAACCTCCATAGTGAATCGGATAAAAATTTACGGTTCGGAGCTGTCGTCCGGCATCTGCTGCTGGAACAGTTCGTACATTTCCCGCTGCTCGGGGGTGAGCATGTGCATCAGCATATCCATCATGGGGGAGCCGGGGGACGCCGCCTTTTCGGGACGCTCCCCGTCATCCCCGGTCTGTCCTGATCCGGACAGCGGATTTTCAAACAGGGAATCCATATTCATGTCTGGGAAAATTTCCTGCATGGCATTCATGGTCTGGGTCATTTCCTGTACGGTCTCCAGCGTCTGCAGCATGTTTTGTATCTGTTCCAACTGCCGGATCTCCTCTGGGGTGGAGTAGAGACACAGCTCCCGGCAGAGTTTTTTCAGATCGGGCTTTGTCGGCTGGGACAGCCCACATCCGCTGAGCGCGGAAGTGTGTCTCTTTGTGAGATTCATCGTATATTGCAGTTCCATATACTTGATGTAGACGGCCAGATGCTTTTGCATGGAAGGTTCTATGTAGGGGAGAAGAACCTTGAGCTTCTGGATCTGATTGGTGGTGTACAGGGCATCGAATGCCATAACATTTGACGCGTCTTCTCTTTTTTCTGCCATAAGCTATGCCTTTCTGATGCCGTTTTTCTCTACAGTATATGACACACAAAAGAAAAATAGCCGCCTGTCAGAGCGGCCCGCCGCAGGAAGAGAACCCTGCGGCGGAACTCTGTTTCAGATGTGTGTGATAGATGTGATGGTGTAAAGCTTAGTTGTTGCAGCAGCAGGATAACAGGATCAGAATCCAGATCCAGGAACAGCAGTTGTTGTCGCCGCCAAACAGGCTGTTGCCGCCGAAGAAGCCGCCGCCACAACCGCAGCCGTCGTTATTGCCGCCACAGCAGGATAACAGGATCAGGATCCAGATCCAGGAACCGCATCCGTTGTTTGCTGTGCTGGTATTGTTGCATCCGCAGTGAGTTGCTGTAAGATCACTCATTTTTAGTGTCCTCCAAATGTTAGTTATGGTTTATCTTATGTGAGGTTGGTGAATTGGTGCCTGTGAAAAGTAATGAATTTTTCTCAGAGATGAATTCGTATGCAGGAAGGACTTGAAACATATGTTCGCCTGTGGTAAGATATCAATATGCTTGCAGAAAGAATGGAAAACAACAGAAAAAATCGCGTACAGATTCGCAGGGGAGATGTATGCCTGATCACATTTTTCCTGTTTCTCGCACTGGGAAGCTTTGTCTGGTTTGCCATGAGCAGGAAGGACGGGCGTACCCTGCGGATATCCCATGACGGGCAGACGATTGCAAGTATGTCTCTTGCACAGGAAGGGCCGCGGGATATGGAGACGGCGCACAGCGAAACGGCGCGTTACTGCCTGATTCTTTACGACGAGGAGGGCATATCCTGTAAATGGTATGAGGCGGGCGGCGGTTTGGCCCCGTCGGTTCCCGAAGGGGTCAGCTACAATCTTCTGGCTGTTTCAGCGGAGAGCGTATCCATGGATGCTGCCGACTGCAGGGATCAGATCTGCGTGCATCACATACCCATAACGGGCAGCGGGGAGAGCATTATCTGTCTGCCGCATAAGCTTGCAGTGGAGATTGTGGGCGGAACGGGAGGCAGTTATGAGGCGGACGGCTGAACTTGGACTGATGCTTGCGCTTGCACTGATCTTGTCCTATGTGGAATCTCTGATTCCGTTTTCCTTCGGGATTCCGGGAATTAAGCTGGGGCTGCCCAATCTGATCGTGCTTCTATTGTTATGTGAAAAGGCGGAAGAGGAAGGCACGTCTGACGGTTTCAGGGATACGGCCGGAATGGCGGGTACGGTGGAGACGCAGCGTGCGAAGACCGTGAAATTTTTGACAAAGGGAGAGCGGGAGGCGCTTTTGGTGAATGGTCTGCGGATTGTCCTGTCCGGTTTTCTGTTCAGCAGTCTCTATACCATTTTATATGCCCTCGCAGGTGCTGCATTCAGTTTTGCCGCTATGGTGATCGGCAGGCGGACGAAGCGTTTCTCCATGGTGGGGGTGAGCGTGCTTGGCGGTGTGTTCCATAATGCAGGGCAGATTCTTGTGGCAATGGCGGTGGTGGAAACTTTGGCGGTGGCCTGGTATCTGCCGTTTCTGCTGGTAGCGGGCACGGCGACGGGCGCTTTGCTGGGATTTGTGGGGATGACGCTTCTGCCTTATTTGCGGCGGTTTGTATGATTTGGTTGTACGTGATATATGTAGATATTTGGGATGAATGATTCCGGGAAAAGGAGAGCAGCGCATATGAGCATTACAGTGAATTTGTATTATACCGGAAAAGACGGAAACGCGCGCAAGTTCGCGCAGGAGATGGAGGAGAGCGGGACTGCCGATGAAATCCGCAGGGAGGATGGGAACCTGAAATACGAGTATTTCTTTCCCATGCAGGATGAGGAGACGGTGCTTCTGATTGATCGCTGGCGGGATCAGGCGGCTATCGACGCGCATCATGCGTCCCCGATGATGGGGAAGATCGCGGCGCTTCGGGAGAAATATGATCTTCACATGAGAGTGGAGCGGTATCGGGCCGACGAGGAGAGTCTGCCGGAGCAGGATGCATGTTTTATAAGAAAGTGAAAAAACGAAAGGAACGGGAACCATGTACGCATACATAAAGGGAACGATTGAGGAGATCGCGGAGGATGCGGTGGTGGTGGAGGCAGGCGGAATCGGCTATAACATTAAGATTTCCACTGCCACGGCGGCGCTTCTGCCCGGGGTGGGAAATGAGGTAAAGATATACACCTACACGCTGGTGCGCGAGGATGCGTTTGCGCTTTTCGGTTTTCTGACCCGAGACGATCTGGAGATTTTTAAGAAACTGATTGCAGTCAGCGGAATCGGACCGAAAGGCGGTCTTGCGATTTTGTCGGTGATGAGCGCCGACGACCTGCGGTTTGCCGTGATGGCGGGGGATGCGAAGGCCATCGCCAAGGCGCCGGGAATCGGAAAGAAGACGGCGGAGCGGGTGGTTCTGGAGCTGCGGGATAAGATTTCGCTGGAAGATACCTTAAATGGGATTGGTGTACCCGCGGATGAGACCGGAACAGCGGCCGGAGCACAGGGCGGCGACAATCTGATGAGGCGGGAGGCCATAGAGGCGTTAGTAGCGCTTGGGTATTCCGCCTCCGACGCCACGGCGGCGGTGAAGAAGGTGGAAATTACGGAAAACGCCACCTCGGAGACGATCTTGAAGCTTGCACTGAAACATATGTTTTAAGATTTTGCGAATGGGCGTAGGCTGAACGCACGGAGGAATACACAGTGATTTTCGGAAAACATATCAACCGATACTATAGGAAATACGGACCGCTTCTGCTTGTGGGTATTGCGGCGCTTATTTTTGTTGACTATTTCCAGTTGATTCTGCCGGAACTGTACCGTATCGTGGTGAATGGCATGAACGGCGGCTCTGTGGAAATAGGAGGTGAATTTGTGCCCTTTACCATGGACGTGCTGTTAAACGTAGTGTGTCGGCGTGCCATTGTGGTTATTCTGGTCATGGTGGTGGGGCGTTTTTTGTGGCGTGTCAGCTTTTACGGGGCGGCGATTAAGGTGGAGACCGATTTGCGCAACCGCATGTTTGACCATTGCAAAAATCTTTCGCAGGATTACTTTCAAGTGAATAAAGTCGGTAATCTGATGAGCCTGTTTACCAACGATCTGGACACCATACAGGAGTGTTTCGGAGACGGGGTATTAATGTTTTGCGACG
>VSNH01000053.1 GCA_009774215.1 Lachnospiraceae bacterium
TTTCATGCTGTTTTATTGCCAGTTATGATTGAATTTTCAAGGTGCATAGGCACTTATTCAAGTGCGAAGTTTGAGTTGTGAAGAAATATCCAGTATCTTAAACCTTATATCGTCAACATTACTTAAAATAGTAATAACACTTGTAGATTCTCTTTTATACTTATACCAGTACTCTCCAACATTCGGCGCATAATCGTTGTGCTGCAGATTATTTTGCGCCTCATAATACTGTTCCAGCAATACAGTATTTTCAATCCCGCTCATCATTAATTCAGTATCATTCTTATTTCCAACTATGATTCTGTAGTCACTTGCACGGCTTTCATACGCATTTGGTGTAGCTACAACCGTATAGTTACAAACAGTCGCATCAGCAGATGGTTTATCTATAAATCCCCAGTTCTTTGCCTGTCTTTTGGTAGTTGCTCTTGCTAATATCTGATTGCCGCTTTCATCATATACTTTTATGCTTGTTCCCACATATCCTTTTCTCACTAGGCAAACTGCCGCCGAGTCCATTTGGCTAAAATCAATCGAGAAATTATATGTAGCAGAGGCACCTGCGGACGAGAAGCTTCCCTCAAACACCTGGTATTGTTCTGCAGCCGCAACAACGGTAATCGAATACCTTACCACTCTTGAAAATGCTCCTGTGCTATCTTCTATCTGATAATATAACTCAAAACTGCCAGGTTCAGTGATCTGCATGACAAAAGCGCCATCAATTTCGCCCAGAATATATGGTACGGCACTTCCATCTACATAGCGGCCGGTAATCGTAACATCATCATCAACAGTATCATTATAGAAAAAAACAAGTACTGTATCAGTTGAGATTTCCCCATTTACCAATGATTCCTCATTATAAATTACAGGAATCAAATCAGCCGTAGGCGCTGACAATTCCATAATGCCATCACTCGAAATACTATCGGTAACATCATATGCCAACCGATCACGATTGACTTCCCCCTTTAAGTCATACGTTCCCTTTTCTTCCAGTATCGCATCAAGTGGTGTATTTCCAGTACTCTCTGCTTCGTGTGTCTGCGCCACAGCACTAACTTCCTGTTCCTGAGATACGGCTTTTACAGGCTCCATATCCGATTCTGCCGCACTAGCGGAATCGCTCACACTTTCCTGTTCCACCAGCCATTCTTCGTATGTCATATCTCTTATTGTACCTGGCTCTTCTGCGAAAACAGTCGCAGAGAAAAGCATACTTAGGGTTAGTGTTATTGAAAGTAATTTAGTTATTCTTTTGTACATAAAATTCTCCTTCTATTTTTGGAATTAAGTTTGCGGCGCCTTCTTGGAAAGCTTCAACAGCTTATCAAGAAATACCTCATAAAACTCCCTTTCTTTCATGATTAACTGCTGATCCTCCCTGCTTCTTGCGGGCGATCCGGCAAGCGGATGATCCACGTCATATATCCACTTATTTACCGCTTTGATGGCACTTCCCACAGAATTTCCCAAAAGATCATCCTGATTATATTCGCCCCGGTACCATCTGATAAAGCGGTCTATTCCCATCTGGGTCATGTGCGCGTGCTTGCCGTCTTTGCTTATATAAAGACCGAAGACTGTAAAAAATGCGTCAGTTTCTTCCTCTGCTTCCATCCATGCCTGCTTCACTTCATCCGGGGCCTGAGAACCGATTGAATCTAAAACAGCCGAGGTCTTTTTTCTCACTTCGCTGCCTTCCGCTTCTTCCGCCTTCGTAACTGCGACATCGGAAAAGGTGCGTTTTGTGTCACCCGCTATGTTTTGTCTGCTTTTATTCGCAGAAGCCATGTATGATGCACTGAAATTATTGTTAATCTGCATAATCTCCTCCCGCCTTACCGGATTCTAAAATTGGTAATATACATGGTATTCCAAGGAGAGTTAGCCGATTTGGAATTTGCGGAAAAATAACCGCTCGTGACATCTCCCTCATACAGCCATGTGACGAAATACCCGTCTATAACTCTGTCTCCATCCACGTCAACGCTTTGAATCCGTTCCCGTTTCATGGGCGTATTATTAAAGGTTGCCACCCGTGATTTCGCATACCCCATTTCAAATGTCGTAACACGCAGCCATGACCCGCCATGATCCAGCACAGTTGCCGTTGGATAAACGGATGAAGAATGCTGTATGGTTTCTCCGTTAGGATAGTTTTCTGACGTAACGCCATGAACATAAAATTCTGTGAGCGGAGGCGCTGCCGCGCGTGTCGAAAAATCGCCCTGCACCGTTTCGTCTCCCTGTTCCGCCGCAAATGCCGCATTTGAAAACATCATACAAAATATCAACGCCAAAGCTATAGTTCTTGTTACTTTTTTCATCTCTTTCATCCTTTCGTTTTTTATTATGTAGTTTGCAAACTGCTAAAACCCCTAGAACTACATCTTTGTAGTTCTAGGGGTAATATACTACGGCTTCAGGCGCATGTCAAGTAAAACAGCGTCTTTATATTTCAACAATTCACATTGTATAACTTTCCTTTTAATGCATGCATTTCGTTGAGGTTTCCGTATGGGAATATTCTCCCACCCTCACCTCTCCGCATATTTTGCACATTTCCGCACGATAATATTCCGTCTTACAGCTTCCATCTGTATACTTGTGATGGTTCGTAACATATCCACTCACAAAAGAATGCGAGCACCAAGCCCTTTCCATGTTACTGCTTGGTACCCCTGATAAATCATAAGACACCCCATCGTCTCCTAAAAATTTCTGATAATCCAGATCCTCTTCTTCTGAAAAACGTATTTCCTCCTCAACAAACTTCTTTGTATTTTCTTCATTTGGTGATACTTCAAAAAAATCAGCTTCCCCTCTTATCACCTGCGGATTCTCATAAGCACAAACCGTCAAAGAACCCCCAAACAAAATAACCGCTCCCAGCAACAGGGACGCCACTCTTTCTATCTTCTTACTCTTTCTACTCCGCAACATACTTTTCAACCTCCATTCAACCATTATTTTACCCGTGCTAAAATTTGCCTGATGTACCGATTTCGTCCATCTGCCCACCTGCGACATATCAATAATCACTTTTCCATATCTTTTTCTTTCCTCCGGATCAAGCTCCTGCACTAAAATGGCATCACAGCTATGTTCGCTGTAAACGGACATCACGCCAAAATAGAAATATGCCAATGGATTAAACCAATGCATGAGAACGGCGAGCAGACTGATATACTTCCACGCCACATCCGATCTCTTGACATGAATCAGCTCATGCTTAAGGCTGAAATAAATTTCCTCTTCTGTCAATCCCTCTTCCGGTATGATGACATATTTTCGGAACACGCCCATCGTACAGATTGTGTCAAACCCATTGGCGCATAGCAATGGTATATCCTTTTCGATACCTACTTCCTGTTTGACTCTTTCAAGGATCGCCAGATAATTAGTCTGACTTACTTGCGGGTTTGCTTTCAGCGCCTTCAGCTTTTGGAATGTATACATGTTCTTCATGCCTGTAAACAACAGCCCGCACGCCCAGACAGCCCACATCACCAATATGTATGTCTGAAAGTTTATATGAAGCCGGCCGCCTTCTTCTATCCCAATGAAGTTCGTTAAAGTAATATCTGCCATATCCCATCGTTTCGAAATACCCAGTCTGTTAAACAGTACATTTTTGTACATACTGTTGTATTTTGGCAATGGTATGCAGAAGAAAATCAATGCTATCTTCATCATGTTGTATGCCCACGCAGGAGGCAGCACTTTTTTCCCCAGAACAGCACATAGGAAAGCTGTTAGGAATACCACGCTTCCGCTAATGGACATAATCAGAACAAGCATTATGCGTCCTCCAGAAATTTTCTCAGCTCATCTGCTTCGACGCCGCTCAGCTTCTCACCTCCGTTTAATGCTGACATAAACTGATTCAAAGAGCCGTCAAAATAGGAGTCCAGAAGATGTCTGGCCCTTTCCCGCTCATACTGCCGCCTGTTTAACGCCGCCTTAAAATAACGTCTTTTCTTGAATCGCTCTTCCCCTTCACACCGAACAGATATGACGCCCTTTTGTTCCATCCGCGTTAAAAATGTGGATAATGTCTGTTTTTTCCACCTCTTTTCCGAGTCCTCTCCAAACTGTGCCGCAATATCCCTGTAGGAATATTCTTTGTCCTCTTTCCACATCCACTCCAGAATCTCTTTCTCGGAGTCAGAAAGCAATATTTCGTTCATGACTTGACCCTCCTTTTGTTTTATGGTACTACACACCCGTAGACCTGTCAATGCAAAATAAAAAATAATAAAAACGGACGACCAGTCACCCGGTCGTCCGTCATCATCATTTAAAAAAGAAACACCGCAGCCGTATAAGGCGGCAAATCAAAGGAAATGCTGTAGTCCTTAAAGTTACACGGCTCCTTCACCGCCGCGATCTCGGCGGGAATCACGTTTCCGTTTCCGCCGAACCGCTTCTCGTCGCTGTTTAAAAGCAGCTTATACTTTTTCTTCTTCGGTACCCCTATTTTGTAATTTTCCCACATCATAGGAGTCATGTTAAGTACAAACATAATATTATTTTTGCCCGTCTTATCCTTGCGGAAAAAGCTGTATGTACTGCGGTCGGCATCATCGGCGTTCAGCCACTCAAAGCCCGCCCAGTCGTTATCGATCGTATACATCGCCGGGTACTTGTTATAAAGGGCAAGCAGCTCCTTCACATACTCGTGCATCCCCTTATTCTGCTCCTCGCCGAGCAGATTCCAGTCAAGCTCTCTCGCCTCGCTCCACTCTCTCTCCTGGCCAAAATCCTGTCCCATAAAGAGGAGCTTTTTGCCCGCATGTCCGATCATATAGCTGTAGCCCACGCGCAGATTCGCATATTTATCTACAGGATAACCGGGCATCTTGTTGACCATGGAGCATTTCAGGTGCACCACCTCATCGTGTGAGAGAGGCAGAATATAATTCTCGCTATTGTTATAGCTCATGGCAAAGGTCATGGCATAGTGGTTATTCTTGCGGAAATACGGGTCAAGCTTCATGTACTCGCAGAAGTCATGCATCCAGCCCATGTTCCATTTGAAGCTGAAACCAAGGCCGTCCTCCTCCACCTTGCCCGTCACCTTCGGCCACGCTGTAGACTCCTCCGCAATGGTGAGGAATCCGGGATATGCGCCGTGCACCACGGAATTTAAGTGTTTGAAGAACTCGATCGCATCCAGATTTTCCCTTCCGCCGTATTTGTTGGGCACCCACTGGCCTGCCTGCTTGCTGTAATCCAGATAAAGCATAGATGCCACTGCATCGATACGGATGCCGTCAATATGGTACTCTCTGATCCAGTAGAGAACATTTGCAATCAGGAAATTTCTGACCTCGTTCTTCGCATAATTGAAAATCTTTGTACCCCAGTCGGGATGCTCACCAATCCTCGGATCGGGATGCTCAAAGATGCACTGTCCGTCGAAACGGCCAAGTCCATGAGCGTCCGTCGCAAAATGAGCGGGAACCCAATCCAAAATTACGCCTATTTTATTTTTGTGGAGCGTGTTGATCAGATACATGAAATCAGACGGATCGCCGTGTCTGGAGGTAGGCGCATAATAACCCGTCACCTGATAGCCCCAGGAGCCGTCAAAGGGATATTCCGCAATGCCCATAAGCTCAATATGGGTATAGTGCATCTCCTTCAAATACTCCACAACCCTGTCCGCAAACTCGCGGTAATTATAAAACCCTTCCGCGGTGCCGTCGGGATGTTTCATCCAGGAACCGATGTGGCACTCGTAGATCGCCATGGGCTCCTTATTGTAATCCTTGCCGTCCCTGGCAGTCATCCAAGCGCTGTCAGACCATTTAAACTTGCTGATGTCAAAGGTTTTGGATGCATTGCCCGGGCGCATCTCCGCATAGTTGGCAAAGGGATCCGCCTTGTAAAGCTTCTCGCCCGAAGGCGTCCGAATCAAATATTTGTAAAGCTCGTTCTCGCCCACATCCGGAATAAAAAGTTTATAGATGCCGCCGGGACCCAGCTTCTCCATCTCATGCTTTTCCTCGTCCCAGCCGTTAAAAGTGCCGATCACATGAACACTCGCCGCATTGGGCGCCCACACAGCGAAAAACATGCCCTTCTCGCCGTTTTCCACGGAAGGGTGCGCTCCCAGCTTTTTATAGATATCATAATGCGTTCCCTGCGCAAACACATACTGGTCGGCCTCGGAGATAAATACCTCCTCTGTGGTCTGCTTCTCCACTTTCCTGGGCGCCGCCTTCTCCTGTTTTCCCTGCTTTTTCTGCACTCCTGTTGACTTAGCCGCTTTCTTTACTGCCATAACTCAACCCCCTGTTTTAAATACATTAAGAGCTCATGATCCTCTGCTTTTTCAATAATGCATAAAGTCCTTCTCACGCAGTATAATCATGTCCTCTTCATCATACCTCTTTGCGAGCAAAATATCCATAAAATGTTTCGGTGTTTTTTTGTTGGCGTACTCTATCGCCTCATCCACCAGATCCCGCACCTCCGAGAGCGTCACTTCATGGTCGCTTGTCTGCCTGTCCGCAATCCGAGTATGAAGCGCCAAAATACCAAATTCATCAATGGAATACTCCATATCCTCCGCATACTGTTTCGCGTATGCCACTAGCGACTCATTGTCCAACGGCTCGATATCCACTCTCAGATTAAACGTATTGGTAAGCGCGCTGTTTTTGGAAAGCAGCCCGTTCACCTCCGCCTTCGTTCCTACAAGCAGCGCCAGAAGACCCATGTTTTCTTTCTCAAGCACTTTTAGCATGGATGCCAGGGTAGCGGCTTTCAGCTTGGACGCCTCCGCAATGATGAGCGCTCCGTTGTCCATCTTGGAGAAGGTCGCCTCCACATCCTTCTTATTCAGGACATGTCCCTCAATCTTCGCCACTTTCCCGGAAAAATTGTTGTCATTATATTGCATTTCCCGAATCAGCGCTTTTGCCAAGGCTATGGTCGTCGTCTCTTCCTCCCCGGTGATAATGATATTCCCCGTACAGGATGCCAGACTCATGTTATCCAGCACATGAATCAACTGTCTCTTGGATTTGCGCTGATGAACGAATTTTCCGAAAAGCTCCTGTTCCTCCGGGCTGAGTTCCCTGTCCTTCGCGCTTTCCCCCTCGGAATCGGTCTCCTCTGCCTCCTGCTCCACAGCGGCCCCCTTCGCGGACTTCTTCGGAGACTTCTTTTCCTCCACCTCCGCAGCCTCTGCCTGCCCGGATTCGTCAGACTCCTCCGGCTCCAAAACGGCCTCCCGCTCTTCCTCCTGTATCGGAGCCTTTTTTCTCGGAACTTCCTCTGCGGGCATATCATCCGGGAAAACTACTTTCTTTACATGAGGATTTTTGCCGGATTCCTTCATAATCGCCGCCATAAAGGCTTTCTCCAGCTCCTCCAGCAGACCGTTCTTCGTGGCCTCGTCAAAGCTCGCAAACAGGCTGCCTGTCTGCGCCATAATATGCTGACGGACATCCTCCATCCGCTTCTCCTGATTATCCTTTTTCATCTGTTCCCACTCAGCCATAATATCATCAATGCTGAGCTGGCCGGTGATCTGCTTCTCCACCTTCGCCGCGTCAGGCACCACAAAACTAATCTGCCCGTCGTACTCCTGCGAAAGATACTTATCATATTCCGTAGGCTTGGACGCCGCCTGCGCCTGCTCTCTGAGCGCTCTGGCCTGCAGCCTCTCGGCCTCTCTTGTCATTTCCTCTATAATTTTCTGCGCGTCAAAAACTACCGTGTCATCCCGCACAAGCTCTTCACTGGCTGTCTGCAGCTCCGCGTCGTTCAGGGTATTTACGTTGGGCAGCTTCGCCGTCTCCTCCAAAAGCGGCGCAATGATTGTGTCCGTGATAGAGGCTTTCGACCGCTCTTCCTCCGCCTCGCCCTGCGTCTGCTCTCCGCCGGCATTTTCGTCCGCATCTGCCGTCTCTCTAATTTCCCTGCTGTCCCCGGAAACCGACTCACCCGTCTCCCCCAAGGGTTCCCCGGGTTCATCCGCATAGCCTTCCTCGTCAATATCCCTGTAACCCTGTTCTTCCTCCTCCGACATGTCTTTCGGAACCTGCGCGCCGCCGGGAGCATCCTCCCCGTCATCCAGCACTTCTTTCATGCTCTCCGCCAAAGCCATCTGCAGATTGATGGTATTGTACTGCCCCACATCCACGGTCTTGACTTCGGGCAGCTCTGTGGTAGGCGCGGACAACACATCCTGCTCCTCCCCGTCGATCTCAACCTGTCCTCGGATGATCTCCTCCGTCACCTGCGTGTCTTCCGGAATATCGTCGGGTTCGTACTCCTCTTCCGGCTCCTCTTCCACGTCGTCCACGTCTTCCCCCGCGCTTCTTCCTTCTATATAAGCGTCATACTTCTCCTGCTGCTCCGGGCTGAGCGGCTGGTGCAGCGCCTTTAACTCCAGCGCCTTAATCACATATCTGCCCTCCCCGAACCAGAGGAACATCTCGTCACATTCCTCCACACATTTCGTAGTCAAACCGATGCGGTGATACAGATAAGCCAGCTCATATACCCACTTCTCTCTCGGCTCCCGCTTCTTAAACTCCTCGAGGATCGCTATCCGCTCTTCTATGCTGACATCCAGCGCCTCATAGAGCCTATACTGCAAAACATACCGCCCCGTATCTCTCGGCGCGATCTGTACAAATTCTTTATAGTATTCGCTTGCCTGATCGTACTCACCCATCTTGATGCAAAGCTCACACAGGGAGTAAATAATCAGTCTGCCCGTCGGGTGCTTTTCGTAGGCCATCAGCAGAATGTCTTTACTCTCCTGATACCGCCTGTTAATCTTATACAGATCGCTGATCGTACACAGCATCATAACGCCTCTGACCCTGCGCCAGTCTATCTTATCAGCGATCTTTACCGCCTCCGCGTACTCTCCCTCTGCTATCAGCGCTTTAATTTCATCCGCGCTGGCTTTGTACTCAAATTTATCCAAGGTACCCACCTCATCAACGTACTTTAACTGTTTTATCCGTTTACACAATGACCCTATTATCTGTTTCAGTTTACCATAGTCCCTTATCAATGTAAACAAATTCCGTCGAAAAAAAGTACCTACACTCCCAATATATGGAATCAGCAGCCCGAAAAATTACCTTATCTTGTATTTTTTAAGATTATGTCTCTCACTCTCTCAACCGAAGCAAGCGGTTGGATAATTCTGTAAACCGTTCCAAACTTAATGTTTCACCGCGCACCATCAAGGGCAGCTCCATCTCCTCCAGCGCCGTCTCAACCTGTCCTCTGGTGACTCCCAGCCCGCCAGCGTTGGCAAGACCGTTGGCAAGCGTTTTGCGCCGCTGGTTGAAAGACGCGCGGATCACCGCAAACAGGAACGCTTCGTCGTCCGCGTCCACCGGCGGCTTTTCATATTTCGTCAGGCGCACCACGGTGCTGTCTACATTGGGGCGCGGCAGAAAACAGGATGCCGGCACTCTCGCAACGATCTCAGGCTTCGCATAATATTGCACCGCCAGCGACAGCGCCCCGTAGCCCTTGCTCCCCGGCCCCGTCTGCATACGGTCCGCCACCTCACTCTGCACCATAACCGTAATGCTCGCAAGCGGCATCCCACTCTCAAAAAGCGCCATGATGATCGGTGTTGTGATGTAGTAAGGAAGATTCGCCACCACTTTTAAGGGCCGCCCGCCATTCTCCGCCGTCAGTGCGGCGAGATTCACCTTCAAAATATCCTCGCATAAGACTGTGACATTATGATAAGAAGACAGGGTCTCCTCCAGTATCGGAATCAGTCCCTTGTCAATTTCCACGGCGATCACTCGGCCCGCCGCCTCCGCAAGATATTGCGTCATCGTGCCAATCCCCGGCCCGATCTCCAGCACGCAGTCTTCTTTTGTGATCTGTGCCGCCTCCACAATCTTTGCGAGAATATTGCCGTCGATCAGAAAATTCTGCCCGTATTTCTTCTGCATACGAAACTGATATTTCTTAAGTATCTCCGAAGTCTTTGTATAATTACCTAAATCAGCCATGACCCGCCTTTCTCTGTTTCCGCATTCCGTCCGCCGCCATCTTTTTCTCTCAAGGCAGCCTCACATTCTGTTCTTCCTTCTCATATCTCTCACCGCGGCTTCGCGCCCTGTGTCTCCCTCAATGCCCTCACAACCCGAACAGTCTCCTTGCATTGCGCTCGGTGGCTTCCACTACTGCCTCGCAGGATACTCCTTTTAGTTCCGCAATCGCTTCCGCCACATAGGGAAGGTTCAGCGAGGAATTGCGCGCACCCCGGTGCGGCTCCGGCGAAAGGTAGGGACTGTCCGTCTCCAGCAGAATTTTATCCAGCGGAATATACTGCACGGCCTCTTTCAGTTTCTTTGCGTTCTTAAAAGTAATCACGCCGCCGATGCCGAAATAGAAGTCCATGTCCAGATATTCTCTCACCATCTCCTTCGCATAGGAAAAACAGTGCACCACGCCGCCGATCTCTCCCGCCCGATGGGCCTGCATGATATCCAGCGTGTCCTTCGCCGCCTCTCTGGAATGAATCACAACGGGAAGCTTTACCTCCCTTGCAAGCGCAAGCTGTCTGGCAAACCACTCCTTCTGCAAAGCTGCCGCAGGCTCGGGATAGTGGTAATCCAGCCCCGTCTCGCCCACCGCTACGACCTTCTCATGACCGCACAGCGCGCGCAGCCGCTCCATACCCTCCTCGGAAAGCTCCTCCACCTCGCTTGGATGCACACCCACCGCCCCGTATATGAAAGGATACTGCTCCGCCAGCTTCACACTAGCCTCGCTCCCTGCAAGATTTGCGCCGATATTAATCACCGTGCCGATGCCGTGCCCTGCCAGCGAGGAAAGCAGCTCCTCCCGATCCGTGTCAAAATCTTCATCGTCGTAATGCGCATGGCTCTCAAATATCATGTTGACCGCCCCTTTCCCTTTGCCGCCTGTCCCGCGGTTATTCAACCGTGGAATCAAAAATAAAACAGCGTTTTTCCATATCATAATAAATCTGTGAATAATGTACCATCTTGACCCGCCAAATGCAAATACTAAAAAAAATTGAAATATTCTTAAAAATTCTTTAAAAAATACTTGCATTACTAAAAACATTATACTATAATAACTCTTGCGTTGATTGAATGTGAGACATCTAATCCAAAGAGTGTTCTGCATTCTCCGCATTCTAACACAAAAGAGGACATGCACCGCTAGCTCAGTTGGTAGAGCACCTGACTCTTAATCAGGGTGTCCAGGGTTCGAGCCCCTGGCGGTGCACTTGGAAGAACTGTTTTTGGAGACGCAAGAGCTCTGGGGACGGTTCTTTTTTTCGACTTTGCGAATGGCGCGGCCAAGCTGATTCTTAACGATACAAGTCACCATGACTTCCCCGGATCGCAATTCAAATTTAACATGATCCAACGCTTTTACCCCTGGGAATGTTTTACATATGTTTTCCATGGAGACAATGATTTCATTCATGCTCTGACCCCCTGTTCCCTTCTATAATTTCAGTATAGCAGAAACCCGTTTTTGCAAAAGGGTGGGGGATTTTTGTTTTATGGGGGGATTTTTATGCAATTTGAGTATTTTGTGGAAAACTATAGAAGACAATGCCAAAATATTGCACAGAGAATTGATTTTATGGATATGGTGGAATGACATGTTGCACAAACCCGTGCGCGGTCACGGCACAGTTCTCCGCTTCGCGCGGACGACATATTTTACAACCGCTTCCCAGTCCGTCCGCTCACAGCTGTCATGCCCGCATCAAAACTGTACTCCCAAAATCTGAATCAGCGCGCCGCCGACCACGCCGAGCACATACAAAAGCCCGAATATCCGCAGATTTTCCTTCCTGTTCTCATTCACCCGAAGCAGCACAAGAAAACCCACGCCGGAGCCTGACAAAAGCCCTGCCGTCAGCGCGCCTGCGCCCAGCACGCCGCTCAGATAAAGCTGTGTGAGCACAACGGAAGAAGCGCAGTTCGGAATCATACCTACCAGGGCCGCCGCAAACAGGCCGAGCACAGGCTTATCTAACACAACAGCCGCCAGCGTCTCCTCTCCGACCAGAGCAATGGCAAAATTCAAAATCAGAGTAACTGCCACTATATATAGGAAGATTCTCCATGTATGGCTCAAGGCCGACCGCCAAATGCCCCTCTCACAGTGACAGTGCTGCCGCTCACACAGATGCTCGATCTGCGGCTCCTCCTTCTTTCGAAACAGCGCGTCCACAAGGAATCCGGCCGCAACCGCGAAGAGTACCTTTATCAGAAGCAGCTTACCAATCATGCCGGCCGCCACGTTTTCAGATATCATAATGGGCAGCATCTCGTCAGAAGTGGACAGAAATACGGCTATCAGGGTTCCCATCGTAATAATTCTGCCCGCGTAGAGGTTTGCCGCCGCCGCGGAAAACCCGCACTGGGGAAAAATGCCTAACACGCCGCCGATGGCTGGCCCCGCCTTACCCGATTTTCTGACAACCGCCTGCATTTTTCCACCCGTCCAATGTTCCAGGCACTCCATGGCAAGATAAGCCAGAAACAAAAACGGCAGAATCCTGAGGCTGTCTATATAAGTATCGTGAATCACGTCCAAAATCATTTCCATACTTTCCTCCGCACTGTTTATGCCTCATTTCAAAAGCACAGCACAAGTTACCGAATCTATAATACCATTCTTTCAAAAAAAAGCAAGCGTGGGTAATTTTGCACAAAAAGCGCAAATTCTTCTCTTTTCACCAAAATTCCGCGAAATAGTGATTGATTCCTTGGGGAAAATGTACTAATATAGAATTGTCTAGCTTTTATGAGGGAGGTTCGGAATGGAAGGCTTAAAGAATATCATGGAGGATGCCGTGGAATATCAGCTTAATAAACTGCTGCCCACGATGCCTGAGGTTTGTTCCTGTGATAATTGCAAGTTGGACATGATGTCCTATGCGTTGAACAGACTTTCGCCCCAGTATGTGCGTACAGATACCGGCGCACTTTTCCAGAAATTAAACAACTATCAACCACAGGCTGAGGTAGAGATTCTGGCTACCGTGATGTCCGCGATCAATAAAATCGGCTCACATCCGCAGCATGACTGATTTGATCTGGCCCATAAGCCAAAACCGGGTGTACAAGCACCCGGTTTCTTTATGCCATCTGTCTTTCTAGTGCTCCATTTACCAATTAACTATCCTTTTTTGCTTGCCAGCATTCCCTTCTACTGCGTTGTTTTCGGTCAACGATGCCACCGCATCGCCTCCCTCAAACGCCTTGTATAAGGAAATTCTGGACTTCGCAAAAAGTGTATGCAATTAGGAAATGGCGCACTAGTTTTCCACGATCTCAATCTCTACTTCTCTTTCTTCCCTTGTTTCATAATAATACATATTTAGTTCCACCTCTTCCCGAAGCCGCTCCTCATAGTCCTCCTTCGTCGTCACCGAGAAATCGTCCGCTTCCCCGTTCCATCTGCACGCCACCAGATACGACGCGCCGTCCTCCCCGACAAACAGGACATCAACCAGCCTGCTCACCATTTTATCCGTAACGTTCACCCTGTAATAACTCTTCACTTCTTTATAGCTTCCCCGGATTTTCAGCTTTTTCTCCAAAAAGTCCTGCGCCTGCCTCTTGATATTGGCAATTTTTCCTGACGCCTCTGAAACAGTGGGTCTGAGCGCCTCGGCTTCCTGGATATCGTGACTGTACGACAGGGAACGCAATGTGCCGTCCGACGCGTCAATATGGAAATAATAATATCGGTAATTTCCATAATCGCTCCAGTTCACGCAGTATGTGTCTGCATCAATTACCG
This sequence comes from Lachnospiraceae bacterium, assembly GCA_009774215.1. GTDB lineage: Bacteria > Bacillota > Clostridia > Lachnospirales > Lachnospiraceae > UBA3282. Next base: position 13,807 of record VSNH01000053.1, read on the forward strand.
GTTCCACAGCAGACTCATTATAATAGTGATTTAGCTCCATACCGCTCCCGTCAAGCCCGAACACCTGCCGCAAATATCTTGTCGCAGTCTCCACCGCCTGCTCTTCCGTGATGCCGCCGGACGCAACCACCTCTTTGATCTGCTCTTTCTCCGCCGCCTCTCTCTCGGCTATTTCTTCGGCACGCTGCTCCTGCAGAGCATAATCCTGCTTTCTCTCAAAATCAATCTTTTGAAGAATCTCTTCGTCCGTCAATTCCCTGTTCGCCGGCAGATAAAAGACCCCCGTAGTCGTCAGAAAACAAAACTCATGCTCTTTTGCCTCCTCCTCGCTGTCCACCAGTGTCAGCTCGCCTGTCGGAAAAAGACCGTTCATATACTTCGCATAGAGGCTGCCCCTGCGTTCCTTTTCCCCCTCTGTGTACTCTCTTGAGGAACTGTTCGCCTCGGTCTGCTGTTCCTGTATCTGCTCCGTAATCTGCATAATCTCCTCCTTCGGAACGCTCTCCATCCGCTCCCGTACCAGAGAATTTACCACCGCCCGCACAGGCACACTGAGAAGCCCTATTGTCAAAATGCATACCGCTGCAGCCGCTGCCACCCGAAGGATTCCTGTATACCTGCGGGGCTTTTTTTTCGCCTGTATCTCCAAAATCATCTGCTCCTGTTTTTCTTTGTCAAAATCTATCTCTTTCACCGCATTTTTCAAATCTGTAATATTCATATGCCGCCATCCTTTCTCTGCATTTTACCGCAACTGCTCCGACCATTTCCCGCCGTTTTCCCTGTCGTTCCTTTTCTAAACTCCCCGGCAAATCCTGCATCCGGGCACATCACTCCTCCAGCCGAAGCCGCAGCAGCTTTCTCCCTTTCTGCAGACGCTTTTTCACCGCATTGGGGGAAATCCCAAGTATTTCCGACACCTCTGTTGTTTTATAGCCTTCTATATAGTGCAGATACACCGCCGCCTTTACAGGGAGCGGCAAATGAACCAGCTCCGCCAACGCTTGACTGTGTTCGGGATCCTCATAACTTGCCGTGACCTCCTCAAGAAATACCTTCGGATGCCGTAACTGAAACCGCCGCATATCGCGGCAGCGGTTCTGCGCCACCTTAATCAGCCATGCCTTCTCGTGCTCCCGATCCTGAAATTTCTTCTTACATTCCAGATATCTGCAGAGCGTGTCCTGCACCGCATCCTGCGCGTCCGCCTCATTGCCAAGCATGACCACGCAAATTCTGTAAAGCATGGGACTGTATGTTGTCACCACTTCCTCTATCGTCATAAAGCTTCTCCTCTCTCAATTCATGAATCAAATTTTGAGACCTCTACTTATAACACGCTCAAGATTATACAATGGTGCCTAGTAGTAAATTTCTACGGAATGAACTCCCGAAACCCGCTTCGCGGTCTCAAACTTTCCCAATAAAATCGAGCAGGGAAGATTTTCTCCCTGCTCGGTGCGCGATTCCCATGCTGTGAAACAGCAAGTTTCCATATGCGAACCTGCGCAAATCACAAAGGGGCAGAAAACTTTCGTCTTCTGCCCTGTCGTCTACTTTCCTTTATACCGTCACTTTCTGCTTATCCACCGCCTTGGCTATATAAGACTCCACCTCGTCCTTCGGTATGGAGAGCGCCAGCGACATTTCGCTGTAAAAAAGCTCCTCTGCCTTGTGCAGATACTGCTCGTCCGAAGAAAGAACCTTTTTGCCCTCGCTGATGCGGCTACGTTTGCGCTGATAAAGCGTCTTGATAATCTGTACCAGGCTTCTGGAATCGTAAGTGCGGATCGCCTCCTTATAGGTCTGCTCCCTGCGCTTTTCCTCCTGAATCCATACGGTATCGATCTCCTCGATGTGTGCAATCAGCTTTTCGGCCTCTTCCTTATTCATAATTCTACGCATGACAATCTTATCGTTATTGACAGGCGTATAGATTGTGCTGGCTTTCTCAAAAACAGGTTCCAGCACATAATACTTTTTCTTCTGATCCAATCGGTCGATCGGATTCCCGGTAATGTCAATAACGCGACAGACCCCGTGTCCGCCGCACATGATCAGTTCGCCCTTCTCAAACATAGCACCCTCCAAATTTTCTGACCCTTGTCTGTTGACAGCTCCAATTGCGGCGGCTCGTCCATCATTGCGGCGTGCCAATCCGCAGTACCCCTGCTTTCATTGTAACACTTTAAAAACTTCCTCGTAAGTACATTTCGGAATGGAAAACCATTTTCGGCACATTTTATGGTATAAGCCGTCTCAACTGTTGTGAAAATTTGCCAATCAGAACCTTATCGGTTCTGACTCTCGCGACAGTCGCCAAATATCCATGCAAGCATAGCTGCTTGGCTCGCTGCGCGCGGAAATAAGATGTCTGAAAAAGCAATTCCTGAAAAATACCCCTTACAAAATAATTGTTTCTCCTCTCATAGATACTGTTAACCCCGCACCGCACTGTTAACGCGCTTTGAAATTATCACAGATAAATCTCATCTCCTCCATCGGGAAAATGCGGATCATAATTCCCTTCAGCAATTTCGCCGCCTCAAAGCGGGAAAGGATAATCACCATCTGATCCCCGGGAAACGGAAGAATATCTATGCTGTCCACATCTTCCTTTGTGTTTACCAAAGTCGCCTTCGGCGGGTTGATATCTACCGTCTTGCGAATCATTTCCGTAAGAGAGATCGCGGAAGCTCCCATCATCTGATTCATCACTTCGGACACGCAGGACAAATGCATTTCATTGAGCTCGCCGGGAGCTGCAATTCCCGGCCCGCCCATCATCAGATCCATAACTACCTTCACGTCGTTCTCTTTAAACATCAACAGGTTATTGCCATGAAAATCGTCCTTGTAATCAATCTGAACCGTCACACTTCCCATGCCGAACGCCATAAGGATATTTTTAATGTCCGCGCTGTTCACAACTTTAACCGAAGGCGGACTGACAGTAATCACTTTTCCTGTCAGCGTATTTAATGAAGTTGCGGAATGCGACATACAAATATGTGCTACCTCCGCCATTTTATCTTGATCTAGTGGTGCTAGTTGTGCCATACGTCTGCTACATCCTTCTCCTAATAATTGTACTCGCCCGATGCTGGTGTCTCAATAATACTATACCCTATTTCAGCCCCTCTGTGCAACATCTTATTGGAAAAATGTAGTGAAAAATTGCATCTATTTTTATTCCGCTTCCCGCAGCCTCTCCACCACCGACCGTTTCGCCACAAAATGATAAGAACATAACGGAATCACTGCTCCGATTACCAGAAACACAGGCGCTACCACAATGATCGGCGTTACGGTGAAATGGTAGCTGAAAAACCAGAACATCCCCTCCAAAACGTCACTGGCCAGCGGTCCCATGACAACGGTCAGAATCAAGGTAATCACAATGGAACTGCCCGCGAACACCATACCCTCCGTAATCAGCATCCGATTGAGCTGTTTCCCTGTCATGCCCACAGACTGCAGCACCGCAAACTATCCACCAGAAACGTCATGGTGAACTCATTGCCGATGACAGGCTCCACCCCCAACAGGGAGAGGACTCTCAAATCCGTAGCCGCCTCGTTGGTACCCTCTTTGGGGAGCCGCCCTTCGATTGGTTCCAAAAACATCCATTTTGCCGTGTTTTCGTCGCAGTAACTGACCTCCACATGGCTTTTATGGAAAGGCTCCTTCTCCGGCATACCACAGAATATCCGATTTCCGTATTCCTTAATCAGCGGATCATCTTTTAATTCATCAAACTGCTCCTTCGTCAGATACTTAAACCCGCCGTGGCTGTAACCGCCCACCTGCCGGAAATTCGACTGCTCAAAGCCGTGCTTCATGGACATGCCCACCGTAAAAAGTACCGTAAACAGTATCGTAGTCAGCGCAATCGCCGCCACCGTGATAATATTTCTGATCTTCGCCGCCTTGAAACTCGCTATGCTGAGACGGCGGATGATTTTTCTGTTGGAAACATTCATGCTAGTATTCTCCTCTCAATCTTCCCGTCTTCTATGCGGATCACCCGGTCCGCCATCTGCGCGATCGCCTCGTTGTGCGTAATCATTACAATCGTCTGCGAGAATTTCTGCCCCGTCACCTTCAGCAGACTCAACACGTCCTGACTCGTCTTGGAATCCAGATTTCCCGTCGGCTCATCCGCCAGAATAATGGCGGGCTTCGACGCCAGCGCGCGGGCGATCGCCACCCTCTGCTGCTGCCCGCCGGAAAGATTGTTCGGCAGATTGCTGAGTTTTGAAGAGAGCCCCAGTGTGTCTATAATTTCTTTGATATAATTCTGGTCGGGGCTGCCCCCGTCAAGCTGTACCGGGAGAAGAATATTTTCATAGACATTCAATACCGGCACCAGATTGTAATTCTGGAATACAAAGCCGATCTTCCTGCGGCGGAAAATTGTCAGTTCCTCGTCCTTCAACGTAAAAATCTCCTTGCCGTCCACCGTAACGCCGCCGGAAGTCGGACGGTCAAGCCCGCCCAGCATGTGAAGGAGCGTGCTCTTCCCGCTGCCGGATGTTCCCACAATGGCCACAAACTCACCCTTTTCCACTTCAAAATTTACCCCGTCAAGAGCGTGAACTTCGTTCTCACCCGAGCCGTATACTTTTTTTAAATCCTTTGTTGACAGAATCGTCATGGTCTTCCTCCTTTTCGTGTGATAAAAGCTGCTTGTTCCGCGCCGCGCATTCTCATACGCCTGACTTTACTTTTATCAAAATAATCTGCATTGTGAAACACGCTGTACATCGTCCTCCACAATACAGATTATCTCATAGCATTCTTTCCACAATCTTTCAGGGAAAAAATAGAATATGACAGTTTTGTAAGAATTGCATCCTACATCCGACGCCATTTCCGTCGGCGTCTTTGTCGAAAATATCATTTCAATCCACAGGCAGATACATGGAAAAAACCGTACCATTTCCCATCTCGGACGCAAGCTGAATATAGCCAGACTCCTGCTTTAAAATCTCCCTTGCCAGATAAAGCCCGATTCCCACGCCCTGTTCGTCGGAAACCGATATGGAGCGGTAAAAACGCCCAAACACTTTGGCGTACTCCTCCTCCGCAATGCCGATTCCGGTGTCCTCCACCTCAATGCTGACGAAAAGCTCGTAAGGCTTCACGCGCACAGTAACGCCACCTGTCTGCGTGTATTTGATGGCATTGTCAATGAGATTGCCCAATGCCTCCAATGTCCACTTGTGATCGAAACATGCCGCAACGTCCTCCGCCCCTTCTGTAATCACGTGCAGATACAGCCCCTTTTCCCGCGCCAGAGCCATATACTGTTCCCGCGCCTCTTCCAAGAGCTGTAACAACGTGTTTTTGCACGGATGCAGCAAGAGGATTCCCGTCTCCAGCCTCGACAGCTTCACCAGCGACTGGATCAGAAAATCAAGCTTCCGCACCTGACTTTCCAGCAGCGCAACCGTCTCGCTGCCCCTTCCATCCTCCTCCTTTAAAAGCTCCGTATAGAGCAGAAGATTGGCAATCGGCGTCTTCGTCTGATGGGAAATATCCGCAATCAGCGTCTTTGTCATTTCCTGCTCCGCTTCGGTTTTTTCTCTCTGGGTCTCAGACACAGCGAGATACTCCGCCAGTTTATTTTCCACCGACGCCGACAGGGACTCGTCAAAAGTATCCGCCCGGAAAGTTCCGTCGATGGCGGACTGAATCATATCGCGCATACGGCGCAGACTCCGTCTTCTGGAATAAAGGTCAAGGAACGCAATCACGGCTGCCGCGAATAGAAAAAATATGCTTAGAAGCAGAATAATGACCGTTGTGTTATCTGTGGGCATAGCTGTCTCTCCCGCTTTTTCTTTCTAGTACAGTGAATATGTCAGTTACTTAATATTCGCTGTACCAGCCTTCTACATGGATTTTTCCTGCTGCTGTAAGTAAAACAATGTTTTCGGGGTTTCCATTTCATTGCGCAGTTCTTCTTCAGTCGGCAGATACAATTTATACTTTGATGCAAATAATTGCTCTACGCTTCCAAAAGCTGATGCAGTATCTGTTCTCTGTTGTTGATAAACATTTCCGTCACCTGATAACTTTCCGTGTTCTCGTAACTGCACGCATGAATTTGTCCGCCATCAAAACTCAGTATTTCCGCATTCGGAATCCCCAGCAGAATCGGCGAATGCGTCACAATGATAAACTGTGATTCTGCCCGGGCGCATCCCACAATTTCAAGCAATAAGGTGAGCTGTCTTTGCGGCGAAAGCGCCGCCTCCGGCTCGTCCAAAAGATAAACGCCATTCGCCCTAAAGTTCGTCTGCGCCATTGCCAGAAAGCTTTCGCCATGCGATTTCTCATGGAAACGCTCTCCAAAGCCCCTGCTGTATTCATTCTCCGCAGTCGCAACATTATAGAAGCTCTCGGCGCGCAAAAAATATCCCCATCCCGGTCTATGGATACCCTTGATCAGCCGAATTGCTTCACACAGTTCCGAATGGGAATCATACGTTGAAAATCGGTAATTCCTTGTTCCCCCTTCCGGATTAAATCCATAAGCCACCGCAATAGCCTCCAGTAGTGTTGATTTTCCACTACCGTTCTCCCCCACAAAGAAAGTAATTGGCTTGTGAAACGCAAGATGATTTAATCCGGCCAAAGATTCAATATCCCTCAAATAACTGTATCGTTCTATTTTATCCCAGTCTATACTGAGTCCTTTTATATGAAGCTGTTCATCATTGTCTATATTTATTTTCATGCACCCCTTAAAATAGCCCAAATATCCGCTGAAAATACTATTCTACTCCCACCGATACCCAATCCCATACACCGTTTTAATCCGCTCCTGCGCGCCCAGCTTGTCCCGCAGACGTTTCACCGTGACGGACAATGTGTTTTCATCCACAAACGCCGCGTCCACCGACCAGATACAATCCAAAAGTCGGTCTCTGGTCAGAGTAATCCCCCGATTTTCTATGAGAACCCGGAGCAGTTTCTGTTCGCTCTTGCTGAGTTCAATCTGCTCCTCCCCATGGCAAAACAACATCTTCGCAAAATGAAACTGATAGTCGCCGTCGGCAATCCAGCCCTCGCCGCTCCTTCCTGCACCGCTCTCTGTCACATCACGACCCGTCATGCCGCCCACCGCATTGTCATCCCCCGTGTTGTCCGATACCGCCGCCATATGTCCGGCATCTGCCCCCGATATGCCTTCCGTATCTACCGGCGAACCGTTTCGATCCCGGGACTCTGCCCGCCGAAGCTGGGTCGCCACCCGCGCCCGGAGTACCGCCAGACTGAAAGGTTTCGTAATATAATCGTCCGCCCCGGCTTCCAGACCTGCCACGATATCGGTTTCCATGTCGTTTGCCGTCAGCATGATCACGCACATGTCATATTTCGCCTTTATCTGCTGCAAAAAATCAAAGCCGTTTCCGTCGGGAAGGTTCACATCCAGCACCACGAGGTCAAAAGCTGTCCGTGCAATTTCTCCTACTGCTCCTTGATTCAGTTTTGCCGATGCACTTTCTCCCCCGTCAAGCAGCTTCTCCGCTTCCTGCAGGGTATGACAGCTCACTGTCTCCGTCTTCTCATTTTGCAGGGCGCGGCACAGACCGCTCGCAAGCGGAT
>VSNH01000054.1 GCA_009774215.1 Lachnospiraceae bacterium
CTGCATGAAGTTCCTGATTTCCCATATCAGGATAAATTATAGCTCGCTCCGAGATGAAATCGTAAACGATATAAAATCGTTACATACCACGGCGGCCCGGGAAACAGAGCAGGTTCGCGACCGCATCGAGGCGTTGAATGAGAAAAGGTGTAAGGTGGTCGATCTGGCTCTGGAGGGAGTGATAAGCAGACAGGATCTGGCTGATCAGACGAAATGGTATGACCAAAAGATACAGGAACTAAAGCAGGCGCTGGAATTAGCTGGGCAGAATGACAGAATCCGGGAAAGACAGACTGCGGAAGCGGAAAGCTATATGGCAGTTCTTGATGAGATCATGTCTTTTGACGGGGATAATCAGGGGCTATATAGAGAAATTCTGGAGAAAATGGTGATTACGAAGAATGTGGTGGATGTGTATTTAAGATGTCTGCCTTTTGCAGCCAGAATGACGATCAGAACCTCCGGGAGAAGTGAGAACTATGTAACAGAGATTGTAAGTATGGAACTGATTGATAAGCAATAGTGTGACAGATACACCGATGTCCGTCAGTACCCCGGCCACCTCCCTGTAAGGGCAGGCATACCGCTGGGACAGATAACGCATAGATGCGCCCATCTCGCCGTCAGGACCGCCGTACTGGCTGATAATTGCCTGGGCGATATCCGCGTTGGGCTCTTTGATGTTTACGGGAAACTCTAATCTTCTTTCATAATTCCACATTAGTTACAGCCTCCTTCCCAGGGCATAGGAGCCAATGCCCATTTCCAGTCCTCGCACGCCGATACATCCGCACAGGAAATGGTGAGAGGCGTATATTTGGAGGAATATTCCTGCCTTGCCTGATTTGCCAGACGGTTGTAATGATTGAAATACTTTAAAGCATTCTGGTCAGTGGGATGGGTGTCCAGATAGAGGGACAATTCGATGACAACGAAGCCTAAGACGCCGATATCGTGGAGCAGTTTTTCCTGCTCGGTAGCAAATTGTGTGTTCATCGGTTACAACATCTCCTTCCTGTAAATGGTTTGTCGAGCTCAGGAAAGACGGTGCCATTGCAGTATCCTTTTTCCAGATTTTCGCAGATTCCGTTAAAATGCTGCCAGGGGACATAAGCCATCGCGATCGGAAAATCATCGCAGGGTTCCCTGTAGAGATAGTCCTTCATATACATCCTTTCTATTGGTGCACCGGATCAGACCGGACACACGAATTTCATGTGTTTTTTAATAATATAGTATGTTATAATCACCTATGTGTGTAGAGTGAAAAGAACTTCTAAAGCTCAACAGCAGAGGCTGCTTCGCTAAGAAGTTCTAGGGAAACGCTGATTAAAGCGTTTCCCGCACCGGATTTGCGCCGCGAAGCGGCACATTCCTTTGCAAAACCGTGTGCATCCGCCGGAGGCTCTAAGGAAGTGCTGATTTAATCAGCGCTTCCCTAGATTTGCTTCGCAAATCACTTTCACTCAAGAGAATGCCAAAGAGGCTGGCATTCTTTGCAATGATTTGAGTTACAGCAGAGCTGTGACATGGAGGCTGGCGTGGGAAGGACACAGAATATTCACAATTTGATACGAATAGAGACACAATTTGCCAGTATATTAGTGTGAGAAGTACTTCTAAAACTCAGCAGCAGAGGCTGCTTCGTTAAGAAGTACTAAGTCTCGCACAGGAGAATGCCTGAAATGCGGCATTCTCCGCATGAAGGATCTGGCAATTATGTAATACAGGTAGGGAGGAGTATGCTTTGATACAGGTAGAGAATTTGGTCAAACGATATGGTGGCCATGTGGCGGTAAACAGCATGTCGTTTACGGTAGAAGAGGGGAAGATTTATGGTTTTCTCGGACCGAATGGCGCGGGAAAGACGACGACAATGAATGTGATGACAGGATATATTGCCGCCGACGGAGGAACGGTTGTGATCGACGGGCATGACATTCTGAAGGAGCCGCTGGCGGCGAAAGCCTGCGTTGGCTATCTGCCTGAGGTGCCGCCGCTTTATCCAGATATGACGGTGCGGGAGTTCCTGCTCTTTGCGGCGGAACTGAGAAAGGTGCCGAGAGCGGAGCGGAAGAAGCGGGTGGCAGATCTGGAGGAGCGGCTTTCTCTCTCGGAGATGAGCCATCGGCTGATCAAAAATCTCTCCAAGGGATATAAGCAGAGAGTAGGGCTTGCACAGGCGCTTGTGGGCGATCCAAAGGTGCTGATTCTGGATGAGCCGATGGTGGGGCTTGACCCGAAACAGATCATAGAAATGCGCGATCTGATCAAAGGACTTGCCGGAAAACATACGGTCATTTTAAGTTCCCATATCCTTTCGGAAATCAGTGCGGTATGCGATCATATTCTCATTATCTCGAAAGGGAAACTGGCGGCAAGCGGTTCTCCCGAAGAACTGCAAAAGATGATGCAGGGCACGGCGGAGCTTGCGGTGACGGTGATCGGGGAGCAGGAACAGGCGCAGGCGGTACTGGAGCAGATTGGGGAAATAGAGCAGTTTACGTTTGAAGAGGGCGGGGAAGAGGACAGTATTCTGATTCACATTTCGACAAAGGATGATGTGGATATCCGGAAATCTTTATCCGTTGCGCTTGCCGGGGCGGGAATGCCGATACTTTCCATGAACCGTTCTGAAAAATCTCTGGAGGATATTTTCCTGGAGCTGACGGAGATGGAAGAGGATTTGGAAGGGAAAGACGGGACAGAATTGTCTGAGGAATCGGAGCAGGGTGAAACGGAACCGCCTGAGGTGTCGAGGACAGAAGACGAAACGGATGCGCACGGAGTATCGGCGCAGGAAGAAGCATCGGCTGCGGTTACGGAAAAGGAAGAGACAGATATAGCTGCTGGAGAAACCGCAGCGGGGAAGGAGGAGACAGATGAGAGCGATTTATAAAAGAGAATTGAAATCTTATTTCTACTCCTTTACAGGCTGGCTTTTTATAGCGGTGAACCTCTTCGTAATGGGGCTGTACTTTGTTGTCTATAATATGCTGGCAGGTTATCCGACCATAGCCTATGTGCTGCAGAGCATTGTGTTTACATTTATTGTAACGATACCGATTCTCACCATGCGGACGCTTTCAGAGGAGCGGAAAAACAAGACGGATCAGTTGATTCTGACAGCGCCTGTCTCGGTTGAAAAGATTGTACTTGGCAAGTATCTGGCGCTTGCTACAGTGCTTTTTGTGCCGACGGCGTTTATGGGGCTTCTGCCTCTGTTTCTCATGCAGGGAGGGGAGTTTCAACTGGGCGTTTCCTACGCTTCGCTTCTGGGCTTTTTCCTGTACGGGTGCCTTGCGCTGGCGGTGGGGCTCTTTCTCTCGTCGCTGACGGAGAGCGTGGTGATTGCGGCGGTGCTTTCCTTTGGTGCGCTGTTTCTCGGTTATATTATGCCGGGCCTATCGAATCTGCTCACCACTACGGGAACGTCTGCAGTGACTACGGCAATTGGCAAGGTGCTGTCCTGCTTTGATATGGTCAGCCGTTTTGACACCCTTTCCTCCGGCTATTTTGAGCTGGAGGCGGTGGCCTATTATCTGACGGCTATTGCTCTGGCACTGTTTTGTACGGCACAGACCATTCAGAAGCGCCGTTACAATATTGCCGGAGGCGGTATAAAAGTCGGAGCTTACAGTGTCACGGGAATTTTGCTGGCGATTGCCCTGACTGTAGCGATTAATTTGGGGTTAAACTATGTGCCGGAGCAGTATTCCTCCTTTGATTTGACAGAAAACAGACTGTATGCACTGACGGACGCGACGAAGACGTTTCTTTCCGGGTTGTCCGAGGATGTGACGATTTATGTGCTGGCTGAGGAAGGCGCGGGGGATGCAGACTTTTCCAAAACGCTGGAGCGGGTGGCTGACCAGTCGGCACATATTAAAATAAAGTATGTCAGCCCGGCAAAGAATCCGAATTTTTATCAGAATTATACGGATGAGCAGCCGTCCACGGGCAGTTTGATCGTGGAGGGGGAAAAGCGCAGTACGGTGGTGGATTACGGGGATATTTATGCCTATGAGATGGACTATTCCACCTATAGCTACCAGACCACGGGTTATGACGGGGAAGGGCAGGTCGTTTCGGCTTTAGCCTACGTTACCACGGAGGATATGCCGGTTTTTTATGTGATCGGCGGACATGGGGAACTGGAGTTGGAGGAGAAGTTTGCCAATACCATAACAAAGGAAAACGCGTCCTATGAGACGCTGATGCTTTACTCGGTGGACGAAATTCCGGAGGACGCGCAGGGGATTATTCTGAATGCGCCCACAAGTGACTACTCGAAGGAAGACGCCGAAAAGGTTATCGCCTATCTGCAAAAGGGCGGCAATGCGTTGATTGTCCCGACTATGGCGGAAGGAGAGATGACGAACTTTAAGAGTATTCTGGATTTTTACGGAATTTCCGAGGTTGGTGGCACGATCGTTGAGCAGGACCGCAATTATTACTATCAGAATCCGTATTATCTCTTCCCTGAGATCGCATCGACGGAAGTGACGGCGTCTCTGGCGGACGGCCTGGTATTTGCACCCTTTTCCAAGGGACTTTCCTATGACGAGGAAACCATGGATGAAATTCATTATACGCCGCTTTTAACGACAAGCAGCAGCGCGTTTTCCAAGACGGATATCACGGACAGCAGTGATTTTGAAAAAGGCGCAAACGATATTGACGGACCTTTTACCGTCAGTGTGGAGGTGGAGAAGAGCACGGAGGACGGCGGTATTTCCCACGCTTTTGTGGTGGGCGGTGAGAGTCTCTTCACCAGTCTTGCGGACGAGATGGCGCCTGGCAATAATGTGAAACTTTTTGGCAGCATGATCAGTATGCTTGCGGATCATGAATCCTCAGTGGCGATTCCTGTAAAGAGCCTTTCCATGCCGAACTTGGTGTTTACGGCGCAGACGGCATATATAGCGGCTGTTCTCTGCGTGATCGTGATTCCGCTTGCGACTCTTACGGCAGGGCTTGTGATCTGGCTGAAAAGACGGCGGCGCTGACGACCGGGTTTTTCCTCAGAATGATTGACTTCCGCAGGACTTTGTGTAAAAATGTACGTGATGGCAATGAGCAGTGCGCAGCCGTAAGATGAAAAAAAGGCAGCTTGCTGACAATTTTTTCAGATTGCGGATGCATAAGGCGAAGCCCGCGAATCGAGTTTGCACTGTGGGGTAAAGTGCGCAGCGGAGACAGCCAGCAAACCGAGTTTGCACTGCGAAGAATGCATGAACGGAGGCATTATGAGAGGAATTGATACGCAGGTTCGGAAGAACAGAAGACGTATTTTTAAAGAGGTGGCGCATCTTGCCTATGAGTCGAAGAACTTGAAGGATGATATCGAGGCGCTGCCCTATAAGATTGTGGACTATGAAGAGTCCGAGTATGAGAACATTTACAGGGATCGCGCCATTGTGCGCGAGAGAATCCGTCTGGCCATGGGGCTTTCCCTGCGGCCGGAAAATGTGCCTGTGCATCTGACGCAGGGGCTTGAGGAGAGCAATATTTCTGAGAAATATTACGAGCCGCCGCTGATGCAGGTGATTCCTTCGGCGTGCAACGCCTGTCCGGAGAACAGCTACTATGTGACGAACCGCTGTATGGGATGCGTGGCGCATCCCTGCCGGGAGGTCTGCCCGCGAGGTGCGATTTCCATGGTAAACGGCCGCTCCGTGATCGACCCGGAAAAATGTATCAAATGCGGTAAATGTAAGGCGGTCTGTCCCTATGATGCCATTGCCCATCAGGTGAGACCCTGTGCGGGTGCCTGCGGCGTGAATGCGATTAAGAATGATGAGAAGGGCCGCGCCGTGATTGACAATGACCTGTGCGTTTCCTGCGGACAGTGTATGGTGAACTGTCCGTTCGGGGCGATTGCGGATAAGTCCCAGATTTTCCAGCTGATCCGTGCGTTGCAGACGGGGGAGAAGATTATCGCCCAGGTGGCGCCGGCGTTTGCGGGACAGTTTGGCCCTGACGTGACGCCGGATATGCTGAAAACAGCCTTGAAGGAACTTGGGTTTTTCGATGTGTACGAGACGGCTGTGGGCGCGGATATGGGCGCGATTGCGGAGGCGGAACACTACGCGAAGGAAGTGGCTGCGGGAAAACTGCCGTTCTCTCTGACATCCTGCTGTCCGTCATGGTCGGTGCTGGCGAAGAAATTCTTCCCGGAAACCATTGACAAGATATCGAACGCTTTGACGCCCATGGTGGCGACGGCGAGGGTGATCAAGGAGGAGCACCCGGATGCCAGAGTGGTCTTTATCGGTCCCTGCGCGTCCAAGAAGCTGGAGGCTTCCCGCAGGACGATCCGTTCGGATGTGGATTTCGTTATCACTTTCGAGGAGCTGACGGGGATATTTGAGGCAAAGGGCATCCTGTTAGATCAGATCAAGGCGATGGACGAGTTGAAGGGCGCTACCGGCGCGGGGCGCGGTTACGGTGTGGCGGGCGGCGTTGCCTCCGCCATCGAGGAGTGCGTGAGAGAGTACTACCCGGATGTGGAGGTACACATCGAGCACGCGGAAAGTTTGTCCGAATGCAAAAAGATGCTGATGCTTGCTAAGGCGGGTAAGAAAAACGGATGTCTGATTGAGGGTATGGCATGTCCCGGTGGCTGCGTGGCGGGTGCAGGTACGAATATTGCGATTCCGGCGGCGGCAAAGGCGGTGACATCCTTCAAGGCGGCGGCGGAGGAACGGATACCCGATCCGGGCATGCATCAGAAACGTGTCGAATAAAGTGAGAAGTACTTCTAAAACTCAGCAGCAGAGGCTGCTTCGCTAAGAAGTACTAGATTTGCTTCGCAAATCATTCTCACTTGGGAGAATGCCAAAATACGGCATTCTCCGCACAAAATTTTGGAGAATGAAGGAAAACGAGGATTATGGAAAAGATAAGAACAAGATATGCCCCCAGTCCCACGGGGCGTATGCATGTGGGGAATTTAAGAACAGCGCTTTATGCCTATCTGATTGCGAAGCACGAGGGCGGGGATTTTATCCTGCGCATTGAGGATACGGATCAGGAGCGCTATGTGGAGGGCGCGGTAGATATCATTTACCGCACGCTGGAGAACACGGGATTAGTACATGACGAAGGCCCTGACAAGGACGGCGGCGTGGGCCCCTATGTGCAGAGCGACCGCCAAAAGCAGGGCATTTATTTGGAATACGCGAAAAAGCTGATCGAGAAAGGCGAGGCGTATTATTGCTTTTGCGATAAAGAGAGACTGGCATCGCTTACGCAGACGGTGGCCGGAAAGGAAATCAACGTCTACGACAAGCACTGTCTGGATTTGTCAAAAGAAGAGGTGGAGGCGAATCTTGCGGCGGGGAAACCGTATGTAATACGCCAGAATAACCCGACGGAGGGGCAGACCACTTTCCATGACGATATCTATGGGGACATCACGGTGGACAACGCGGAGCTCGATGACATGATCCTGATTAAGTCGGACGGTTATCCCACTTACAACTTTGCCAATGTGGTGGACGACCATCTGATGGGGATCACGCATGTGGTGCGGGGTAACGAATATCTGTCCTCCTCGCCGAAATATAACCGGCTTTACGACGCTTTTGGCTGGGAGGTGCCGGAGTATGTGCACTGTCCGCTGATCACGGACGAAAATCATCAGAAGCTGTCCAAACGGTGCGGGCATTCCTCCTACGAAGATCTGATTGAGCAGGGATTTCTCTCGGAGGCAATCGTCAACTTCGTGGCGTTGCTTGGCTGGAGTCCTGAGGACAATGAGGAGATTTTTTCGCTGGACGAGCTGATCAAACGCTTCGACTATCATCACCTCTCCAAGTCCCCGGCGGTGTTTGACTATACGAAATTGAAATGGATGAACGGGGAATACTTAAAGGCGATGGATTTTGACCGCTTTTACGGAATGGCGGAGCCCTATCTGAAAGAAGCGGTGAAAAAGGACTACGACCTGAAAAAGATTGCCGCCATGGTGAAAACGAGAATTGAGATTTTCCCGGATATTAAGGAGCATGTGGACTTCTTCGATACGCTTCCGGACTATGACGTGGCGATGTATACACATAAGAAGATGAAGACCAACGCGGAAACGTCGCTTTCCGTCTTACAGGATCTTCTGCCGCGTCTGGAAGCGCAGGAGGATTACACGAACGACGCGCTTTATGCGGCTCTTTCCGCTTACGTGGAGGAGAAGGGATATAAAAACGGATATGTGATGTGGCCTGTGAGAACCGCCGTTTCCGGCAAGCAGATGACGCCGGGCGGGGCGACGGAGCTCATGGAAGTACTGGGAAAGGAAGAGTCCCTTGCGAGAATCCGCAAAGGGATCGAAATGCTTGAAAGGGTCTGAGCTTTCCTGCACGGCAAAGCAGGAGGAGGCAATCAGGCACGCGGAAGGCCCGGCAATGGTGTTAGCCGGGCCGGGCAGCGGAAAAACATTTGTCACAGTACACCGCATAAAGAGGCTCATCACATCACAGGGCGTCGATCCCGCCCATATCCTTGTTATTACGTTTACAAAGGCCGCCGCGCTGGAGATGCAGCAACGCTTTTTCCGGCTGATGGAAAAAGAAAACCTTCCGGTTTGGTTCGGCACGTTTCACGCAGTATTCTATCATATCTTGAAGCAATCGGCGCAGTATCGCGGATATACCATTATGACAGAGACAGAGAAAAGAAAGTTGATTCGGGATATCATACATAACCATAAGAGATTTGCCTATTTGCAGGAGGAGGACATTGAGGAGATTCTGACGGCCGTCAGCAGGTATAAGATAAAAACGGCGGAGGCGCAAAATGTGTCGGCTGGAGAGGATGGCAGAAAAGCTGAACGGGCGAAAGAGGAAGAAACAGGGAAGTTGTCCGGAATGCCGGAATTTCAAAAAATGAAGCGGGAAGATTTTCTGTTTCTATATAAAGAATATCAAAGCTGGCTCAAGGAATTTTTTAAATTCGATTTTGACGATCTGATGACATCCTGTCTGTGGCTTTTGCAGAATGACGCGGAAACGCTGGCTGAGTGGCAGGCACAGTTTCGCTATATTCTGGTGGACGAGTTTCAGGATATCTCCCCAATCCAGTATGAAATCATCCGACTGCTGGCGGCATCGGAGAACAATCTCTTTGTGGTGGGGGATGACGACCAGTCCATTTACGGATTCCGCGGCGCAAGCCCTGACATCATGAAGCGGTTTCTCGCGGATTTTCCACAGGCGGAACAGATTTTGCTGGATGTGAATTTTCGCTGTCATGGGGCCATTGTGAGAGCGGCGTCAAGAGTGATCGCGGAGAATGCAAACCGCATTCCCAAGGAGATTTTTTCGGTGCACGAGGACGGTGCTGGGCTGCGGCTCTGCCGGGCGGAGTCCGAAGATACACTCAGACAGACAGTCGCGGATATGCTTGTGGAGGAACAAAGATCGGGAACGCTTGCACAGTGTGCCGTGATCTGCCGGACGAATCTTGAGTGCGGCTTCTGGGCGCAGACGCTGTATGAGGCGGGAATCCCTTACACCATGAGAGAAAAGCCGAAAAACCGATTCAGTCATTTTGTGATACAGGATATCTGCGCTTATCTGGAGCTGGGGCAGGGCGATCATGTAAGGCGGCATTTCTTACGGGTGATGAACCGCCCTGTCAGATATATGAAGCGGGATAGTCTGCCGGAGAGCAAGATAGAGCGGGAAGCTGTGATCCGTTATTATGCCGCTGCGCCTCTGATACAGGCGAGGGTGAAAAAATTTTTCCGTGAGATTGATAGTCTGGCGGGAAAACGGGTGTATCTGCAGATTCATTACATACGGAAGGTGATCGGGTATGAGTCCTTTTTGCAGGAGAAATACGGTTCGATAAAAGCGGAGGAGCTGATACAGATCGGGGAAGAGTTTGAGCAGTTCTCCAAAAAGTTTTCTTCAGTGCGGGAGATGAAAACCTATATGGAACAGTATGCGGAGGTGATCAGGGAGCCGGAAAAGAGTGTGGAGGGTGTGCAGCTTATGACCATGCACGCATCCAAAGGGCTGGAATTTCCGACGGTTTACGTGCCGGAGTGCAACGAAGGAAAGATACCCTCTGACAAGTCAAAAACGTCCGCTGAGATCGAGGAGGAGAGGCGGATGTTTTACGTGGCGATGACCCGTGCGAAAAATACACTCTGTCTCGTGTACCATGACAAAAAAACCGGGAAGGATGCGCCCTCCCGATTCCTGGAGCCGTTGTTATCTTCGCCTTAGGCATCTATGCGGAGAATGCCGGAGGCATTCTCTTATGCGAGATTTAGTAATTCCAAGTCAGCTTGCCGACATTGCGTCTCCGTCCAATGGCGGGACGTCTTTAAAATTACTTTTCGTTTTTTTCACTTTCGTCCACAATCTCATCAAACTCCGCGGCATCCAGGAATTCGTCGAATGCGTCCGCAACGGCTTCGTATTCCTCATCGTCCGCAATGTAGCCGAGTTCCGGCTCCTCATTGGGATCTTTCGGGTTTTCGCTGTAGCGGTAGAACCAGACCTCACCGTCCGCGTTTTCCCCGGACTCATCAAGCGGCAGGAGAGCGATATAATCCTTTCCTGCCACGGTCAGAATTGTGACGACGGCGCAGGTGACCTGAGACCCGTCGTCAAGCTCTAAATCCACGGTCATTTCTTCCTTTTCGAGTTCTTCCTGTGTGGTTTTCTTTTCGTTCTTGCCCATAAGTACCTCCGTTTCGATAAAAACAGTATACCACAGATGCAGGAACAAAACCAGAAATAGATTTAGATTGAAATACCGTCCGTTGTTATTGTATAATAAAAATGACTTAAACTTTGATTCCCGGCAAGAATGACTGTGTGACGGGAACCCGGCTTGCAGGAACGGAGGATTTGATGCAGAAGACATTTCAGATAAAGGGTTTAGACAGGGCACGTATCTATCCGCTGGGCGTGTCCTTGGAGGAAGAGGGGTTGCGGATTTCCGCAGTGTGCAACGGCAGGGGTGAGGAAGGAATTATCCTCTATGACAGAAAGCATCGGGAAGGGAGGCGTATTCCCTTTCAGGAAAACTGCCGGATCGGGTCGGTCTGTGCCATGATGCTGACCGGCTATCGGGATAAAAGCTGCAGCTATCTTTTTTACAGGGGAGAAGAGGTCTATCAGGATCCTTACTGTAAGCGGGTAGACAATGCTTACGGATACGGTGCGCCAAAGCCGACCCCGCCACGGTGTAAAGCAGTCGGCGAGCCCTACGAGTGGGGCAGCGATGGCAACATCCATATCCCCTATGAGGAGATGATTCTGTACGCGCTGCATGTGCGCGGGTATACGAAGCACCGGTCTTCCGGCGTAAAGCGGAAGGGAACATATGCCGGGCTGACGGAAAAGATTCCGTACTTGCAGGAGCTGGGTATCAATATGGTTCTGCTTATGCCCGCCTATGAGTTTGACGAAGTGATGCCTGAGAACAACACGGCACAGACCATGGAGCAGGCGGTTTTATCCTATACACAAAAGCTGCCGTCTCCCGGCGAGGAGGAAGAGAAAAAGCAGAGGATCAATTACTGGGGGTATCAGCCCGGACTTTACTATGTGCCAAAGAGCGCATATGCTTACAGCCGGGATGCGGTCGGAGAGTATAGGGACATGGTGCGCGCTTTTCACAGAGCCGGCATTGGCGTGGCGATGCAGTTTTATTTTCCGCCGGAAATGCGGTCTGTGGAAATTCTGGACATCCTGAAATATTGGGTATTGGAGTACCACATTGACGGCTTCCATCTGATGAGCGCGTCGCTGGATATGGCCTTAATTGCGGGAGAGCCGCTGCTTGCGGAGACGATGCTCCTCACAAGTGAGGGGAACGCCCATTGGGGCGCGGCGAAAACGCGGAATCTGGGCTGGCTCAGCGATGGGTTCCTATACAACATGCGGCGGTTTCTCAAGGGCGATGACAATATGATAAACCAGTTCCTTTTCCATGTGCGGGAAAACAAGGAAGAGCTTGGCATTGTGAACAGCATTGCAAGATGGGACGGACTGCGGCTGATGGATCTGGTATCCTACGACCGCAAGCACAACGAGGAAAACGGCGAGGACAATAAGGATGGCGTGGACTACAACTGCAGCTGGAACTGCGGGATAGAAGGAAAAAGCCGAAAGAAGGGGATTCAGGAGCTTCGCCTGCGGCAGATGAAAAACGCCATGACCATTCTGCTGATGTCACAGGGAACGCCGCTGATTTACGGCGGAGACGAGTTTGCCAATACACAGGGGGGAAACAACAACCCCTACTGTCAGGACAACGAGACGGCATGGATTAAATGGAATCAGACGGGCATGGGAAGGGAACTTCTCGATTATACGAAGTTTATGATCGGTATGCGGAGGGCGCACCGCATTTTGCACAGCAGGACGCTTCTTCGCGGGATAGATACCCTGTCCTGCGGTTTTCCGGATATCTCTTTTCACGGGCGGGAGGCGTGGCGGCCTGACACAAGTCCGGCCAGCCGTTGTGTGGGAATCATGTACTGCGGTTTCTATGCGATGGAAGGAGAGCGGGAGAGGGAATGTTTTTTCTATATCGCGGTCAACATGCATTGGCAGGTAGATTATCTGGGTCTGCCGAAGCTTCCGAAGGGAAAGCTGTGGACGTATTCGGCTTCCACGGGAAAAGAGATGCCGGAAATTGAGGAGAACGCGTCCTCTCAGGAAATCTGTGTGCCGGCCCGCACAATTGTGCTGTGCACCACAAAGGACGTGCCTGTGGAGACGGAAAAGACGGGGCGGAAAAAGGCAAAGAAGAATAAAGGGGGATGACAGTGGCTGATGAACAAGGCATGGGAACACTTTAAGACGATTACGCACCATAAGCTTCTGGTTATGGACGGATGCTTTCGGGTAGGGCTTTACAGACAGGGGCTTCTCCATGACCTGTCAAAATACAGTCCGACGGAATTTATGGTGGGAGCGAAATATTATCAGGGAGACAGGAGCCCCAACAACGCGGAGAGGGAGGATATCGGCTATTCTTCGGCATGGCTTCATCATAAAGGCCGCAACAAGCACCACTATGAATATTGGATCGATTACAGCTCGAAAGAGATCGAAGGCGGCATGGCGCCTGCCCCGATGCCTACCCGCTATATTGTAGAGATGTTTATGGACCGTGTGGCTGCCTGTAAGGTTTATCATGGGGACGCATACAAAGATCAGGATCCGCTGGCCTACTATGAGTCCTCCAAAACACCGCCTCCGCTTCACAAAAAGACGAAGCGGATGTTGGAATTTCTGCTGCATACGCTGGCGGAGCATGGGGAGGAGGAAACCTTCCGCTATATTCGCAAAAAAATATTGAAGAAGTAACCGCTCTTTTTCTCTCGCATAGGATATGGTATGAGAGAAAAAGGAGATGAAACCCTATGAATTGTTGTTGGTTGATACTTTTGTTGCTTTTCTGTGGCGGAAACGGAAACGGTTTCTTTGGACAGAATGGGAATGGCTGCGGCTGTGAGGAACCTGCGAGGCCGAAACCGCCATGTGCAAGGTCCGAATCTCCCTGCAGACCGGAACCTCCCTGCGGCAGACCGGATCCGGAGCCCTGCCCCTGTGAGGATTCCCGTTTTGAGCCCCGCTTTGAGCAGAGGCCTTTTGGCGGTAATGGTTCTACCTGCGGATGCGAGGGAGAAAGTAACTGAGAGTAAAGTGTCGAAAGGGATCGCGCAAGCGATCCCTTTACGTTTCCTTGACGGAACCGAAGGGCGGTGATATATTATTTAAGTATGGGAGGGAAATGATTATGTTGGACGGAAATAAGATATTATTCAGCGGTATGCAGGCAACGGGGAACCTGACATTGGGGAATTATCTGGGGGCGCTGAAAAACTGGGTGACGCTCTGTGAAGAGTACCAGTGTTTTTATTCTGTGGTGGATCTGCATTCCATCACCATCAGACAGGATCCGGCGGAGCTGAGGAAGCGGGCGAGAAATCTCCTCACGCTCTACATTGCGGCAGGGATTGAACCCGAGAAGAACTGCCTTTATTATCAGTCCCATGTGTCGGGACACGCAGAGCTTGCCTGGATATTAAACTGCTTTACTTATATGGGGGAGTTAAACCGCATGACCCAGTTTAAGGACAAGGCGGCGAAACACGCGGACAACATCAACGCAGGACTTTTTACGTATCCTGTGCTGATGGCGGCGGATATTCTTCTATACCAGGCGGATGTGGTGCCTGTGGGGAAGGATCAGCTGCAGCATTTGGAAATCACCCGGGACATTGCACAGCGTTTTAACGCGATTTACGGCGATGTGTTTACGATTCCAGAGCCTTATATCGGAAAGGCGGGCGCGAAGATTATGAGCCTGCAGAACCCGGAGAAGAAGATGTCCAAGTCGGATGAAAATCCGAACGGCAGCATTTATCTGATGGACGATCCTGACACGGTGATCCGCAAGTTTAAGCGCGCGGTGACAGATTCGGAGGCGTGTGTCCGTTACAGCGAGGAACAGCCGGGCATCCGTAACTTGATCGACATTTACTGCGCCTGCACGGGAAAGACCCCGGAGGAGACGGAGAGAGAGTTCGACGGCAAGGGCTACGGCGACTTTAAGATGGCTGTGGGCGAGTCCGTTGTGGGCGTGCTAAAGCCCCTGCAGGAGAGATATGAGGAACTCGGCAAGAATAAGGATTACATCGACAAGATAATTAAGGAGAACGGTGAGAAGGCAGCGTACTTTGCCAATAAAACCTTACGGAAGGTACAGAAAAAGGTGGGCTTTCCCGAGAGAGTCCGCTGACGGTAAATGCTGTAAATGTGACCGGAAAACACGAATTAAAAAGGAATGCAGCAGGGAGGAAATATGGATAATCAGATCAATCAGCAGGGAGGCGGCTACCAGCAGGGTAATACATACCAGCAGGGAAATGCCTATCAACAGGGCGGTGGTTACCAGCAGGGAAATGCCTATCAACAGGGCGGTGGTTACCAGCAGGGAAATGCCTATCAGCAGGGAGGCGGTTACCAGCAGGGCAATGTCTATCAGCAAGGTAATACTTACCAGCAAGGCAGTCCCTATCAACAGGGCAGCTCCTACCAACAGGGTAACTTCTATCAGCAGGGTGGTTCTTACGGGGGTAACGGTTACGGAAATGATAACGGCAATGCCGAGCCGCAGAAAGCGCCTAATATTTTTCAACAGTTTGCCTATTCCTTTGTGCCGAATCTGTACGACAGGCTGATAAAGGTGAAGGTGGGAAGTATGATCGGGTTTGTGACGCTGCTGGTGCTGGCGGCGACCTTACTTTCCTTTGTGTCCGTCATGGTTTCCTTTTCATCCGTAGACATGGAAGAGATTGCGGCACAGATGCCGGAATTTACGCTGGAGAACGGGCGGCTGTATATGGATGAGGACTTTATGTTGGACGAAGGCGGCGTGTTCGTGTACATGACGGAAGATATTGAAAGTTTTTCCTATGATGACGTCGATGAGATCATTGATGAGGGATATCACAGTGTGATGCTGGTGGGACGCGACCGCATTTCAATCATGAATAACGGGGAGTACCAGCAGATGGATTTCAGAGATTTAGGGGATAGCTTTTCACTGAGCAGAGAGTGGATTGCAACAGGACTGGCGCCGTTTGTTACAGTTATCATCGTCGTGGCGTACATTGTTTACTTTTTATGGCGGATTCTCTGGTATTTCCTGTGTGCGGCGGTTTATCTGCTGATTGCGATGCTCATTGCATCTGTCATGAGCAAACAGATACCGGGGGAAGTGTTGTTTCGGGTAGCGGTATACGCGAAGGTGCTGATGTTTGTTGTAGCGGCATTTCTTGACTTGATCCCTATGGTTGATATCCCAGTGTCCCTTTTGCTGCGAGCTGCAGTAACGACCGCGTTTATGGGCTTTGCGATCAAAAAACTGCCGGACAATCGTCCGGCCCCCGCGCCTATGATGGGGCAGGGGTGGCGGTAATTTTCCGTTACAATTCACTCTCACGCCAGATTTCGCCAATTTACGATTATCCGGTGTAAATTGTAACGATGATGCGTACAAAATGCCCAAAAGCAGGCATTTTGGCGCTGAATCCGACACCATGCAGCAAGTGCATGGTGCGGGTGTGAAAAGTAACAATTTTTCCGACTTTCATGGCGGAGCAGTTTGTTGTGGCGCGATAAGCATGGAGAAATGAGGATTCCTGTCCGCAGGCTTTATCTCTGGAATGGTTCCGTGAAATAACCGGCTCCGGAAACAGGCTCACCGCCGGTGAGAAGGTGGATCACATCGCCCATCACCTGCACACGGAAGATGGCGTTGCCGTCCATCCGCTCCTCGCTTGCAAGGATGGTGACGGAGGTAGGCGCGAGGTAGAACCCATGCAGGAGAGGCACCGGGGAGATGCCCAGAAGATGGCTTAACATGATGCAGGTGACGCCCAGATGGCAGAAGATCACGATGGTATCTTCCGCATTGGCGGCGTCACTCTGTTTTTCGGGATCTGTCAGATAATAATTGTGATGTCTGGTGTAGCCATAGGAAGACAGGAGCTCGTCCAATCCTTTGCAGACTCCGTCGTATGCCGGGAGCAGTTCGTCGTTGGAGCGGTAGAGCGCTGTCTGCTTCCAGCCCTCCTTGTCGTACATCTCCGGGATTTCGGTCCAGTACGCGGGCATGAGATCCCAGGGGACGCCGTGGCGTCCCGTCACGGGATCGTCGATAAAATAAACAAACTCTTTCATCCATTCATAAGTAATGGCTTCACGGCCGACTGCTTCCAGAGAGTAGGAAGCAGTTTCCTTTGCCCTTCCCAATGGAGAACAGTAAAACTGTGTGATGTTTTCCCATTTTGCCACCCTCTTTGCCAAAAGTTTTGCCTCCCGGACACCCTTTTCCGTCAGGCAGTCCTTCTCATAATTCGGATCTCCGTGTCTGATAAATATGATTCTCATAAATCATTGCTCCTTTTTTTCCTAAATATTTTTTAAAGATTTCATTTTTATTTCTTTCTAACATGATATAATATACCAGACGCACAAGAAAAACAAGCGATGCCGCAGGCGGCATTTGTTTTTCTTGCGCCGGTAGCGAGCAAACGTCCGACGAAGGCGGACAGGGAGCGCGAAGCGGCATTTGTTTTTCTTGTGAGTGACACAGCAGGAAGGGAAAGGTTCAGGTATGAATATGTTTGGAAAAAAACGCGAAGTCAATATGGGGATTCCCAGGGGAAGGGGCGCGTTGACAGCAAAGATCGTGCTGGCGCTTGCCGTACTTGCCATCCTCGCCGGAAATTCCTACTATTCCATTCAGGAGGAGGAGCAGGCGGTGGTCTGTACTTTTGGTTCGCCCAAGGCGGTCACTACGCCGGGCCTGCACTTTAAGATTCCCTTTATCCAGACGGTGACAAAGGTGAATACTACGATTCAGGGATTTAACATCGGCTATCGGGACGGGACGGACGCGGATGATGTGGGGGATGATACCATTGAGGACGCACTGATGATTACGTCGGATTACAACTTTATCTATGTGGATTTCTACGCTGAATATAGAGTGACCGATCCGGTCAAGGCTCTTTACGCGTCGGAAAATCCGGCGCTTGTTCTGAAGAATATTGCCCAGAACTGTATCAGGACGACCATTGGTTCCTACAGTGTGGACAGTGTGCTTACCACGGGGAAGAATGAAATTCAGTCCAATATTAAGCAGATGATTCTGGATAAGCTGGAGATGTATGATATCGGCATCCAGCTTGTCAATATCACGATTCAGGATGCGACACCGCCCACCGCCGAGGTGGAGAATGCCTTCAAGGAAGTGGAGACGGCCAAGCAGGGCAAGGAGACAGCCCTGAATAACGCGAATAAATACAGGAACGAACAGATTCCAAATGCAGAGGCGGAGTCCGATAAAATTTTGCAGGACGCGGAGGCGAAAAAGCAGGAGCGTATCAACGAAGCCAACGGGCAGGCGGCCCGTTTTAACTCTATGTATCAGGAGTACGCGAAATATCCCGAGGTGACGAAGAAGCGCATGTTTTACGAGGCGATGGAGGACGTGCTTCCGGATGTGAAGGTAGTGATAGAGGGAGAAGGCGGAAATACCACCACGATGCTGCCCCTTGACAGCTTTGTGTCACAGGAGAGCAGCGCCGGTACAGAAGCCGCTGCCACAGACCGGGCCAACGGGCAGAATGCCGGGATGGATGAGGAGGAATAGACATGGCTAATTACACAGAAAATTCAAATGTACAGAATTTTGAGCGGTACAATTCCGACGGCACGAAGAAAAAGGAGAAGAAAAGCGGAAAAGGCGGAAAGAAACTGGGTGTGCTTTTGGGCGTGTTTCTTGTGATCGGCGTTTTTCTGCTGGCGAACTGTATGGTGGTGACAAAACAGAACCAATTTAAACTGATCCGTCAATTTGGCCGTGTGGACAGGGTGGTTTCCGTGCCGGGGTTAAGTTTTAAGCTGCCCTTTGTGGAGTCCGTGGACACTGTGCCGAAGGAGCTTCTGCTCTACGATCTGCCCGCGTCGGATGTCATTACCTCCGACAAAAAGACAATGATCGTGGACAGCTATGTACTCTGGCGGGTGACGGATCCCCTGCGGTTTGCCCAGACCTTGAGCTGCTCCGTGCAGAACGCGGAAGGACGTATCGATGCCATTGTCTACAATGCCACGAAAAATACCATTTCCAACATGAAGCAGGACGAGGTGATCAGGAGCCGCGACGGCAAAATGACGATTACGGTGGATGAGAGCGGCACGGAGCTTACCGGCAACGATCTGGATTTGTCCGAGGCCAGAGAGGAAGTGATTGAGATCACCTCCTTGACAGAGGAAGTGATGGGACAGATCAACCATGTGGAGGATCAGTACGGCATTGAGCTGGTGGCGGTGGAAGTTAAAAAGCTGGATCTGCCGGACGACAATAAGCAGGCGGTCTACAACCGCATGATTTCCGAGCGCGGCAACATTGCGGCGCAGTATACGGCGGAAGGAAAATCCGAGGCCAAGATGATTGAGAATACCACGGATAAAGAGGTGTCCATCATGCTTTCCGACGCGCAGGCCAAGGCGGAGGCCACCATTGCGGAGGGTGAAGCGGAATATATGCGGATTCTGTCGGGCGCGTATGCAGATCCGGAGAAGTCGGATTTCTATTCCTATGTGCGCGCTCTTGATGCGTTGAAGGAGAGTGTGTCAGGAGACAATAAGACGGTGATTCTGACGGAGGATTCACCGATTACGCAGATCTTTAACGGAAGATATTAAACATTATGGAAACGAGAGAAAAGCAAAACGGCATATTGGAAGGCGTGATCTGGAAGCAGCTCTTACTCTTTTTCTTCCCGATTCTGGTCGGCACTTTCTTCCAGCAGCTTTACAATACGGTAGATACGGTGATTGTGGGGCAGTTTGCGGGGAAGGAGGCGCTGTCCAGCGTGGGCGGTTCCTCGGCGCAGATCATCAACATGGTGGTGGGCTTTTTCACAGGCCTTACGGCAGGCGGCACGGTACTGATCTCCCAGGCTTACGGGGCATCCCACAGGCAGAGGCTGGAGGATGCGCTGCACACTTCTTATGCCTTCGGCATTCTGGGAGGAATCGGGCTGGGGATCTTAGGTGTGGCGGCGGCGCCGCTTATTTTGCGGACCATGAATACGCCGCAGGAATTGATGGGGATGTCCACCCTGTACATACGGATTTATTTTTCAGGGCTGGTTTTTGTGTTTATCTATAATATGGGTGCGGCCATCCTGCGGGCCGTCGGGGATTCCAAGCGGCCATTGTATTATCTGGTGGTATGCTGTATCGTAAATATTGTGCTGGATCTGCTTTTGGTACTATATTTTAGGCTTGGTGTTCTTGGCGTGGCGGTGGCCACTTTGATTTCCCAGGCGATCAGCGCGGCGCTGGTGACGTGGACATTGATGTATCAGGTGGATTGCATGAAGCTTTCGTTCCGCAAAATCAGGATGCACAGGGAAGTGTTGAAAAATATGCTGCAGATCGGTCTGCCTTCCGGTCTGCAGGCGTCCATGTACAGCATTTCCAACATGATCGTGCAGGCGGCCCTCAACCTGTTAGGCGTGGATACCATGGCGGCCTGGACGGCCTACGGCAAGATTGACAGCGTATTTTGGATGATTAACTCCTCCTTCGGCATTGCGCTCACCACTTTTGTGGGGCAGAATTTCGGCGCGGGGAAATGGGATCGTGTGAGGCGGGGGACGAGAGTTTGTCTGGGAATGGCGGTGGGCACGGCGATTTGCCTGACGGCGGTGCTGATGATGGCGGGACGTTTCCTGCTCGGTATCTTTACGGGGGACGCTGTGGTAGTGGAAATCGGGCTGACGATGATGCGAAATATTGCGCCCGCTTTTGTCATGTTTGTGTTTATCGAGATTTTTTCGGGTTCCCTCAGAGCGCAGGGATATACTTTTGTGACCACGGTGATTTCGGTTCTTGGGGTATGCGTATTCCGAATTATATGGGTGAGCCTGATTCCGCCGGGGCAGGGTTTGACAAGGATTGTGGCCTGCTACCCGATCAGTTGGATCATAAGTGCGGCACTGGTGAGCGGCTATTATTTTTATAAGCAGAAAAGAATCATCGAGAGGATGGAAGGAAAGACATGAATGTTAGATTCCGCATAAGCGGAAAATTGTGGTAGCGTCCTTTCGGGATGATTTTGTGGGTTTATGGCATACTACATAAAAAGAAAGTGAAATGCAATAAACTGACAAAAGGAGATTCTATCATGGAGGACGATACGATTAAACTGCTTCGCGAGTGCAACGCGGGGATTAAGATGGGCATTTCCTCGTTGGATGACGTGATGGATCACGTGAAGGATAATGCGCTGGAAAAGCTGCTTATGAAGAGCAAAGACACCCATTGTAAGCTGGGGGATGAGACACACGATTATTTGCAGGAATGCCATGACGAGGGCAAGGAGCCGGCGGCGATGGCGAAGATGATGTCCTGGGTGAAGACGAATGTCAGGCTGGGCGGCGAGGATTCGGATAGGGTCGTGGCCGATCTGGTCACGGACGGCTGCAACATGGGCGTAAAGTCCCTGTATCGTTATCTGCATCAGTATCGGGCAGCGGATGACAAGGCAAAGAAGATCGCAAAGGAAACGATTGCGGCGGAGGAAACGCTTATTAAGGATCTGAGAGAGTATCTGTAACGGGTATTCTCTCCTACATAAAGAGGGAGTGGGTTAGTGTGAGAAGTACTTCTAGGGAAACGCTGATTAAAGCGTTTCCCGCACCGGATTTGCGCCGCGAAGCGGCACATTCCTTTGCAAATCCGT
>VSNH01000055.1 GCA_009774215.1 Lachnospiraceae bacterium
CGATGCCACCGCATCGCCTCCCTCAAACGCCTTGTATAAGGAAATTCTGGACTTCGCAAAAAGTGTATGCAATTGGTAAGTGGAGC
This sequence comes from Lachnospiraceae bacterium, assembly GCA_009774215.1. Taxonomy (GTDB): domain Bacteria; phylum Bacillota; class Clostridia; order Lachnospirales; family Lachnospiraceae; genus UBA3282. The sequence continues at coordinate 87 of VSNH01000055.1, forward strand.
ACTAGGACTTTGATTTTTTCTTATCCTTAATCTTTTTGATAATCAGCGGCTCCTCCAGCTTGATCTGAGATGCCTCGTGAAACTGTTCTCTGGCCGCCTTCTCCTGCTCGGTCTCCTGTTTGTATATATTCTTTGTCTCTCTCTCGTATTCCTCCACAACCGCCATATCGTCGGGCCGTATCTTGCGGAAATGATTAAAGCCCGCCACCAGAATGCGCAGACTTTGCTTCGTCGTGTCGAAAACGCCCTCCTCGTAAAGATTCACGAGAATAATCCCGATCGGCACAGCCAGAATCATGCCCAGCACACCCGCCACACGGTAACCGATATAGAGCAGGAACAAAGTCGGTATGGCATCCATCCCAATCGAGTCTCCCACGATCTTCGGCTGGATCACCTGCCGCACAAGCTGCCCGATCAGCCATATGGCAATCAGACCGAACATCATCCTGTAATTTTCCGACAAAAGCTCGATCACCGCCCACGGCACCATCACCGTCCCCGTGCCGAAAACCGGCAGGAAATCTAAAACTGCGATGCCGAAGGCAACCAGAAACGCGTAATCCACTCCCAGAATCATCAGGCCGATCACCAGCAGGATGTAGATCCAGCACTCGATCTTAAACTGCGCCCGAAAATATCCCCCCACCGCATTGCGGAAGCTTCTGCGGATCAGGTCAAAATGATACCGCACCGAAGTCGGAATAAACTTCTCCGCCGCTGCCGCCATATATCCCTTATCCGCCACAAAAAAGTAAGCGGAGAGCAGACACATCACCACACTCAGAAAAATATCCGGGATCTGCTTCGCCACGTTTCCCACCGCCTTGAAAGAAGGCAGCTCAATTTCGCCCATGATATTACTCATATAATCCCCCATTTCCAGAATTATATGATCGATCGTAGCCTGCATATCCGTCGGCATCCTGTCATAGACACCCTGCAGATTTGCCCCCACCTTGTTGAGCTCCGCCAGAATCGTATTCCAGATATCGGGCAGCTCATTGATAAAATTAACGCCCTCCCTGACCAGCTTGGCAATCAGCAGATAAACCAACAGAACCACCGCCGCCAGCACCGCGACAATCACCACCGCCGTCATGGCCTTCCTCTTAACCTTCAGCTTCTCCTCAAAAAAGCGAACCACCGGAGATGCGATCAAAGAAATAATCCATCCCAAAATAAACGGCATAAAAAACCAGATACACCGGGGGAGAAGAAAAATGCATAAAAGTACGATCGCAAGCGCGGTGAACAGATTCATCGCCACTTTCACATATATTTTTAACGCATCTCTCATACGCATAAACTTTCCTCCCGCTTACCCTCTTTATTTCCCCATATCTTTTACGCCCTCGTATCTCCTGCCATCCCATCCAGCAGTTCATAGATTTCTTCCCTTCCCTGCTTACTGAGCGAAGAATACGGGATGACAATCGTGTCATCTACTACGTCAAGCGTGTCACAAATAAGCTTTAACTGCTTAGCCACCTGACTTCTCTTGATTTTATCCAGTTTCGTGGCAATGATAACCGGCTGATATCCCCGATCCAGAATCCAGTCGTACATAATCCGGTCATTCTCCGAAGGCGCATGTCTGATATCCACCAGAAGAAACACCGCGCGGATCTGCTTTGACTGGTGCAGGTAATCCTCAATCATCTTGCCCCACGTCGCCTTTACTTTCTCGTTGGCGGTGGCGTAGCCGTAACCCGGCAGATCCACGAAATACATCTCGTTATTGATATTATAATAGTTGATGGTCTGCGTCTTTCCCGGTGAGGAACTGGTGCGCGCCAGCGACTTGCGGTTCATCAGGCCGTTAATGAGAGAAGACTTTCCCACATTGCTCTTTCCCGCAAAAGCAAACTCCGGCAGGCTGTTCTGCGGCAGCTTGCTGGTAACGCCGCACACGGTCTCCAAATTTACATTCTTAATAATCATACGTTGCTCCATTCTCAATCATTGCGCGGATAAACTGCACACGGCATCTCAAAGCCCGTTTCTACACACATCCGCCGCTGCGGCAATTCACCCGCCTGTCTTTTGGGATATCAGCGCCCGATCCGCCACTTCCTCCATTGTCTCCACAAAGAGGATCTCCAGACCTTCCTTGATCTCTTCCGTGATCTCCTCGATATCCTTCACGTTCTCCTTCGGCACAAGTACGGTTTTCACCTCCGCCATCTTCGCCGCCAGTATCTTTTCCTTCAATCCGCCGATGGGAAGCACCCTGCCCCGCAGAGTGACTTCTCCGGTCATTGCCAGATCCGCCCGCACAGGCGTGTGTGTCACCGCCGACAGAAGCGCCGTCGCCATGGTAATTCCCGCAGAAGGCCCATCCTTCGGCACTGCTCCCTCCGGGATATGGATATGAAAATCCTTCTTTTTATAGAAATTCTCCGCAACCTTGTACTTCCCGCTGACGGAACGCACATAGCTTAACGCCGTCCGCGCGGATTCCTTCATCACGTCCCCCATCTGACCAGTCAAGTCAATCTTTCCCTCTCCGGGCATCACGTTGACCTCAATCTGAAGGGTGTCCCCGCCAACGCTGGTCCATGCCAATCCTCTGACAATACCGACCTCCGGTTTTTCATTGACTTTATCCTGTCTGTACTTCGGCTTGCCCAGATAGTGTTCCAGACTTTCAGGCATTATATTAACTTCTTCGGTCAATTTCTGTTTCCGCCGGTCAACAATGGCTCGCGCCTCCTTGCGGCAGACCGCGCCGATCTGACGCTCCAGCGCCCTGACACCCGCTTCTCTCGTATAAAACCGCACGATGTCGCGGATCGCCTCGTCGGAAAAGGCAATTTCACCCGCTCTGATGCCGTTCTTTTGAAGCGCCTTCGCCACAAGATGCTCTCTGGCAATATGAAACTTTTCATTGTCGGTATAGCTGTTCACCTCTATGATTTCCATGCGGTCAAGAAGCGGGCGCGGTATCCCGTCGCGGCTGTTAGCCGTGGCGATAAAAAATACCTCCGACAAGTCGATAGGAATCTCCACATAATGATCCCGGAACGCATAATTCTGTTCCCCGTCCAGCACTTCCAAAAGCGCGGAGGCCGGGTCTCCCTTGTAATCGCTGCCCAGCTTGTCGATCTCGTCCAAAAGCATCAGCGGATTCTTGACGCCCGCCTGCTTAATTGCCGCCACCACACGTCCCGGCATGGCTCCCACATACGTTTTGCGGTGTCCCCTGATCTCCGCCTCATCGCGCACGCCCCCGAGGCATATCCTCACATATTTTTTCTTAAGCGCCTCCGCCACGCTCTTCGCCACGGAGGTCTTGCCCGTACCGGGAGGCCCCACGAGACAGATAATCTGGCTTCCCGCCTTCCCCGTCAGCATTCTGACGGCAAGAAATTCCAGCATCCGCTCCTTCACCTTTTCCAGCCCGTAATGCTGTTCGTTTAAAATCCGTTCCGCCCCTTCCAGATCTCTGCTGTCCTTGGACGCTTTATCCCAGGGAAGCTCCAGAAGCGTCTCGATATATGCGCGCTCCACCGCGCTCTCCGAACCGCTTCCCGCCACGTTTTTATAACGACTGATCTCTTTGCGTATCTTCTCCTTGACCTCCGGCTTCGCCTTCAGCCTCTCCGCCTCCGCAAGAAACTGTTCCACATCGGAATCGGTATTGTTCTCTCCCAGCTCCTCCTTGATATATTGCAGCTGTTCCCGCAGAATATAGTCCCGCTGGTTCTTATCAATCCGCTGTCTGATATTCTTCGCCAGCTCGTTTTTAATGCGGATCACTTCCACCTCACGGGTGAGTATGCCCGTCAGATGCGCGAACCGCTCCCGCACCGATATGGCGCTCAGAATCTTCTGCTTATCGGCAACCGACAGGGGCATATTGATGGCAATGCTGTCCAGGAGCTTTCCCAGCTCCATGCCCTCTTCAATCTGATCCTGCACCGCCTTCCCCACCTTCGGAAAGCAGGCGCTGTAGGCCCCCAGCGCTTCTTTGACCGTTCTGGTCATTGCCTCTGCAGATATCTCATCAATGTCCGCACTGTCGTCCCGCTCATACGACACTTGTGTCATTATTGCACCGTTCAACTCGGAAAGGCCATGAATGCGCGCTCTGGAAACACCCTCCACCAATACGCGCAAAATATGTTCGGGAAGCTTGCTGACCTGCCTGATCAATGTAACGGTTCCCACGTCATAAATATCTTCCATGCCGGGATTCTCTTTCCCCGAATCCTTCTGGCTGACCACAAGCAGTCTCTGGTCTCCCAGCATCGCCTGTTCCACAGAGGCCATGGACGCCTCCCTGCTGAGATCAAAATGAATCACCATGCCCGGCAGAATCGTAAGCCCCCTGAGCGTCACCGCAGGAAGGGTGTCCTCCCGCAAAATGGAAAGCGCATCCGTGTTTCCCTTTCCGCTCTCCAGTTGATTCCAGTTATCCATAAAATCATCCCTCTAAATTGCCAGAAACGCCGCCAAAATTCTGGCGACGCTTATCTGTTTCCACTCATCCGACCGGGGCTGCGAAAGCAGTCCTCGCAATCGAACTTGTTCGATTTGTTATTTTGCCTGCAACAATCTGTCGCGGTATCTGACAAGCGGCTTCTCCTCACCGTCCACCGCCTTTTTCGTCAGGATGCACTCTGCAATGCTGTCATCCGAAGGAATCTCATACATCACATCCATCATCACTTTCTCCACGATAGACCGCAGCCCTCTCGCCCCGGTCTTTCTGTCATGGGCAAGCTTCGCGATTTGTACCACCGCGTCGTCTTCCACGGAAAGCTTCACCTCGTCAAAGGCAAAGAGCTTCTTATACTGCTTGATCAATGCGTTCTTCGGCTCTTTCAGTATGCGAACCAGCGCCTCCTCGTCCAGTCCGTCCAGCGCCACCGTCACCGGCACACGGCCGATAAACTCCGGAATCAACCCGAACTTCATCAGATCCTGCGGCGTTACTTCCTTTAAAATCGCGCCGATCTCCTTGCCGCTTTTCTCTGCGACCTGCGCGTTAAAGCCGATAGAGTGACGATCCAGACGCTCCTCGACAATCTTATCCAACCCGTCAAATGCGCCTCCGCAGATAAAGAGAATATTTGTCGTGTCGATCTGCAGAAGCTCCTGATGCGGATGCTTTCTGCCTCCCTGCGGCGGCACGCTGGCCACCGTCCCCTCGACGATCTTCAAAAGCGCCTGCTGGACACCCTCGCCCGATACGTCTCTGGTGATGGACACATTTTCTCCCTTTTTTGTAATCTTGTCAATCTCGTCAATATAGATGATGCCGTACTGCGCCCGGTCGATATCGTAATCCGCTGCCTGAATCAGCTTGAGCAGGATATTCTCCACATCCTCGCCCACATAGCCCGCTTCCGTCAGCGTGGTGGCATCCGCAATCGCAAAGGGCACATTTATGATCTTCGCCAGCGTTTGCGCCAGATAAGTCTTTCCGGAGCCGGTGGGACCGATCATAATGATATTGCTCTTCTGCAGCTCCACCTCGTCGTCATCGTCCTTGGGAGCCATCACTCTTTTATAGTGATTATAGACGGAAACCGCCATCACCTTCTTGGCTTCCTCCTGACCGATCACATACTCGTCAAGAAAATTTTTGATCTCCACCGGTTTTAAGAGATTGATCTCCATCTCCTCCACTTCCGGCTCGTCCTCATACTCCTCCTCTATGATGTCCGCGCAGATATCCACGCACTCATCACAGATATAGACGCCGCCGGGACCGGCAATCATTTTCTTAACCTGATCCTGCGTCTTATTACAAAAAGAACATCTTACTTTTTCCTCAGAAATCTTCCCTGCCATCTTAATCCTCATTTCAAAATCATAAAATCACCCTAGCCTTCGGTGCTGGCATGACTGGTGATAATGCGGTCAATCAGTCCGTAGGCAAGCGCTTCCTCCGCGCTCTTCCAGTTATCTCTCTCCGTGTCCGCCATAATCACTTCAAAATCCTGCCCCGTGTTCTCTGCCATAATTCTTGCCATCTTTTCCTTTGTCGCAAGAATGTGCTTCGCCGTGATCTCGATCTCGGTGGCCTGTCCCTGTGCGCCGCCCGCAGGCTGGTGGATCATGATCTCCGCATTCGGCAGAGCCATTCTCTTGCCCTTCGCGCCGCCCGCTAAGAGAAACGCGCCCATGCTGGCCGCCATACCGATACATACGGTGGACACATCGCATTTGATAAACTGCATCGTATCGTAAATCGCCATACCCGCAGTAATCACGCCGCCGGGGCTGTTAATGTAAAGGTTGATATCCTTCTCCGGATCCTCAGACTCCAGAAAAAGGAGCTGCGCCACGATCACACTGGCGCTCGCGTCGTTTACCTCCTCACCAAGAAAGATAATTCTCTCCTTCAACAATCTGGAATAAATATCGTAGGAACGCTCTCCCTTGGACGTCTGCTCAATGACATAAGGTATTAAAGCCATGTTTCCACCTCCGTTAAACCAATCTTTATTTTGCCTTGCTCTCCTTGGCATTCTCCGCGATAAATTCAGCCGCCTTTCTGACCGCCAAATCCTGTAAAATGCCCTTCTTCTCGCGCTCGCCCATAAGATCTCTGACCTTATCCACCTCCATCTGGTAAACGTCAGCCATGACCTTTAATTCCTCTTCATACTCCTCGTCAGTCGCATCCAGCTTCTCCGCCTTCGCCACCGCCTCAAGCACAAGCCTGGAACGGATTCTTTCCTCCGCCTGCGGCTTCACGCGATCCACCATCTGCCGGTAGTTTGTGTTGGTCATCTGTAAATACTGCTCCATGGAAATGCCCTGCATGGTGATACGCTGCGCAAATTCATCCACCAGCTGCCTCTGCTGGGTCTCTATCATCGCCTCTGGAATCTCCATCTCGGAAGCTTCCACCGCGGCCTTCACAGCCGCTTCCTGCTTTGCTTCCTTCGCTTCCTTTATCTTCTGTTCTTCCAAATTCTTCTTCACGTCTTCGCGGTACTCCGCCAGCGTCTCAAACTCGGAAACATCACTTGCAAATTCGTCGTTTAATTCGGGAAGCTCTCTCTCTTTAATCTCCTTCACGGTACACTTAAAGACCGCTTCCTTGCCCTGCAGATGCTCCGCCTGATAGTCCTCGGGGAAAGTGACCTTTACTTCCGTCTCCTCTCCGATCTTCGCGCCCACAAGCTGCTCCTCAAATCCCGGAATGAAAGCGCCGGAGCCAATGGTCAGAGGATAGTTTTCACCCTTGCCGCCCTCAAAAGCCACGCCATCTACAAATCCCTCAAAATCCAGCGTAGTCATATCGCCGTCCTTCACGGGACGGTCGTCCACCGCGATATTTCTGGCGTTGTTCTGCCTCTCCCTTTCAATCGCCGCGTCAACCTCTTCGTCAGTCACCGCAGTATCCGTTTTATCCACTTTTACGCCCTTGTACTTGCCAAGCTTTACCTCCGGCTTGAGCGCAACCGTGGCCGTGAAGACAAAGGGCTTACCCGCCTCAATCTGGGTTACCTCAATCTGGGGAGAGGAAACGATATCTTCCTCGCACTCGTCAAGAGCCTTATCGTACGCGTCGGGAATCAGTATATTCGCCGCCTCCTCGAAAAAGACTTCTTTGCCGTACATTCTCTCTACCATCTGGCGGGGCACCTTGCCCTTGCGGAAACCGGGTATGCTGATTCTGCTCTTCTGCTTCTGATAAGCTTTCTCGATGGCCTTTTCAAACTCCTCCACGCCGGTCTCGATCGTCAGCTTCGCCATGTTCTTCTCTAATTTTTCCACCTGTAAACTCATGTTATGGGATCCTCCTTCAACAATTCCTGTATCGTAACTGTTCAGTCCCTTCACGGTTTCGGCGCAAATTCCATTCAAAATCATCTTCGATGATGGGATTTCGCACTCCTGAATCATTTTCTTACGGTCTCAGCAGTAAATGCTTCGGCCTGTACTGAATCGTTACCTTCCTAAAAATAATAAATATAATGCCCCTGCGGGTTTTCAGCTACAGTCACCCAAACATTATAGCACAGGGCTTTTGAAAATGCTACAATTTTTTCCACAAATAAGCAGAGTCGTAAGGCATCCACGGCACAAAGACGCCCCGCCTGTGTCATCACAAGCGGGGCGCCTTCACTTTTGCTTCTGTTACTTCATCTGCTCTTCCTGCTTCTTGATCATTCTACGAACCATCTCACCGCCGATAGAACCGGCCTCCTTGGACGTCAGGTCGCCGTTGTAACCTTCTTTCAGGTTCACACCGAGCTCAGACGCAACCTCAGTTTTGAAACGATCCATAGCTGCCTTTGCCTCAGGAACTTCTACTCTATTGGTCTTGTTGCTTGCCATTTCTTTTCACCTCCGAAATACTTTGAATCTTTTGATTCTTTATCTATATTTGAGACAAGCGCATTCTCCGTGCGCCTGTCCGTCGGTTTTGTCCGCTTAAAGCACACTTTGTTTGCCGCTTATCTTGATGTTAGTATGTTCGGATGAAAAGAAAATATAATGGAAACTTTTTACAGATAAACTATGCTTTTGCCCATCGCGTCAGCCGCCTCTTTCCCCTGCAGCTTTTCCAGAATGGCAAGCCCAAAGGGAATCGCCGCGCCCATGCCTCGCCCCGTGATGATATTGCCGTCGATTACAGCCGGCTCCTGCTTCACGTCCGCGCCCTCCAGCTGGCTTTCCATGGTGGGGAAGGAACACGCCTTCTTTCCTTTTAAATGCCCGCGGTGTCCCAGAATCGAAGGCGCCGCGCAGACAGCCGCCACAATCTTGCCCGCCTTCACAAAAGCGTCCACCTGTTCCATCAGTGCGCCGCAAGCCTCAAGGTTCTTCGTACCCGGCATCCCGCCCGGCAGGACGATCACATCCGTCTCGTCAAAATTGATTTCTGAAAGCGTCTTGTCCATCGTCACCTCCACGCCGTGGGAGCTTGTGACGCTGCGCTCGTCCGTGATGGACACCATGGTGATCTCCTCTCCCGCGCGCCTCAGGATGTCCACCACCGTCAGCGCCTCGATCTCCTCATAACCTGTTGCGAAAAAAATTGCTGTTTTGCTCATGTGTTCCTCCGTTCCGGGGTTTTGTCCCCCTGCTTTCTATTATTTGTGTTACCAGCGTATCAAAGCTTCTTTCTCACTCAGATCCCTTTTCGCGCCGGACACTTACTTTATCCCCTTTTATTAGTTCCCTTTTATCCGTTCCATCCGGCACATACCTGAATACTACAAATTCCGCTATTTCATCCGTATCATTTTCAAAGGTATGCACACTGTCAAAAACTCTTACCACATCATTTTCTACGGCATAACAGGATTTTTCGACTCCACTTTCATCTATATATCTGCACAATAGTTTTCCCTTTGTAACCAAAATATTTTCGTCTATCTTCTGATGGAAATGCCATTCCTGAACCGTGTGCGGCATAATCCTGTTCAAATGAATTTCTGCCTCTTCAAGAATATAATAATTTACCTCCGTCCCCGTCTCCTTTATGACATGAAAAGAATCTTCCTTGTGAATCACTTTAAAGTCAGCGTCAACCAATGCCGTAAACCCTCCCATTTATTTTTCACCGTATGTACCGCCCCGCCGCATCAGCACAATTCCCGTCACATCCGCAAGCGCCCAGCCGATGGGAATCGCCCACCAGATACCAAGCACACCGATTGCCGGAACCGCCGCCAGAACATATGCCAGCGCAACCCGCGTTCCAAGGGAAATCACCGTCAGCACAAGGGACACGCCCGGTCTGTTAACGCCCCGGAAATACCCGTACAGCAGGAACAGGACGCCGATGCCAATATAGAAAGCGCCCTCGATGCGCAGATACTGCATACCGATTTCTATGATCTCTGTCTCACCGGCATCCACAAAAATCAGCATGAGAAACCTTGCAAACGCAAATACCAGAACCGAAATCACCCCGCAGAATGCGGCGGAAACCGTCATCGCCTTCCTCGTCCCCTGCTTTACCCGCTCCCGCTGTCCCGCACCGAAATTCTGCGAAATGAAAATGGAGTAAGCATTGCCGAACTCCTGCGCCGGCATGTAAGCGAACGTGTCAATCTTTACCGTAGCCGCAAAAGCCGCCATCACCGCGGGGCCGAAGCTGTTGACAAGGCTCTGCACCATCAGAATGCCGAAATTCATCACCGACTGCTGCACGCCGGTCATCAGAGAATAGCCGCAGATTTCTCCCACCGGCTTTTCCTCCCGCAAAAAACGGCTCAGGGAAAAACGATAGTACGGTTCCTTAACCCACAGATAAATGCCAAGCCCCAGTCCGGAAACCGCCTGCGCGATCACCGTCGCCTCCGCCGCCCCGGAAAGTCCCCTTTTCAGACTGCATACAAAAAATAAATCAAGCGCAATATTCAGCGCCGACGCCGCCCCCAGAAAGTACAGCGGCGCGACAGAATTTCCAAGCGCACGCAGCAGGAAAGCAAAATAATTATATAAAAAGATAAAGAAAATCCCCCAAAAGACAACCGCCAGATATTCCCTCGTCATTTCGTAAAGTTCCGCGGGCGTGCGAAGCAGCGTGAGAATCGGATGCATCAGCGCCTGCGAAGCCAGAGTGAGCGCCACCGCCAGCACACCGATCAGCACAAAAGCCGTCTGCGCGCAGATGCGCACCCTCTCCCTGTCTCCCTTTCCTATATAATAGGAAAAGACAGCGCCGCCTCCCATACTAAGACCAATCAGCAGAGAGTTTAAAAACGTCATCAGCGCGTAGGATGAGCCGACCGCCGCCAACGCATCCGCGCCCACAAATTTTCCCACCACCCATGTGTCCGCAATGTTGTAGCACTGTTGCAGCAGATTCCCTAAAATCATCGGCGCCGCGAACACAAGCAGCGATTTTGTCACATTACCTTTTGTCAGATCCTGATTTATCATATCTCTATACTCTCATCTCATACCGACACTGTCTCTCTAAAACAACAAATACCAGACCTTTCCTCATTTTATGACTCGCTCGGCAAATCCTCAATGTACCTGCATTTCGGAAAATTGGAGCACCCCAAAAACTGTTTCCCCTGACGTTCCCCTTTCTTTGCCGTGCGCATAACAAGTTTTCCGCCACAGCGGGGACATATCGCTTCCTCAGCCTTTGGCGTTTCCATAACGGCAGGGGCGGACTGCAAAACACTCTTTTGTGTTTTCTGCTGAATATTTTGAATATGCGTCATTTTTCTAACTTCGTCCACCTGTGTAAGCGGATACAGTTTCTCAAATAAATCGTCTATTTTTTCCGGCGATAATCGTTTTCCTACCTTAGCTATATTTTGTCGAACTGCAGAAAGAATCTTATGTCGGTTCATAACATAATGGTCCGCGCTGGTCAATTTGATATCCTTCAATGTGCATCGATCACTAAATACTATGTAAGAATAAAAAGGCAATGCCTGTTCCACAAGAAATGCTTGAAGCCATTTTATATGCCCCTTGTTCTGCATGATTGGATTAAAAAATTTATTTTTCTGCGACCGTCCCCGCCCGGCAGGCAAGGTCTGCGTCCAATATCTTTGAGTTTCTGTTCCAAAAATCCACCCGCTGTAATTTTTGGATTCAAACACATAAATACCCGATTCATGCAAAAGAACAACGTCCAATTCTGTTGTTTCCCCGTTTTCTTTCGGAATATATAAATTGAACAAATAACGTTTATACCCATCAAGCGGCTTAAGATCTTTATATGTGTAAAATTCACCCAGACGTCCCTTATCAAAAAGGACGCTCAAATAGGAATTTTTAGTCTGCTCGTAATATTCCGTCTTTTTATACTGCCAATTCTGTAATCCATATATTACAATTACTACAATGACAAAAAGCAACGCATACAAATACATCCACATGACCGTTTTCCCCTTTTACTATAAACAATAAGCCATAAATCTACCAGTTTCACTCCTAAAATATTATAGCACAGAACATCCGAAAGCAGACAAACCAATTTATCATTATATCTCTCACCTCTTTCAAAAACACAATCGCTTGACATATTACTCTGCATCATGCTACGCTATATCCATCATTTACATTTGGTCTGTATGGCTGTTCCAAGCCATATCTGTCACGGCATTTCGCCGGAAGTTTCCAGGTAGATGCAGTAATTGACACACGTATTCATACGTGCTATAATGATTTCACTTAAGAAAAGGAATAATACAAGATGCCAATGACATCCTCTGAAATGCTTAAGTACCTAAAAAAAAATGGTTTTAGCATGATTAGCCAGAACGGCTCCCATGTTAAAATGAAAAACCGACACACACAAAAAACCGTAATCGTTCCCTGCCATGCCAGAGACTTGAAGAAGGGTATGGAGCAAGCCATTTTGAAACAAGCCGGTCTGAAATAATATCATCGGCAAAAGGAGTGACACGTATGCAAAAATTATTCTACCCTGCGATCTTTCACCCCGCGGAAGAAGGCGGTTTCTGGATCACTTTTCCCGATCTGCCCGAATGTATGACACAGGGGGACGATATGCAAAGCGCTTACGAAATGGCTGTCGATGCTCTCGGGCTTGCCATTACAAGCCGAAAAAAAGAGAAGCAGGAAATCCCTGCTCCCTCCCTTCCTTACGAAGTCGCGCTCTCTGCAAACGAATGCTGTGTTATCATTGAATTTGACATGCTTGCCTACCAGAAACGCACGAACTCCAGAGCCGTGAAAAAAACACTCACGATCCCGGCATGGCTCAACGAGGAGGCTCTTTCTCTTGGACTCAATTTTTCACAGGTATTGCAGGAAGCGTTATTACAAAAAATAAATACAACCCTTTAATCGCCGACACTAAAGTACCGCATCCGTCGGCATACGCATTTATCCCTCCAAAATCTCATCAATTTCCCGTCTCTCCTCCTCACTGAAAGACGTGTTCCCAATCATCCCGATATTATCCAGCACCTGAGACGGACGAGACGCGCCGATCAGCACACTGGTGATATCGCCGTCCCTGAGAATCCACGCCAGCGCCATCTGCGCAAGGGACTGTCCTCTCTGAGCCGCGAGCGCATTCAGTTTTTTGATTTTTTGAAGCATATCTTCTGTTATGGCGCTCTCCTTTAAAAAACGCCCGTCTGCCCGCACGCGGCTGTCTTCCGGAATACCATGAAGATAGCGGTCTGTGAGAAGCCCCTGCCCCAACGGGGAGAACGTAATCACACCAATCCCGTGAGCCGCTGCGTAGTCCTTGAGCCCGTCCTTCTCAATCGTCCGGTCAAGCATGGAGTATCTTCTCTGATTAATAATAAACGGTGTTCCCATCTGCTTAAAAAGGGCGGCAATCGCCTCCGTCTGCTCTCTGTCATAGTTGGAAATGCCCACATACAGCGCCTTTCCGCTTCTGACTATGCCATCCAGCGCTCCTGCCGTTTCCTGAAGCGGCGTCTCGGGATCGGGTCTGTGGTGGTAGTAAATATCCACATACTCCAAACCCATACGGCGCAGGCTCTGATCCAGACTTGCAACCAGATATTTCTTACTGCCCCAGTTTCCATAAGGACCCGGCCACATATCATATCCGGCTTTCGTGGAAATCACCAGCTCGTCCCGATAAATCCCCAGACTCTTTTTCAGAATCCTTCCGAAATTTTCCTCCGCCGCGCCGTACACAGGTCCATAGTTATTTGCCAGATCAAAATGCGTGATCCCATGGTCGAAAGCCGTATGGCACACCGTCTCCATGTTTTCAAAGTTTCCATTGGAACCAAAATTATGCCATAAGCCCAGAGAAACCGCCGGAAGCAAAAGTCCGCTGCTGCCACAGCGGCGATAAGGCATCGTTTCATATCTCTTTTCGTCTGCAATATACATCGTATAGTCTCCATGTTGAAAATCAACAATTACCTCCGTTACCCTAACATATATTATCGGCACAGTCAACTGTACGCTTTTCGCACAAACTACCAGTTTATAACCAAACGCCACATGAAAAATCCAGAAAACAGACAGGACTTTACACCGCCATCCAATCCCCTTATAATAGAGACCGTTAATGAATATTTGAAAATAGAGATATGAAATAAAACAACCGAATCGAAAGGACCCCACAATGGAAATCGAACGCAAATTCACAGTCAGAACCCTGCCGGTCAATCTGGACTCTTACCCTTGCCGCATCATTGAGCAGGCTTATCTGAACACTGACCCTGTTGTCAGAATCCGCAGGGAGGACGACTCCTACTATCTGACCTACAAAGGAAAAGGACTGCTCGCCAGAGAGGAGTACAATCTCCCCCTAAACGAAGAGTCCTACTATCATCTGCGGGAAAAGGCGGACGGAAATATCATCTCCAAAAAACGGTATGTCATTCCCATCGAGCATCCGCAGTTTGACCCGACATATGTGTCGTCTGCAGAGAGAAAAATTGACCAGCTCAGTCTTTACGTGGAGCTGGACATTTTTGAGCCCCCTTTCGCCCCTCTCATCATCGCGGAAGTGGAGTTCCCGGACAAAGAAACGGCGGAAGCGTTTCTCCCTCTCGACTGGTTTAGTCAAGACGTCACAAACGATCCCGCCTATCACAATTCTAATCTGAGCCGTCGGCGTTTTTGATACATCCGCCTGCCTATCGCCAGTAACTTCCGGCGTAACCTTGTTGCCCCCTGCTCCGCTTCCGCATACGCACCGGCCGCTGTCATGCTTCCATCTATCCGCGGCAGGGGCCCGTGGAATCCCTCGCCACAAGTTCCGCCGGAAAGATAATCTGCTGGTGATCCTTGCGCCCTCCGATCACATCCAGGAGAAGCCGGATCGTCTTTTTGGCGATCTCCTCCACCGGCTGTTTGATCGTGGTAAGTTTCGGATTATAATATTCACCCATCTCAATACCGTCATACCCGGCAACCGAAATATCGTCGGGAATCCTTTTGCCTGTCTCCAGCACGGCACGGCACACGCCGATTGCAAGCGAGTCCGACACGGCATAAATCGCTGTGACCTCCGCGCCGGATTCCAGAAGTTTCTTCGCGGTCAGATAGCCGTTTTCCATGGAGTAATGATCCATTTCTTCGCGGACATAGCAGATCAGTTCCTCCGGTGCCTCAAGCTTTCGCTTCGCGTAAGCCTCCCGATACCCCTGCGTCCGCAGATTACCGATCGGTCCCCTTTCCTCCGTGATCAATGCAATCTTCCTGTGCCCAAGTCCTAACAGGTACTCGGTCATCTTCTCACTTTCAAGTCTGTCATCCACCGCAATATTGGAAAACTCCACTTTACCGACCCGGTCTGAAATATTGACACCTATGGTACTGAAAATAAAAGGCACTTTCAGATTTTCCAGCTTTTCCTCCGTATGTTCAAACAAACCGCCCAGAAATACAATTCCCCGCAGCCTTTTTTCCTTCTCCAGTTCCAATGCCACGTCGATCTCATCCTCTTGCTCTTCCACATGCCGGAGGACAAGCGCATATCTGCTCCGCTGCGTCTCCTCCTCGATAATCTTGATCATGCCGCTGAACAGTGGATTCGTAATTCCCTTCACAAGTACGGCAATGCATTTGGCGTCCGTGCGTTTTAAGTTTCTGGCGCTGTTGTTCGGAATAAAACCGGTCTGATCAATCACTTCCAGAATCATTTTCTTTGTTTCCGGGTTGATGTCCGGATGATTATTGATAGCCCGGGAGACCGTACTGACGCCTACGCCGCATTCTTTCGCTATATCTTTTATCGTAATCTCCGCCATCTGCATCCCCCGCCATATTCTCCGGAATCTCTATACAGTACAGAAAATGCCTTGTTTTTTGCATTCTCCTACGCGAGAGTGATTTGCGAAGCAAATCTAGAACTTCCAAGTCAGCTATGCTTACTTTGTGATGCAGCCTTTGCCGCGAGCGATTAGAAGTTCTTCTCGCGTTTCTCACGCTTTTGCTCTGCCGTAGAGCTTCGACATTTCCAAAATCCGCCCCGCCAGCTCTTCCGTAAACTGTCCGGGCAGCATCCGCCACTTCCAGTTCGTCCCCAGCGTGGAGGGCATATTGGTTCTGGCCTCTGTTCCCAGCCCCAGATAGTCCTGCATCGGAATCACGCAGGTATCGGATACGCTGGCCATGGCCGCCCTGATAAACTCCCACTGCATATCTTTATTCGTCTTTATGTTCAAATATCTCTTCGCAAAAGCCTTATCCTTGCGGTTCAGCTTCTCATACCAGCCGAGCGTCGTATCATTGTCATGGGTTCCCGTATAGACAATGCTGTTCGCCACATAATTGTGGGGGAGATAATCGCTCTCCTCCCTGGAATCGAAGGCAAACTGTAAAATTTTCATGCCGGGATAGCCGGTCTTCTTCACCAAATTAATGACTGATTTGGTCAAGAATCCGAGATCCTCCGCAATGACGGATTTTTTCCCAAGCTTCGCCTTCATGGTCTGGAAGATATCGTAACCGGGCCCCTTCTCCCAATGCCCGAACTCCGCCGTCTCGTCGCCGAAGGGAATGGAATAATACTCGTCAAACCCCCTGAAATGGTCGATCCGCACCACGTCATAGAGCTTATAGCAGTAGCCGATTCGCTTCATCCACCACTCGTAATCCGTCTTTTTATGGTAATCCCAGCGATACAGCGGATTTCCCCAAAGCTGTCCCGTAGCGGAAAAAGCGTCCGGCGGGCATCCCGCCACCGCCACGGGCGTCAGCGTCTCATCCAACTGGAACAACTCAGGACTCGCCCATGTATCCGAACTGTCAAACGCCACATAAATCGGAATATCCCCGATAATCTCAATGTTCTTATTGTTCGCGTACTCTTTCAGCGCAAACCACTGTTTCGCGAAAAGATACTGCTGGAACTGATAAAAACTCACTTCCTCCGCATACTTTTCCGCGTATATCTTCATCGCCTCCGGCTTGCGGAGCTTGATATCCTCGTCCCACTCTGCCCAGCTCTTTCCGCCAAAAGCGTTCTTTACCGCCATATAGAGGGCGTAGTCTTTCAGCCAGTAGGCATTCTCCTCCACAAACTTCCGATATGCTTCATCCTTTTCAATCCGGCTGTTTTTAAACGCCGTCTTTAACACCTTAAACCGGGACAGATAGATCTTCTCGTAATCGACATAAGCGTCGTCATCACCGAAATCATACTGCTCGCAGTCCTGCTTCGTCAGATACCCGGCCTCCACCAAAGACTCCAAGTCTATATAATAAGGATTTCCTGCAAAAGTGGAAAAAGACTGATAGGGAGAATCCCCATAGCCCGTGGGACCAAGCGGCAGTATCTGCCAATAGGACTGCCCAGCTTCTTCTAACAGATCAATAAAGGTATATGCCTCTCTGGAAAACGCGCCGATCCCATACATTGACGGGATAGCGGAAACAGACAGCAAAACACCGCTCTTTCTCATAACATCCACATGTCCTTTCCTGTCAAACATTCCGAATCCACTCGGAAATCGATTTCTATAAAAATTTTACAATAATTTGTCAAAATTGGCAAGTTCAATCAGTAATTTTTATCCTGATATAATCTGAGGAAGCGGTGAACGAATCATCGCTTCCCCGTGATTTTATTTCGTGGAATCTCAAGTCTGTACGGAGAATGCCGCTTTTCAGGCATTCTCCTACGCGAGACATAGAACTTCTTGGCGTTCGTTCTATGGCGAGACGTCTTTAGAAGTTCTTCTCGCGTTTTTCACTTTAGCCTTTGACTGCGCCTGCAGCCACACCCTTAATGATGTACTTCTGGCAAGACAGATAGAAAATGATAACCGGGATAATACTCATCAGGATCAGCGCCATCGTCGCGCCCAGATCCACCGTGCCGTAGCTTCCCTTCAGATACTGGATGTGAATCGGAATCGTGCGGTATTTATTGATATCCAGCACCAGTACCGGCAGCAGATAGTCATTCCATACCCACATGATCTCCAGAATGCCCACGGAAATCATGGTCGGCTTTAACATCGGCACAACCACCTGGAAGAAGATTCTTACCGGCCCGCATCCGTCGATGGACGCCGCCTCCTCCACCTCCAGCGGAATCGCTTTTACAAATCCGACAAACATGAAGATGGCAAGCCCTGCGCCGAATCCCAGATAGACGATCGAGATCGACAGGGGCGTGTTCAGGTGCAGCTTATCCGCCGTTTTGGACAGCGGGAACATGACCATCTGGAAGGGCACCACCATGGAGAATACGCACAGGAAGTAAACCGCCTTACAGAGAAGGGAATCCACTCTCGCGATATACCACGCCGCCATGGAGGTACAGAGCAAAATCAAAAAGGTGGCGAGCAGCGTAATCTCCACACTGTAGAGCACACTCTTCACAAAGGGATAGTTACCAAAGGTCATACCCTTTATGAAATTGTCGAACCCGGCGCTCATCTCCCCGGTGGGAAGCGCAAATGTGTCGGTCTTTACAAATGTATTCTGTTTAAACGAATTCATTACCACAGCCAGCACCGGAAGTATATAGATAATGCTGATCACGGACAATATCACAGTAAGAATGGTTTTATGCCGATTCGCGGCAGAAAGTGTATTCTTTTTCATTACTGCTGCACCTCCCTCTTACGCGTGTAGCTCAACTGAAGCAGTCCGAGTCCCGCCACCAGGACGAAGAAAACAACCGCCTTTGCCTGCGCCACACCCTGAGAAGTCGTGTTGGAGCTGTAGAAGGTATTGTAAATATTGAGCGCAAGCATTTCTGTCGTCTTAATAGTCGTTCCGCCCGGCTGGATGACGAACGGCTGGCCGCCGGTCAATGCCAGGTTCTGGTCAAACAGCTTGAAACCGTTTGTCAGGGAAAGGAACATACAGATGGTAAAGGAACTCATCACGTTGGGAATCGTTACCTTAAACAGCGTCTGCATGGAAGTCGCGCCGTCGATGCGGGCCGCCTCCAGAATATCGCCGGGCACGTTCTGCAGCCCTGCTACATAAATAATCATCATATAGCCGATCTGCTGCCAGCACATCAGAATAATCAGTCCCCAGAAGCCGTATTTGCTCTCTAACAGAATGGATGTCTGATAGCGGCCGAGGATACCGTCGAAGATCATCGACCAGATATAACCCAGTACAATACCGCCGATCAGGTTTGGCATAAAGAATACGGTACGGAACAGATTGCTGCCCTTAATTCCCAGCGTCAAAATATATGCCACGATAAAAGCCAGCACATTGATGAAGACAAGGGATACGACCGCAAACATTGCCGTATACCAGAACGCATGGCGGAAAGAAGCATCCTGAAAGGTCTTCACATAGTTGCCGAAGCCAATGAATTTCGCGTCGGAAATCAAACGGAACTGGCACATGGACAGCCAGATACCCTGAATAAAAGGCCAGATAAACCCGATGAAAAATGCGATAAGTACAGGCCCCATAAAGAGAAGTCCCCAGCGCTTTGTCGCTTTTTGAAGGGAATTCGTGGCGTTTTTTTTCTTGCTTTTCATGGTGTCACCCCCAGATTTATAAAAGGGCGGGGCGGATAGAAACGCCACGCCCCAAATTTTTTACAACAGTCTGAATTTTTTGCTATCTATTCTTTTTTTCGTTTACTGATTTACTGCGTTGTACTCTGTTGCCCAGCCGTCCACAAATGCGGTGCGTACGATCTCCCAGTTTGCATCGGACTGATCTGCGTTGTACTGGTTCAGGGCGCTTACCAGAGTTGCACGGTAGGAGTCTACGTTAGGCTGGAAGTTGGTTGCCCAGTTCATGACATAGCATCCGTCAGCCGTGTACTTGTCAGCTGCTGCCAAGAATCCGTTTGTGGACTCTGCCGCAGACTTGTAAGGCATAACGCCGAAGGTGTCTACCAGCTTGCGGGACGCATCGGGATCGGTTACACACCAAACCATGAAGTCCATGGTAGCCTGCTGATCCTCTGCGGAAGCCTTGCTGTTGATTGCCCAGCAGTTCTCTGTACCACAGTTCAAACCTGCCTTCTCCTCGCCTGCAACGCCGCAGTAGTAAGGGATCATTGTAGCGTTCGGCACGTCAGCCTTCACCGCCTCATACTCCCAGGAACCGTTTATGAAGAATGCAGCCTGGCCTGTCTTGAACTCGTTCTCTGCATCATGTCCGCCGGTAGCCAGCTCCTTGGGATCTGTCAGGCTGTTGTTGATGCAAAGGTCGTACAGGTTCTTGAAGTTATCCATATACTTGCCGGAGATGGTCGGCGGGCACTCTGTCCAAGCCGTTCCTTCCTGCTCGTAGTAGTACTCGAGGTTCGCCATATGACCCGTGAATCTCCAGGAAGAAGAATCATCCATGTCGGAGGAGGAGAAAGCGTCGAACCCAAGCTCGTCTGCACGTGCGTGAATGTCCTCTGCCACCGCCTTTAAGCCCTCGAAGTTTTTGATCTCATCCATGGTGTGGCCTGCCTTCTCAATCAGGTCAGGATTGGTAATGATGCCGTAGCACTCATAGCAGTAACCGATGGAAACTAACTTGCCGGTCTCATCGTACAGGTTGTAAGCGTCTGTGTTCAGCTCGTTGGCAATCGCCGTGCCGTTCAGATCCAGCGCGTAATCTTTCCAATCCTTTACGCCTGCGGAGTTACCGATGATAAACAGTGTCGGAGGCGCGGATTTGTCCATCTCGGATAACAGTGTCTGGGAATAGGTGCCGGAAGCTGCTGTCACTACCTTCACCTCCACGCCGGTCTTTGCCGTGTAATCTGCTGCAACCTCCTGTAATACCTCGTCGGACTCGGGCTTGAAGTTCAGCCAGTAAACCGAACCGCCGCCTGCTGCCGGAGCCGCTGCGTCACCGGCATCTGCGCTGTCGTCCGCTGCCGGAGCTTCTGTCGCGGAATCATCCGCTGCCGGAGCCTGTGCTGCACCGCCGTCGTCAGAACCGCCGCCGCAGCCTGCTAACATGGTTGTAATCATCGCTGCACAAAGCATTGTGCTAACAATTTTCTTTTTCATTGTTTTTCCCTCTCCCTTTCAGTAATTGAAATGTTGGTTTGTTGTTTTGGGAACGTTTGCGGTAACGATCTCGGTATCGTTGTCGGTAACGTTTCCGTTTTCTTGGATTAAGTATATAACCTCTGTGCAATTTTTGCAATAGCATATTTCATATATATTGAATATTCTAACGCTTCGGAGCCACCGTTTTATCGCTTGAGAGCCATTTGATTTTGGTATTCTAATGCTTGAGAG
>VSNH01000056.1 GCA_009774215.1 Lachnospiraceae bacterium
TCATGCTGTTTTATTGCCAGTTATGATTGAATTTTCAAGGTGCATAGGCACTTATTCAAGTGCGAAGTTTGAGTTAAGAACTTTATCACATTCCGTGTCTCAATATAATTGCTGTAGATTCTCCTCACGTCCACATTTTTTCTATAGCCCGGTTCTGGTATAAAAATTAGTTTATATGGGAGTTGTAGTTGTTTTAGCCTTTCTATATCTCTTGGTTCCTTCTTAAAATGTTGAAAAGTAGAACCAATTAAATCTACCTCATATCCGTTCTCACTTAGAAAACCAGCAAGGAAACTAAATCTGCTTGTGCCGAACTCCCCCGGCAGCCACGCGTATCCCGGCGCAATAATCGCAATCTTTTTCACCATCAAGTCCTCGTTATTTTATCTTCATTCCTATCAACAGGCTTATTCACGCACCTTCATCAACCCCACAGCCTCCTCGCTAAACCCTTCCGTGCTCCCCGGAATAAACAATATTTTCAGAGTCAGCATAATCAGCTTCAGATCAAGAAACAGGTTTCGGTTTTCTATGTAAATCAGATCAAGTCGCAGCTTATCATACGCGCTGGTGTTATACTTCCCGTAAAGCTGCGCATACCCGGTAAGACCACTTTTTACCTGCATACGGTAGGCAAACTGGGGCAGCTCCTCCGTGTAATGTGCCACATTCTCCACACGTTCTGGTCGTGGTCCCACCAGTGCCATATCCCCCTTCAACACGTTGAACAGCTGCGGAATTTCATCAATACGGAAACGTCTGATTACCGCTCCCACGCGTGTGACACGATTGTCATATTTGCCGCATACAAGCGCTCCGGTCTTCTCGGCATCTGCCACCATGCTGCGAAATTTGATAATTTGAAACTTTTTCCAGTTTTTTGTATACCGTTCCTGACGGAAGAAGATAGCGCCTCCGTCCTCCAGCTTGATCGCAAGCATCGTTGCGAGAGAGAGCGGCAGGGTGACAATCAGCCCAAATAACGAGAGTGTGATATCCATACTCCGCTTTAATGCAGTCATCGCCATGGATTCTTCATAGGCGTTATACTTCATAAGCGGGCTGTCGATAAAGTGCCGGTTCTCAAAGCCGTAAGCCATAATATCCGTGATCGTCGGTGTCACATAGAAAACCTTCTTTTGGTTCATGCAGTAATACATCAGTTTCTCCCGCAGGCTGTAATCCACTTGGTAGAGGATCACTGTCTCTGAAGCGTCAATTGCCGCTTTCATCTCCTCCATGCTTTTCCCTGCAGAAATTTGTCTGTGAATGTTAAAGAGACTCCATGGCTTGTTGTGTATTTTTGCCAGGAATGTACTGACACTTTCATCTCCGTAAACAATGGTCGTCTCCTGTGGCGTAATATGGTTCATATAGTAGCGTTTTGCCACGAACGCCCAGGCACAGGCTGCCAGAAGCTGAATCACTGTGGTCATAAGTCCTGGCAGAATCGAAACGTATCTTCTTGCGATAAAACAACACTCCACATAGAAAATTAAATCTGTGATCCCAAAAGCCAGAAGCTGGGAAAACACAGTTTCGCCAACTGAATACTGTGCGGGCTTATCCGCCCGATAGATTTTTACCAGTCTGGTATAGATAAAAAGATAAAGAAGTAAGGACACTGTCCCGCCCAATCCCCTGTGCGTGCGGAAGGCATAAAGATTATAGTATGCGATCCAGACACAGGAAAAAAGCGCAAGCTGGATCCCCATGATTGAGGCTGAGGATGTTCTTGAAAAACTGTCTTTTCTGATCCGGCTTTCCCTGTGCCGTTCGTCCATACCGCATCTTCCTTTCCGTTTTTTCGTGGTGGAAGCAAGGCATCAACCCGATCACAAAATAATTTATGCATGAGCTGATGCCTGTAACTATGAGGAGACTGAATAGTTGCAAAATGTTTTGCTCACGGAAGCGCAATAAACGCAACCGGTCCGTTTCCCTTGAGAATCAGAATCACATGATCCGTTCTCGATTCAGCCACATCCACTTCAATCCATTGGCCGTTCACATATTGCCTTGCCGCAATCCTTGTGCCGTCTGGAAGTCCTTTCACATAAAAATTCACGGTGGCTGCATTAAAATTCGCAGCGGGGAACTTTACACCCACTACATTAAGCAGTCTTCCGCCAAGCAAAGCAGCCTGACTCTGCGCGCTGCTCGCAACTGCGCTGCTCACTCTGGACAGGGTTGCCGTCAGATTGCTCGGCACACCGTTAATCAGAATCCTGCCGTCCTGTCCCACAGGCATTGCGTTTGTCACACCAGGCGCCGAGCTGACAGCGTTGTTGTAATACTCCCCGGCACTTAAGCCCCTCTGTGCCGCCGCCTGTGCATCCGATGCGTTTGCAAATCCTTCACCCGCATAAGACGGCTGTGTGCAGGAAGCTTCCACAGCTTCCGGTGGCGCCGGGACAACAATCACTTTTGTTTCTGTTTTGACCACGACAGATGTGGAAGGGGACTCTGCAGCCGACACCGTCATGGATGTAACCAGCAGGGAAGCCGTCAATAAAGCCATAAACCTTTTCATGATAACCATCCTCCTTTCTTATTTGTTTCAGGAAATGGTATGGGCCATTTCCCGATATATATCAGCATCCCGCAGATATGCGGAAAACGTCTCCGCGGTTCGGGATGTGGATATCCCTACTCATCCAAAATGACGCGGTCGATTTTTCCCGCTTCATCATGGATCAGCGCTCCGGCTACTACATACTGTGTGCCGTCTTCCCTCGCGTTTCCGTCAAGGGTCACCAGAAAATGGTACGGTGTCAGACCTTCCCAGCCTTCCCGAAAATTCCGGTTCATGCTCCTTCCCATGCAGATATCTTTAAGATATGCCTTGCAGCCCTCATATGTTGTATAATCATATCTGCGTAGGATATCGCTGCTTTCGTCATAGTATGCCGCAAAGACTTCGTAGGTCAGCACATTGTCCGGCAGATAGAGATAAAATGTTTCATGCGCTGTAAAAAAATCTGCCTCTTCAAAGCGGTGCAGCTCTTTAAAAGGAGAACCCTCCTCCAGATCATCCCCGTGGATCACCGTATTAAAATCGCACATATTCATTAGGTTAGGCATTTCCGTGTACACCGCTCCCGTGGCGTTCTCGTGTCCCCATATATCATGTGTTATGTAATATTCATCCGAAACAGGGCTCTGCAAGACGGGAAGATCGATATTTGTACCGGGAATATACAGCCATGCAAATATATCTGGATTTTGTTCCTGCAGCATGGAAAAATCAATCTGGCCATCCGCTGCAGATTCTCCGAAAACACTCGTTTCCCCCGCTGGTTGTCCAAGCTTCCCGGCCTCCGTCTCCACTGCTTTTTCTGATTCCTGTATATTGCTGTCTGCCATACCGCAGGCCGCCGCACAAACTGCAAGTGACAGCGCTCCAAAAATAAAGACAGTTTTTCGTTTTTTCACGTCTTAATTCCTCTCTGAGACAGGATCATAAAAAATCTCCAGTATCATCTCATACAATGCCGTCTCGTCTATGTAATACTCTTCAAATTGTTCTCCCATCACGGTCTCACCCTCCAGCACATAAAAGTTATTCGATCCGCCCCTATAATCGAGTGTCTGGGAAGCCAGATATACCGCCTTATCTGCGGTGACATCCGTGACCATTACCGGCGAAGCCGCCCGGTACAGTCGCGCTATATTGAAGATGTCTTCCTTGGCGCTGATTTTTGTTTTTTCGACAAATCCTTCCAGATACTGCATCTGCCGCTCCAGCCTCCTGTCTGCGGACGCAAAGGCGTCTGTGTCGCGCCAGCGCACATAGGTGAGGGCGTCTTCTCCTTCCAGATGAACCTGCTTTCCTTCTTCAAGGAGTGGCGATTCAGAAGTCATATCCTCTAAAACTGTGACGTCCACCCCGCCCACCGCATCGTTTAGGGATGCGGCCGCGCTAAAGTTGACCGCCGCATACCCGTGTATAGGTAATCCATAAAACAAGCGGCTGACTGCCTCCTTCTGATAGACGCAGCTTTCTTCCATTCCGTTTCCGAAACCGTGCTGGACGCATATCTGAGCGGTGACGGTATTGATATAGGCCCCCGTGTCGCTGTACATGTCGATCTGCGTCATCGTATTGCGGTTAATACCGATAAGATCCATCTCTTTTCTGCGCGGATTCAATACAAGCAAAAACAAGGCATCTGCTTGTCCGCCATCTGTTCCCTCCGGCATTTCCTGCACGGTCTCATCCTGCTTATCAATCCCCATAAAGAGGAATGTAAGAATATCCTCATTATAAGCATAAATCTGATTCTTATATTTGACCCAACCATCCTGCCAAACCTTTTTTTCCGCTTCCGTCGGCTGTTGCGCTGCCACAGCTGCCGAAAGACGCGGGGATCTGTCCGCTGACTGCTGTAGTCTGATTTTCCCCACGGCTCCCGCACCCAGAATGCACGCACAAGCTGTAATTGGTACAGCTGCAAAAATTCCTGCGCACAAAAGCGCTGTTCTGATGCCGCTTCTTTTCTTGCGGGAGTTTTTTCCCTTATGACGGAAATTTTTCTTTTTTCCCGCGTTTTTGGCTTCGGGACCTTTTGCTTTTTCGGAAATTTTCTTTCCCTTGTGCGCCTTCTGTGTCAATTCCGGCCAGAGATATTTCTCATCTAAAAACTGTATATCCGGTTTCTTTTTCCTGAAATTTTTTTCCCTTTTTTTAAATAGCTCGTCGGATTCTTTTTTTATTGACTGCCCACATGTTTCTATTCGCTGAAGTCTGTGCCTTTCCAGTTCCGGAGAGATTCTCTTCGGTTCCTGGTTTTCTGGCAGTACATCCCGTGTTTTATTCGGCTCCCCGGAGCCTTGTCTGCCTTCCGCTGTTACTGCCTGCTGCTTATAAGCGTTTTCCTCCCCATATCTGCCATAATACTGCCCGTAGTATTTTCCATAATATTTGCCGTAATATCTGCCATAATATCCGTAGATGCTTCCGGTGCTCATGTCAACTTTATTCAGTATCGCGCCGAGAACTCTACATCCCGTTTTTTCAAGCTGCTCTTTGACTTTCCTTGCAAACCGCCTGCTGATGCCATTATTCTGAATCACCAGCATGGCGCCGTCGCATTCTCTTGCCACTACCGCTGCATCAATGACACTTCCAAGCGGCGGCGTATCTACGATTATGTAATCAAACTGCCTGCGCAGGCTTAAGAGCATTTCCTTGAATTTTTCCCCGCCCAGAAGTTCACTCGGATTGGGCGGCACAGGCCCTGCAAATATCATGTGCAGATTTTGGATATTGGTCATGTGTACGACCGTTTCCAGTGTTTCTTGACCTGCCAGCACATGGATCAGGCCGTGATGCACCGCTCCGGTTTTATATCTTCCCACCAGTACGGATTTGCGCAGATCGGCATCCACCAGAACCACTTGCTTCCCTGCCTCCGCAAACGCCCGGGCAAGTTCTACCGCCACGGAGGTTTTGCCCTCATTAGGCGTGCAGCTTGTTATGACAATCGTCCGAATATCCGAACCACACAGCTCTATGTTTGTGCGCAGTGTCTTATAAGCTTCTCTCGTTCTGTAATCGTCCTGCGTCTCAAAGCGGAGCGTAATTTCCCGCGTCACGTTAAACGCTTTCGTATCAGGCTCCCCGGAAACGCCGCGATCTATACTCCTACCCTCTTCCATGCATCTGGACCTTTCTCCCTTTTTTGTCGGAAGTCTTTTTCTTTTTGCTCTTGCGGCTCCCGCCTTTACCCGGATTCTCCCGCATCGGAATTAACGCCAACGTAGAAAGCTCCAGATATTTTTCGATATCCTCGGAGGATTTGATCGTATCATCCAGAAGGAACCTTGCCAGTACTACACCGCCCACCGCCAGACAGCCGAGTATGCCGCCAAACAGCGTCCATCGCACGCAGCTTGGAGACGCTTTCTCTGTGGGGAAATTGGCTGCTTCCACCATATTGACGGCATCGATGTCCATCACATCCTCTATGTGTCTACTTGACGCTTCTCTTATGCTGTCGGCTATTGTCATTGCCGCCGCAGGATCATGATCTTTCACCGTGATGGAAATGACGCGGGTATCTTCCTGTGCGCTGACGGAGACCTTTTTCTGCAGTTCCTTATACTCCAGAGCAAGTCCCAGATTTCGGATCACCTCTTCCAGTACGTATCTGCTCCCGATCAGCTCTCTGTAATCCTTTGTAAGCTGGCTGCCCAACTGCACATCCGAGTAGGTGACTCCCGTATTTTCGTTTTTATTTAGAATGTAGATCTTTGTGGTGGACTCATAAGTCGGTGTAATCAAGTATTTGCTGATCAGAAAAGCGGCAAGCGCCGCAAGAATACCGACTCCTAAAATGAGCCAGAACCTTCCGAGAAGTACAGCTATTATTTCCAGCAGATCAATTTCTACCGTGCCGGTTTCCCTATTCTCTTCCATCCACTTTCCACACCCTTCTTTGATCCCTTCTATCCATAACTGCCCTGCAAGAGCGCAACTGCATTCTCCCTGAAAATCTCTCCGCAGTATGCCTCCCCGTATTTTTTCGCTACATAGGCGGCTGCTTTTGCCATTTTGGGGGTTCTTCTCCTGTCGTCATGGCAGTCCGTACCTACAAAGCTGACAAATTCCCGTCTCAGCAGCCATTTTACATTCTGTCTACACGTCATGCCGTTTTCTCCGGTGATGCTGGAAGCATTAACCTGCAGATGACAACCCATGTCGTACAGCTCCTCCGCTCTTACCTTCTTATCCATAAGACAGCGGTACCGCTCCACATGCGCTAAAATAGGTACATAGCCTTCCGCGAGCAGATTATATGCTGCCTCACGGATATAGGCATAATTCTCCGCCGGGCTGAATTCCACCAGAACACAAGCTGATCCCGCCATCGTAAACGCCCTTTCTTCCCGAAGCGCTCCGATGACATCCGAACTGTAATAAACCTCGTTACCCAGATAAAGACGGGTGGAAATCCCCGCTGCATCCTTCAGTTTCTCCAGCTGATATAACGCCCTTCTCACGGTCTCGGGCCGTGAATTATGTCGCATGGGTTTATAGTGGGGCGTCAAAATGATTTCTTGTATTCCCTCCGCCTGTGCTTGTCTCAGCATCTTCAAAGCCATTGCAGAATTTTTGGCCCCATCATCCAGACCGGGCAGGATGTGGGCATGTATGTCTATATAAGAGTTCACGATCTGTCACCGTCCAAAAAATTCTGCTCCAACCAATATTAGGGCGTCCATCTTCCACAATATGTATCAAGAATCAGACGCACTAACAATGTCAGTGCGATTTTTTTCTATAATAACACTATAAATTTGTTTTAACAATACTAATATCTTTATTTTTTTAAAATAATAACACTATCATATTCTGTTGATTCGGAATGTTTAGAGAGAAAATTTTAATGAAAACAAAAACTGTATAACCGAAATTGATCCACACATATCACATGTGAATGATGCCATACATGGGAGAGAATAGCGCGTGGGAATAAACTATAAAATTGTTGGGAAAAACATAAAGTATTACCGAAAGCAGAAAAATCTGACACAGGAACAGATGGCAGAAAGCCTGGAACTGTCGGTTGGTTTTATCAGCCAGGTAGAGCGCGGTATTGCAAAGATGAGTCTTGACACATTGATTGATTTATGTGATATTTTGAATTGTTCCGCAGGAGATATTTTGGACAGCGCACACATAAACTGCAGAGACCAAATGTCAGAAGACCTGCTTTCTCTATATGAGCAGATTCCCAAAAAAGACCAGACACTTTTTTACCATATGTTAAAGGCATATGTAGATCATTTATAATGCGAAATGACTTGAATTACTTGCCGGAAAATCTGCTGGTATCATAATGCACTGGCAGCGTGGAAAGGGAGAATCGAATATGCGTGAGAATTATCAGAAATTTGCGGAAGGCTTATTACAATATCTCAACGACAGTCCCACAGCGTTTCACGCCGTGGAAAATGCGGCGGCATTGCTGCGGGAAAACGGCTTTCAGGAACTAAAGGAAACAGAAAAGTGGTCTTTGAAAAAAGAAGGAAGATATTTTGTAGTCAAAAACAGCTCGGCCCTGATTGCCTTTACGGTGGGAAAGGGCGATCTGGCGAAGGAAGGTTTTCGCATTATAGGCACGCACACAGATTCGCCGGGGCTCAAGATCAAGCCGGGCGCCTGCACCGTTACGCCGGACGGCTATGTGAAGGTGAATGTGGAGGTATACGGCGGGGCGATTCTGCAGACATGGTTTGACAGACCGCTGGCGCTGGCCGGGCGGGTGATCGTGAAGGAAAACGGCATATTGCGGGAAAGGCTGGTTCAGATTGACAAGCCCGTTTTTATGATTCCGAATCTTTGCATTCATTTCAACAGAGATAAGAATGAAAAGGGTTCCTGCAATAAACAGACCGAAATCCTGCCGCTTCTGTCCATGAAGGAAGAAGGCTTGGAGAAGGAAGATTATCTGCCGGTTCTGCTGCAGGAAGAGACGGGTATGGAAAGAGCGGACATTGTAGATTATGAGTTGTTTTTGTATGAGTATCAGAAGGGAATCTTTACAGGGAAAAAACAGGAATTTATTTCCGCGTCACGGATTGACGATTTGTCTATGGTTTATGCGGGGCTGGCTTCGCTTACAAAGGCGCAGACGGGCGCAGGCTGTTCGGTGTTTGCAGCGTTCGACAATGAGGAGGTGGGGAGCACCACCGCGCAGGGAGCCAATTCCGGGCTTTTGCTGCATGTTTTAAACCGCATCTGCAAGAATCTGGGGATGACGGATGAGGGGTATTTTCAGGCGGTTGCCAATTCGACTTCCATTTCAGCGGATCTGGCGCACGCGGTGCACCCGAACTACAGTGACAAGCATGATACGGAAAGCCGTCCCGTGTTAGGGGGCGGTCCTGTGATTAAATATTCCGCGTCCCAGCGGTACGCCACGACTGCGCTGAGTGCCGCATATTTTGTGGAAGCCTGTGAGCGGGCGGGCGTTCCTTATCAGAAGTTTGTAAATAGGAATGATATC
Organism: Lachnospiraceae bacterium; assembly: GCA_009774215.1. GTDB lineage: Bacteria > Bacillota > Clostridia > Lachnospirales > Lachnospiraceae > UBA3282. Next base: position 9,015 of record VSNH01000056.1, read on the forward strand.
GCGGGTGGTTCTACGATCGGCCCCGCGCTTTCCGGGCTGACCACAATTCCTACGGTGGACATGGGCGCGCCGATTCTGGCAATGCACTCCATCCGGGAGTTTGGGGCAGTGGCAGATATGGAATATACGCGGCGGGCTTTTCTGGCTTACTATGAAGGCGGACGGCTTTGACGCTGGCCGTTTGTTCCTGCGAGTAGCGAGCCGGAGAACTGCATACAAAAATTTGAGGATGTGATCCGGCAAGCAAAAACCGCCCCGCATTAGGGACGGTTTTACTATCGGTTTCGTTATAGTATGCAGGGAATTAACCCTTTGTGACAGGCACCCATAATTCGCAGAACAGACCCTTTTCACCTTTTTCAAAGTAGATTTCAAAGTCCGTGTCGTCCGTCTGCACATAGCCCGTCTGCGGGGAAAATTCTTTGTGGAACTTGCCCCAGACTTCACCGATGCAGTCTCCGTCATCGCCAAGGCATTTGAATACGGCATAGTCTGCGGGTTCGGTATTCCAAATGGTATAACCGCTTTTTAAGAGGGCATCTAACCCGGCGCGGTCCGTATCGTCGTCAACGATAATGCCAATACCGTAATTAAAGTGCGTTTCGTTTTCTTTCGTGGGGCTGCATAAGCCGTATACGTCCCGCTTCCCTTCCTTCCGAAGCTGCTTCATGGGCTCGACCAGATTTTTGTCATAGCATTCCGTCCAGAAATCGGGAATGCTGTGGTCGCTGTCATCATTGATGATTTCGTTGGGAAAAGCCCTCACCATTGCAAGAAACTGCTGCGATTCTTTGTGTTCCATTCTGTAATCCATAATACTACCACCTTCCGTTATGATTTTTATCACAAGGGGATTGAACAGATGAAGCTTTGCGCCCGGCTTTTTTGCCTGCTTCGGCGTGGAGCCGTGGAAGCGCAGAAAAGCCTTGGAAAAGCTCTCCGGCGATTCATAGCCGTACTTGTAGGCGGCGTCAATGACGGACAGATCCGTTGTCTGCAGCTCCTGCGCAGCGAGCGTGAGACGGCGGCTTCTGAGATATTCATTGGCGGTCATTCCGGCGATAAAGCTGAATGTCCGATGGAAGTTATAGTTGGACATGTGTATGCTGGCTGCCACGTCGGTATAGTTAATGTCCTCATAAATGTGTTCTTCCATATAGTGTATTGCCTGTTGAATCAGCTGTATTGACATATCGTTTTTTTCCTTTCCTGCCGCGCGGGCCTGATCTTTAATTGCTCTCCTTGTGTAAAATCATTGTACAGAATTGCTGAAGGTAAATCCTGTTCCTGCTTGCGCAAGTTTGTTCCGTTCGAACCATAAATCATTTTCTAATATTTTGAAACCAAAAGTCAATATCTGACGTCTAATGACCGTAAAACAAATGGAAGGAGGCTTGTATTTGTTTTACAATCATACGCGCGTAGGAGAAAACGAATGAAAAGCATTGATACAAAGTCTTGTGTAAAGAAGGCGCAGAGGCATGATAAAGATGCATTTACCGAACTAATGCAGTTATATCTGAAAGATATGTATAGAACGGCCATTGCAATTCTGATGAATGAAGAAGATGCCGCAGATGCACTTCAGGATACCATTCTCACTTGTTGGGAAAAGTTATATACACTTAAAAAACCGGAGTTCTTTAAGACATGGATGACAAGAATACTTATAAACCATTGCTATGATATCATAAGAGCGAATGCAGTTTACGGGAATGCAGAAGCCTATGAGGAACCGTCAAAATGCGATGAGTATAATCTTGAATTGAAGGAGGCATATGCCTCTATAGACGAACGATACCGATTGCCCATGGAATTGTATTATAGTCAGGGATTCAAGATGAGAGAGATTGCAGAAATGTTGTCATTACCATTAAATACCGTAAAGACGTGGATTTCAAGAGGAAGAAAACAAGTGGAAAAGTATTATAGCGATTGTCAGGAGGATAGAAATGGCAAATAAGAAAACTATACTTTCTGAAGAAATAGAATTATCGGAAATTGTGTTGAAAAAAACAAATCAGGCCTTTGAAATGATTAAGCAGGAGGATATTGTTTCTATGAAAAAAACACATAAAAGAAGAAAAAAAATGTTTAAAACACAGGCTGCCGCTGCAGCAGGCGTCTGCATATTGGCAGTTAGCGGCATAAGCGCCGCTGCGGCAGTTCATCACTATTGGGGGAGAGGCATGAACGGAAATATTCAGGCATCTGATGAGCAGCAGCAAGTGCTTACAGAAAAGAATATAGCAAAAGTGTATCGTGAAGAGCCGGACAGTCCGTCACTTGCCGTGACAATTAACGGTGTTACAATAGAACCGGATACCGTAATTGCGGATGAGAGATTTGTATATATGGCATTTCGCATTTCCGGCTACAGCGTGGCGGATCGGACGGAGCCGGGATTCGATATGGTAAATGTGTACCAAGGAGATCATCCTGAGGATGAAAGTGCATGGGTTAATATGAGCGGAACCATGTACGATGGAATTGTCCTTGATGAAAACGGCGCATCGGTATATGAAGATGGAACGTCTGTGGAAAGTTATGAAGATGGAAGCGTTATTTCTCATTATACTGATGATAACGGAAATATGGAATACATTATTCAGGCAAGTGCTGTGGACAAGAACGATTCACTGCTCGGCAAAACACTGCATGTTGCATTCAAAGATTTGGGAACCTTTTCAAAAGCGACATTTATTCCTGCAGTGGAGGGGGTCTGGAATTTTGAATTAAATCTTTCCGATGTCAGTTCAACCCGGAATATTAAGGTAGGGAAAAAAGTGGAAGGAACGGGTTTCACGATGGAAGATATTAGTATCTCGCCGATTTCCATCCAGGTAAATTATTCTGTCAGTGAAGCTCCGACGGAACATGAAGACGATCTTGGTATTCCCGAAGTCAAAGGAGTTGTATTAAAAGACGGAACAAGAATTTCATACTTAGCGAATCCCGGCAGAGTGGGATATACGGACAACAATAAGTCAAATGCGTATCAGATAGCAGGTTTTGCCCGGGTTGTTGATGTTGACGAGATAGCTGCGCTAATTGTTTTAACATCGTATGAAAACGAAAAAGTCGAGATACTGCTTTCAGAATAAAATATAAATGTTTTTCGATTCTGCTTCCGGCTCCTGCCAAAGCCAGATATAGGAGCTTTTGCAGAATCGAAAACTTAAAGGAAGGTTTGTATTGACAAAGTTTGTTTACACGTGTAGACTATATGTAGAAAGTCTACACGTGTAAACATTAGGAAAACAAGAGAAAGAATGCAAGGGGGATGATTATGAAAGAAACAAAGATATCCGACGCGGAACTGGAAATACTGGAAACACTCTGGGCGGCGTGGGAAGCATTAAACGCCAACGAGATCCGCGCGCGGCTAAATGAGAAAAAGGACTGGGAGCGCACCACGGTGCTGACGCTGATCCGCAGACTGCTTGACAAGGGGGTGATCGGGCAGGAGAAACAGGGGGTTTACTATTATTCGCCTCTCGTGGCGCGGAGTGATTATGTGAAAGAGGAGACGAAGAGCTTCCTTAACAAATTTTTTAAGGGCAATGCGAAAAATCTGGCGGCGGCTCTCATCGAGGATGAGAATTTGAGCAGGGAGGATGTGGAGGAGCTGAGAGATTATTTTCGAGAGAATTTCAGGTAAAAGAATTGCGGATTGACGAGTGAAGTGTGTGAGAGAAGAGTATCGTGCTTTTAGTGGAGGAAATTATGGCGCAATTATTTTCTGTGGTTTTATCATTATCGTTATCCGGCGCGCTGGTGGGACTGTTGATCCTGCTGTTTCGCCCGCTTACCGGCCGGTTTTTTGCAAAAAAATGGACGTATTATCTGTGGCTTTTGGTGATTGTGAGGCTGCTTGTGCCGTTACATGCGGACATCAATTTGATGGGATATTTGTCGGCGGAGCTGACGGCGGCGGTGGCTGGACAGACCGATGCGGACGGAGAGGCAGGAGAGAGTGTACATGGGGGAACGGTGCCTGATGTTCTGCAAAGTGAGCAGAGAAGCACTGACAGTAAGGTGGAAAAGTCTGCCGGGACGGGGACTGACCATACAGAGACAGTGCAAACGGTATCGAACGGGGAAACGGCCGGGACAGCCGGCAGCGGCACAGATGAAAAAACGGCGGGCGAGAGATGGGCACAGATTTTTCGTGTTGTGAGTATACTGTGGATTTGCGGGGTTCTTTTTGCCGCGCTGAAGAGGTTTTATGTTTATCGACGTTTTGCCAAAGAGGTTCATGCGGCAGGCGGGCCGCTCACCTTGGAAAAAGTCCTTTATAAAAGTGCGGAGATTCAGACGAGACTTGGAATTGGAAAAACGGTGCCGCTCTATGAGAGCACGGCAATCAACAGTCCGATGCTGATCGGATTCTGGCGGCCGCGCATTTATCTGCCGCAGGCAATGCTTGCGGAGTTTACCGGGCGGGAGAATGATATTTGTCTGGTTCTGCATCACGAGTTTGTTCATTATAAAAGGAAGGATATCCTGTATAAATGGCTGTTTCAGGCTGTGCTGTGCGTGCATTGGTTTAATCCGCTGGTATATGTGTTTAGCCGCCGGTTTCATGTAGACTGTGAGCTTGCCTGTGACGAAACGGTGTTAAAGCTTTTGTCGGAGGAAGGGCGCAGGGCATACGGAAATGTGCTTTTGGATGTGGCACAGAAACATTGGTCTGAGAATGCGCTTTCTGGGAAAGATGGAAGGCTGTACAGCAATGTGCCGGCCATGACCCTTCTGGAGGAAAAGAGTACGCTAAAGGAGAGACTGCATGGAATCGCGCGCTATCATAGGAGAGGAATCGTAGTCGGGCTCTGCTCGGCGGCAGCGTTTATTTTGTTTTTTTCGGTGTCTGTCGTCTGTGGCGCGGCGGGTACCGAGCGCGGTCTCGGGGAAACTTTTGCTATGGATTATAGAAAGGGTTTCATGGGGCTTACGGAGCATTTCTGGGAAAAAAGCATGTGGTCTCAGATGTGGGGAGATTCCTTTGATCTGGCTCAGCCGATCATGGTGAGCAGCAGCGGAAAGGCTTATCGGATGTATGATGATGACGCCTTGATTGCAGAGGACAGTGAAAGCGATTGCTGGCGCGCGTGGTCATACATGGGCGGTGACAGCAGTGTAAACGTGAGTAAGTTTATGCTTAACGGGTCCGATACGTTATGGATTTTGTATGCCAACAAGGAGACGACGGTTCAGGTTTCTTCTGCGTTTAACCGCTACGACGGCCGTTTTAAAATTGTTTGTGTCAAGCCGGATCAGACGGTGCAGACGCTCAATGAGAGCGGTGAGGAGAATACTGTGAAGATTACGCTTCCTCAAGGAAGAAATGTGATCAAGATGGTCGGGCAGAAGGCGAAGCTGGAGGCACTCGACATAACATACGGGGCGGTCAAAAAGGGAGATATTGACAGTATTTATGTGGATGAGAATGAGGAGTATGCTTATCAGGTTCTGAATGGGAGCCGGCCATTCGATTTATCCAGAGTGAAAGAGGCACTCCCTCATTTGGAGGAGGAAGAGATAAGCAGATTATGCCGGCTTGCCTGGCGGGAAGAGGTTGTTCTATCAAAGGACAACTGGCAGGAACTGTGGATTTATTCGGATGAGAACCTGACATCGCAGTATCTGCTGGAGGAGCTGCAGGCCGGAAGGATCAGCGAATTTGACAGTGGCATTTTGCGCGTCATTGCTCCCTATATGAAGGATGAGACCGTGAGCGAGTGCTTCCGATGCCTTTTGGAGCGCGGCGGTGTGTCCGGGTCGGACTGGGAGGATATCTTTATTTATTCCGATTCGGAGAAGTCGGCACAGTATCTGGCGGAGGCGCTTCGCAGAGGAGGGGCGGACAGTTTCAATGATCAGATTCTGGATCAGATCTGCTTTCGGGTATCCACCAGATCCTTGACGGATATCGTGACGGCGTTAGACAAGAATCAGTTGTCCTTTGAGGGGCTGACGGAACATGTGCTGCCCTTTGTGCAGAAGCAGGAGGAGGCCGCGACGTGCGTCTGCTATTATATCGACCTGGGAAATGTGCTTTCGGATGAGGAGCTTCGGAAGATAGAGGGTTATTTGCGTGAGCAGGACTTTTACCGGGTTGTTGAATATAACGGGAAAGGAAAATAAAGGGAAACTGGCTGTGATATCGGAGATGGCAGAAAGGTATCAACAACAAGATAAAAGTTATTTCTTGGGGAAGACCGCCTTTATGCAAAATACCATTTCTTTACATTCCAGTGTATAGCTGCCGTTATATTTGCGGATCACTGAATCCATGCTGGAAAGCCCGAAACCATGTTGCTTTTCATCCTTTTTACTTGTTTTTACCGAATTGTTTTTGATTTTTATGTTTTCGGGAACCGTATTGGAGAAAATCAGGGTATAAAAATGTGCATGGTCATTCCCTTTGATTGTGATACAGGGCTCCGTGGCTCCTGTTGAACCTTCCAGCGCGTTATCAAGTAAATTTGAAAAAACAGCACATACGTCAATGGGGGAGAGATTGGCAAGCCATGCAAAACTGCCTTCACATGTAAGGCGTATGCCGACATTGTCCGCGTACGCCTTTTTGATGGAAATTACAGTATCTGCCGCATGGTTTCCCGTGATGCAGAAACTTTTTGAAAGCATGGGATTCCCGGATAGTTCGCTGATATAGCTTTCCATCTGTGCATATTGTTTCGTATTGCACATTTCCTGAATGACCTGCAGGTGATTACGCAAATCATGCTTCAGAATTTTGATTTCCCAGCGATTAGTCTCTTCTAACTCCAGGCTCTCCAGCTGCATGGCGATGTAATTTTGTGCGTGAGCAGCATCTCTTTTCTTGTTTGCCCGGTCCCGCGCAATGATGAGATAACTCCAGTATGCAAGAAAAACAGCCAGCATAGAAAACGCAGCAAATAAATCAAATACGATGCTTAATTTATATTCCAGCGTGTTATTATATACCCCCATGCTCAGCAGCATAAACAGGGCGAAGATAAAAAAGGAAAAAAATCCTGCGACTTCAAGGAATTTCAGCCGCAAATCAATTTTTTTGATGCGGCATAATACATAGGTTCCTATCAGTAATGCGGTAAGGCTAAGATCGGCAATACAACCGGGAAGGGTAAGAGAACTGATGCCATAAAGTTCATCAAAGTCGTTTCTTGTGATCAGAGGGATCATAAACATCGGAAATACCGCCGTCAACGTATAAAAAAGACAGGCAGGAATGATCATAAAAAGATTGTAAATGCGGTTGCGGCAGCAAAAAAAATCAACAGCCGGAAGTATGCCCAAAACAGTGATTGTGACAAGATGATCGGCATCTGTTATGAAAACAAAAACATGAATGACAAGAAAAATAAGAATAATGGATAGTAATTTTCTGGCATGAGAGGTAAATCCTTTGGCAAAAAATAAGAGATAATAAAATAATATGATCAGTGATGCCATTACATTTGATACAGATATTAAAATATTTTCTGCTGCCATCTTCGTTCAAGACTCCTTTCGCAAGCTTGTTATTTCATTATAAAAACGCCTCAAAAGCATCTTTAAATGCGGCTGATTTTCTATAGCTTATGGGAAGCGCAGTCCCGCAGTCCATCAGCACTGACAGATTGCCGCAGCTTACGATGTGCTCCATATTGATATAATATTTTCTGTGGATACGGCAGAAGTTTTTGCCGGTCAGCGTTTCCTCCAAATGGTGCAGGCTGCTGGCAGTAATAATCGTTTCTTCCCTGCGCGGGGTTTCTTCCGTCCAATAATGGACAAAAGAATATTTGTCTTTCACTTCAATATAGATCAAAGATTCTGACTTGATGATAACGCTTTCGTGGAAGGATTTGATGATTATTTTTTGCGAAGAAGATGCAATACTCTGCAAATCGTCTAAAACCTTCAATACATCTTCCTTGACAACAGGTTTCAGTAAATATCTGAAGACGCCCGCCTCATAGCCTGACGGGGCGTATTCCACATAGTTTGTTATCATGCAGAAATATACATTTTCATCCAGCTTTCGGACTGCCCGGCATAGTTCTATTCCGTTCATGGCTTTCATCACGATGTCACAGAATACGATATCGTAGCGCTCTCCTTTTTCGTAATCCGCTAACAGACTCTCGGAGTCGGGATAACATTTTGCATTGATATCTTTCATGTCAAAGAAAAAACGCCAGATTTTATCTGCCATTATCTTTTCATCTTCACAAATTGCAATTTTCATGTCGCTCTCCTTTTGTGTTTTGCGCTTGCGCCGATATTTGGCACGCCTGCGTAATTTTTCACCTCTATTGGTGGCGGTATGCTATGCTTTTTTCGGATGAGTCAATTGATTTTAACACAGGAAAGAAAAAATGATAAGTAGTTTTACTTAAGGAGGGGATTTCAATGAAGGCAAATGATGTTTACAGGGAAACCATCAAATTTGTGTGGATGAAACTTGCTCTGGGAGCGTGCGCTATTCTGTTTTCCGTTGTGCTGGGGCTGCTTTTATTGGGAATATCGGCATTATCCCAAAACGAAAGCGTGATCACATTATCTCTGATGTTATGGATCGGAGCTTCAGCAGGGGGCGTGGGCGTTACGCAATATTACATAGGTTATCTGCTGAAGGCGGGACATATAGCGGTGGTTACCCATCTGGTGAAGACAGGAAGCCTGCCGGAAGACCAGTTTGCATATGGTAAGCAGGTCGTAAAGGAGAAGTTTGCAACGGCAGCGGCATACTTTGCGGTGGATCGCCTGGTGTCGGGAGCTGTGAGGCAGATTAACAGAACGCTGAATATTGTGGGTGGTTTTCTGGAAAACATTCCCGGAATGGAGTCACTGGTTTCCTTTGCCAGAACCTTCATTGACATTGCGCTTGGGAATCTGGATGAATGCTGTATGGCATACACTTTCTATCAAGCGGATCAGTCGTCCTTTAAGAGCGCGGCTGACGGTGTAGTCATTTATTTTCAAAACTGGAAGACCATTTTAAAGGATGCCCTTAAGACGGCAGTAATAGTTGTCGTCATTTCAGGCATCGCATGGTTCCTGCTAATGTTTGGTATCGTCGGCATTCTTGGTGTTTTGGGTGTGCCCGGCATTCTGGGGCTTTTGGCGGCGCTGGTGCTGACGGTAATGATTATGATGATCATTAAATCCTCCGTAATGGACAGTTATATCATGGTATGCATGGTATGTTCCTATTTGCAGGTTGCTCCGACTACGGAAATCACGTTTGACTTATATGATAAGCTGTGCAAACTGTCGTCCAAATTTAAGACGCTGCTGCAGAAGGCAGGAGAAGCTGGGGCTATGTAGCTGGTACAAAGATAAAGAAGGAAATGTTTTTTTGCGGGCTGTCCGAAAAGGGATGGCCCTTTTGTTTTGACAAGTATTTTGATCTCAGTATATAATTACGGAATAAGTATAGGTAGATATGTTCTGGAGGGAAGTTATTTATAAATTTATTTTGGGGGATCAGATATGATGACAGATATTCGGCCTATTTTTTCTAACAATGAGGAATTGAGAGAGTGGCTGTTGAATGTACATGAAAAATATTGTGTTGAATTAAAGAAGGCGCAGGAACTGCCAAATGCTTTTTGGGAAACTTACTCTTCGTTTTGCAATACGGCTGGCGGCGTTATTGTGTTAGGTGTTGTAGAAAAACATCCTCAAAATGAAATTCAGGGAGTTGGTAATCCCACTAAGACAATAACCAGCCTATGGGATCAACTTTCTAATAGAAACAAAGTTAGTTTTAAAAATCTTAAGAATGAGGATGTTACAGAGCATATAATTGATGAGAATACAACTATTATTGTAGTTAATGTTAAAGAGGCGCCAGAAGGGGAGAAGCCGGTATATATAAATGACAAGTTGGAAAATACCTGGATTCGTACTGGTGATGGAGATCGTAAGGCCACGAAAGAGGAAATTGCAGCTTTTTTAAGGAATGCAAAACCAGAACAGGATAATTTAGTATTGGACAATTTCGGCATAGGAGATTTGGACCCGGATTCGGTTCTGGCTTTTAAAGAGCGGATTCATAAAAGATATCCAAAGCAAAAATATTTAGAAATGACGAATGAGGAATTTATCTCGGAAATAGGAGCAGGTGCGGTTGACCGGGTTACTGGAACATTTAAAATTAAAAGAGGGACACTATTATTTCTTGGGAGAGTGAATGCGATAAAGGAGGTCTATCCGCATTATCATGTAGATTATTTTAATCGTAGAGGAAGCAACTCCAGATGGTCTGATAGAGTTACGGATGACGAACCGAACGAATATCAGATGAATTTATATGATTTCTTCTTTATCGTATATGGGAAACTAAAAATATTGTTAAAAGAAACGTTTGAGCTGGATCAATACCAGCTAAGGATACCGTTTTCTGATTTTGACGAAACGATACGGGAGTGCCTGGTTAACTGTTTGGCTCATGCGGATTATGAACAGGGATATCCTTCAACTAAAATAGAAGCTTTTGATGGATGGTTTCACTTTGTCAATCCCGGAAAAATGCTTATTTCGAAAAGACAGTTTGTAATGGGTGGTGATTCAAGACCAAGGAATGAAATTATTATGAAGTTGTTTCGACTGCTTGGAGTTTCTGAGAGGCAGGGGTTTGGTGGACCGCTTATTTATAAGACGGCAATATCGAATGATTTCAGAAGGCCGGAAATAAATACAGATATTGAACATACGGAATTAAAGGTATGGAATATTGATTTGGCAGATTCTTACTCGAATTTAACAGAAGACGAGAAAAAAGTTTTGCGGTATATTGTTAAGAACGGTGCAGATAGGTCATTGCGTGAGCTGGCCCCGGCACTTGGGCTTACAGAATATAGAGTTAGAAAAGCAATCGCTTCTCTGGTAGATGAAAAGCATTTACTACAAAAGGCAGGAAGAGGTAAGTCGACAAAATATTTTTTGGAAATGGCAAGTGTGGAGATGCTTACACATTTACAGATGGCGTTGGAGGTATTAAAGAGCTGTATGTAAATACGTTTGAGAATCGTATGATTTACGTTAGAAAATTACTAGAAACACTGGTAAATAGAGGATTTTTACGTTTGAAATACGTTCGAAAATGAAAGAAACTAGCAAAAAACTGATTTAAGGAGTGCTGCATCTGTCATTATATTGACCTGGGGAATGCGCTGACAGATGCACAGCTGCGGGAGAAAAAGGATGTCATACCCAATGGTGCATTTAAAAGTCGCATATGGGCTGCTTGTGCAGTATGGCGGCGGGTGGATAGAACGACCGGGAGATTTCCTGCTCGGTTCCGTTGCGCCGGACGCGGTGCATTTTCACGACAGATATGATGTATCTTTGAAAGAGAAAAGTCATTTGTGGGAATTTGGACCGCGCTGGGGTATAACGGTTGACAGTGAGGGCTGGCTGGAGGCAATCCGCAAGTTCTGGAAAGAAAATCAAAGCGTCGGAAACCGGGACTTTATGGCGGGTTACTGCACGCACCTTTTGACGGACTGGGAGAACGACAGATGCATCTGGACGCCCTTTCGGGAAAAGATGATGCAGGGCGCAGACCTTGACGAAGTGTACGGGCAGTATGCGGCGGAAGCTTACGGTATCGACCAGTGGTTATATCAGAATGATAGAGAGTCGCCGGAAATCTGGCGGCTTTTGGAGCAGGGACAGATTTGCGGGGTAGAAGGCTGTATTTTGAAGGAGGATCTTGCACGGCAGAAACAGTCTCTTTTGTATGAGCAGTTTGTCGGGAAAGCGGTAGCAGATGTGAGCGGGTATCGGTTTTGCACGAAGGAGATTATGGAGAGATTTATGGAAACGTGCGTGGAGAAGATTTGCAGAGAAATAGGGGATTTTTACGAATAAAATATGATTGAATTATAATAGCATTTATATAAGGGGTAGATTATGAACACACAGGAAAGTACAAGAAACTACAAATCCGGGGA
>VSNH01000057.1:0-19498 GCA_009774215.1 Lachnospiraceae bacterium
GTGATGGTGCTGGCGCCCTCAGAGAAGTGTCTGTTCTGGATGCCCACTACGCCCGCACGGATAATACCCTTGATGTCGATGCCGTTATGGTCATAAAAACGGGCGTCCTCGACGGCGACAAATGCGTCCTTCAAGTCCTGAGGAACCATGTCGATGGAAACCGGGATTCGGTTGGCATCGGTGGAAACCAGCTTCTTGATCTGTGTGCCTTCTATATTGTATACAAAGGTGGAAAAGCCGGAGGGGGTTACGTCGATATTGCTGATGTCCGGTGCGGTCGCCAGAATACCCTTAAAAGCGCCGATGCCCGCGCTTACGCCGACAATAGCCGCGCCGATCATGCCGATCAGAAATACCTGCACAAAAGTAAATGCAATCTTCCTGCTCCATTTTTTACCTGTAGAGTGAAGCGCCTGCTGTTTTTTGCGGACGCCCTTTTTGCCGTAGTTCATAGGATACTGCCTCCTCGACTTTTTATCATAGTCTCAAATGCCGATCTAGTCAATCTTTTTAGAAAAAGCCGCAATCTGTCAGTGATTATTCAGCCTCTGGCTTCATAGTTACGGAATCCGACCTATTCCGGTTTTGCCTTCGGCAAAGAGGTCGGATGCTTCTCAACGGTTACACATCCTCACGAACTTTGCAGCAAGTGCAAGGTTCTGGGCTGAACTGTTACATTTGTCCGGTCTGTGACGATTATAGCAAAATTCCCCTGGCAAATAAAGGTTTTTATGCTTTCTTAAGAATTGTTCACGATTCTGTGCACATTTATACTTGCACGGCGGGAAGAAATGTGCAACGATATTATACATGGATAAGTATGCACCGTACAAAATTATTGAATATGGGGGCGAGGGGGAGCTTGTGGAGAAGAAATCCCGCTTTATTGCCCACGTACAGGCCACCTGCACCGAGGAAGCGGCGGCCGCTTTTATCGAGGCTGAGAAAAAGCGGTATTGGGATGCCAGGCATCATTGCTATGCCTATATCATAGGAGAGCAGGGGGAGACCGTGCGGTATTCCGACGACGGGGAACCTTCCGGTACAGCGGGCAGGCCCATTCTGGAGGTGCTGACAGGGTCGGGTATCCGAAATTTGACGCTGGTGGTGACCCGGTATTTCGGCGGTACGCTCCTTGGCACCGGCGGACTGGTGCGCGCCTATACGCAGGCGGCGCAGGCGGGGCTTGCCGACAGCCGTGTGGCTGTGATGCGGTATGGGCATACTCTGACAGTGGAGACAGATTATAACGGTATAGGAAAAATTCAATACCTTTTGGGGCAGCGCGGCATTCCCATAGAGGACTCTGTCTACACGGAGCAGGTGACTGTCCGATTTCATGTACCCTGTGAGGAGAAGGACAAATTAATCAAGGACATTACGGAGGCTACCGCCGGCGCAGCTAAGGTGGGCGTTTCCGATCCTTTCTATCATAAAAGCGCGGAAAACATTTCCGGGCGCGGTTCGGTTTAGCCGGAACGCCGCCGGGATGCAGGATTCCGGCGGAAAGGCGGCAGAATATGGGTGAGAATAAGGAAGTGGAAAAGAAGGCGTCGGAGACAGGGGAGACAAAGATCTACAACGACTACGCCGATTTTGGAGTGGAGGGGATCAGGGAGCTTCTCGGGAAAGGGCAGTACACCAGCCTGCGAAAAATTATTGAAGAGTTGAATGACGCGGATATTGCGGACTATATGGAGGAGATGGAGGAGGAAGAGGTTATCAAAATCTTCCGCATCCTGCCCAAAGATACGGCGGCGGACGTCTTTTCTTATCTGGAGATTGACAGGCAGCAGTCCATCATTACCTCTCTGTCGGATAAGGACGCGGCGCGCATCATTGACAACATGATGTCCGACGATGCGAAGGGGCTGATGGAGGAGATGCCCGCCAACGTGGTCAAACGTCTGATCGCCAATACAAGCCCGGATACGAGAAAGGCGATCAATCATCTGATGCGTTACCCGGAGGACTCCGCGGGCAGCATTATGACGGTGGAGTACGTGGACTTGAAGGAGCACTACACAGTGGCCCAGGCGATTGAGCGCATACGGAAAGTGGGTGTGGACAGCGAGACCATCAATATCTGCTATGTGCTCGATTATAAGCGGACGCTCGTGGGGACGGTTGCCCTGCGGTATCTGCTCTTAAGCGACCCGGACGCCGTGATCGGTGAAATGATGCACCGAAACGTGGTTTCTCTCCACACCCTGATGGATCAGGAGGAGGTTGCCAGACAGTTTAAAAAGTATGAGTTTACTGCCATGCCTGTGGTGGACAACGAGGACAGGCTGGTGGGCATTATCACCATGGATGATGTGGTGGATATTCTGGAAGAAGAGACCACGGAGGACATTGAGAAGATGGCGGCCGTGATGCCGTCCGATAAGCCGTATCTGAGAATGACTGTGTTTGACGCCTACAAAAAGAGGATTCCCTGGCTGCTGCTTTTGATGATTTCGGCTACCTTTACGGGAAGCATTATCACATCCTTTGAGAATGAACTGAGCCGCTATGTGGTGCTGACAGCGTTTATTCCCATGCTTATGGATACCGGCGGCAACGCGGGCGGACAGGCTTCCGCCATCATTATCCGCGGTATCTCGCTGGATGAGATCGCGTTTGGCGATTGGAGCCGTGTGATCTGGAAGGAGATCCGCACGGCGGTTCTGTGCGGTCTGACGCTGTCGGTCTGCAATTTCGGAAGGCTGATGATTTTTGATCATGTGAGCGTGCAGGTGGCGTTTGTGGTGTGTCTTACCCTGCTGATGGCGGTGATCGTGGCGAAGATGGTCGGTTCCACGCTTCCCATGCTGGCAAAGAAAATCGGGCTTGATCCGGCGGTGATGGCAAGCCCGTTTATCACGACGATCGTGGACGCGATTTCATTGCTTATTTACTTCCGCGTGGCGGAGATTGTGCTGGGGATCTAGTGCTCCATTTACCAATTAACTATCCTTTTTTGCTTGCCAGAATTCCCTTCTACTGCGTTGTTTTCGGTCAACGATGCCACCGGCATCGCCTCCCTCAAACGCCTTGTATAAGGAAATTCTGGACTTCGCAAAAAGTGTATGCAATTGGAAAATGGCGCACTAGTTATTTCTTCGCCGCCGCAGAAATCGCCGCACGCTTCCGCAGCGTCGGATCCAGAATCTTCTTTCTGATTCTGAGGTTCTCCGGCGTCACTTCCAGCAGCTCATCGGTGTCAATAAACTCAAGCGCCTGCTCCAAGCTCAACACCTTGGGCGGCGTGAGGCGTAACGCCTCGTCTGCGGAGGAAGAGCGGGTGTTGGTGAGCTGCTTTTTCTTGCAGACATTTAATTCGATATCCTCGCCGCGTCCGTTCTGTCCGACAACCATGCCGGAATAGACTTTCTCACCGGGACCGATGAAAAGGGTGCCGCGTTCCTGCGCGTTGTAAAGCCCGTAGGTGATGGCTTCGCCCGCCTCAAAGGCGATGAGGGAACCCTGCTTGCGGTACTGAATATCCCCCTTGTAGGGACCGTAACCGTTAAAGATGGTGTTCATAATGCCGTTGCCCTTGGTGTCGGTCATAAACTCGCCCCGGTAACCGATCAGTCCGCGGGAAGGGATGGAAAACTCCAGACGGGTGTAGCCGCCGGATGCCATGCCCATATTTTTTAGTTCGCCTTTTCTCTGGCTCAGCTTTTCTATGACAGTCCCGGAAAATTCTTCCGGCACATCCACATAGCACAGCTCCATGGGCTCGGTCTTTTTGCCGTTTTCGTCGGTCTTGTAGAGCACTTCCGCCTTGCTGACGGCAAACTCATAGCCTTCCCTGCGCATATTCTCAATCAGCACGGACAGGTGCAGCTCGCCGCGCCCCGAAACCTTGAACGCCTCCGTGGTGTCGGTCTCCTCCACCCGCAGGGAAACGTCCGTATTTAACTCCCGGAAAAGTCTGTCGCGCAGATGGCGGCTGGTCACATACTTGCCCTCTTTGCCGGCGAGGGGGGAGTCGTTGACGCAAAAATGCATGGCGATCGTGGGCTCCGAAATCTTCTGGAAGGGAATCGGCTTGGGCTCATCGGGAGAGCAGAGGGTATCGCCGATATGGATATCCGCAATGCCTGAGATGGCCACGATGGAGCCGATTTTCGCCTCTTTCACTTCCACCTTGTCCAGACCGTCGTACTCGTAGAGTTTGCTGATCTTTACCTTCTTCATCTTGTCGGGGTCGTGGTGGTTCACGATGACCACTTCCTGATTGACCTTGACGGAGCCGTTGTCCACTTTGCCGACGCCGATTCTTCCCACGTACTCGTTGTAGTCGATGGTGCTCACCAGAAGCTGGGTGCCCGCGTCGGGATCGCCCTGAGGCGCGGGAATGTGCTCGATGATGGTGTCAAAGAGCGGGGTCATGTTCCCACCCTTCACCGTGAGCTGCGTGGTGGCGGTGCCGGTCTTTGCGGAAGCGTAGACGAAGGGGCAGTCGAGCTGCTCGTCGTTGGCGTCCAAGTCCATGAAAAGTTCCAGCACTTCATCCACGACCTGAATCGGTCTCGCCTCGGGACGGTCGCACTTGTTGATGCAGACGATCACGGCAAGATCCAGTTCCAGCGCCTTTTTCAGCACGAATTTCGTCTGAGGCATGGGTCCCTCGAAAGCGTCCACCACAAGGATCACGCCGTCCACCATTTTCAGCACGCGTTCCACCTCGCCGCCGAAGTCCGCGTGACCGGGGGTGTCGATGATGTTGATCTTGGTGCCCTTGTAGGTGACGGCGGTGTTTTTGGAGAGGATCGTGATGCCGCGCTCCTTCTCAATGTCATTGGAGTCCATGACGCGCTCCGCCACCTCCTGATTCTCCCGGAAAACGCCGCTTTGCTTTAACAGCTCGTCCACCAGCGTGGTTTTGCCGTGGTCAACGTGGGCGATAATTGCTATATTTCTCACATCTTCTCTTGTCTGTTTCATATTTTTGCCTTTCGTGTGTTGCTTGTTATAAGGTATTCGGGGAATTCATCTCAATAACCATGAGGAATTCCTCGACGATTATAGCACCTGTTTCCTCTTCTTGCAAGAATAGAGTTTTATTTCAGCTGGAAAATGGCAGGAAAAAGGTGCAAAGCCTGAATCGTTCCATAAGACTTTGCACCTTGTATTGCATGATATACCGTCGGTATCACTCTTTTATTTTGTCAAGTTCTGTAAGGTTAACGCCGGAAATTTGTAAAAATACTTTTAATTCAACATATCTGGTCTTCATTTTCTTATATACATTTGATTGCTTTTCGCATTCCAACATATAATCTTGTAATCTTGAAAATTCCTCAATGGAGATTTTAATCATCTCTTTTTCTGACATATATTTCACCTGCTTTCTATACTTTAGAAAATTGCGAATACTAATACTGCTACAAAAAAAGTATATCACAAGATAGAAGCAAAGTCTATGAAATTAGCCAGACGCTTATGCTGTATGATGCCGGAGTCACGCGACCCCTTACAGTTCTATTTTCCCGCCATATCTTATATATTGATAATACAATAACAGTTCAGGGCCGTAATTTGACACGGCGTTGAAATACTTGAGCAGAATGGAGGAAAACATGACGGATAAGGTAATTGAAAACAACCAGGTGGCGGTTATGGGGGAGATTGTAAGTGATTTTTCCTTCAGCCACGAGATTTTCGGAGAGGGATTTTATATGGTAGATATCAGTGTGGATCGACTCAGTGAGTCAACTGATATCATACCGGTGATGGTGTCTGAGAGGCTCATTGACGTAAATGAGGATTACAAGGGAATGAAGATATGCATCACGGGACAGTTCCGCTCTTATAACAGACATGAGGAGAGAAAGAACAGGCTGGTTTTGTCTGTTTTTGCCCGCGAAATCGAGTTTGTGGACGATATCGGGGAAGGGGCGAAGACGAACCAGATTTTTTTGGACGGTTATATCTGTAAAGCGCCGGTTTATCGTAAGACCCCGCTTGGCAGGGAGATTGCCGATCTGCTTTTGGCGGTGAACAGGCCTTACGGGAAGTCGGATTACATACCCTGCATCTGCTGGGGGCGCAACGCCAGGTTTGCCAGCACCTTTGAGGTGGGGAGCCGCTGCGCTATCTGGGGCAGGATCCAGAGCCGTGAATATATGAAGAAATTGTCGGAGGAGCAGTTGGAACGAAGGATCGCCTACGAGGTTTCCGTCAGCAAGCTGGAGCTGGTGGAGGATGAGTGAGGCTTGCGGACGACTTGCTTGGTGCGGGTGTGCAGTAACGGCTTGCATCCTTGAAAAGATTGTGCTATTCTGAGCTTAATGTATTTTATGTGACTTTTGAGAATACGGGGTGCTGTTTATGGAAAAAGGCAGGATTCAGATATACAGTGGGGAAGGGCACGGAAAATCTCCGGCGGCGCTGGGGCGTGCCATTCAGTCGGCATGTGAAGGAGATTATGTCGTTATCATACAGTTTCTGAAAGGGCGGGGGTTGACGGAGTCGGAGTTTGTGAAGCGTCTGGAGCCGGAGATCAAGATTTTCCGCTTTGAGAAGTCGGTGGAAGATTTTTCGCAGCTTTCCGACGAGCGCAAGGAGGAGGAGAGCCGCAACATCAGAAACGGATTGAATTTCGCGAAAAAGATCCTGAACACGGGGGAGTGCTCCCTGCTGATTCTGGATGAGGTGCTTGGGCTGATCGACAACGGCATTATCACGGTGGAAGAGTTAAAGAATCTTCTTTCGGGGAAGCCGGAGGAGATGGATATCATTATGACGGGCATCACGTTAAACGACAGGGTGTGCGCGCTGGCGGATCAGGTGACGAAGGTGGAAACCATGCATTTTAAGATATGGGATTGACACGGATGTACCCGGGTGCTATGATAAACCATAGTAAACAACATTATAAAGTTTGATAGAGGTTGCGTTATCTATCAGTAAGGGCATGGATGTGACAGGCACAGGGGAAATGCCCCGAAAGGAGAGGACGCCGAAAGGAGAGACGGCCTGCAAGTTTTTACCTTGGGCATACAGTTAAGAGCTGTATGACTGTCATCGTTACGATGGGGCGCTATCCAGACCGGAAACGGAAGCATTATGAGGCTGGCCCTGCGTGGTCAGCCTTCTTTTATGAAAGGAAGGGTAATCAATGGCAATTTTTAAGGGTGCGGGTGTGGCGATTGTCACCCCATTTCATGAGGACGGGAGTATCAATTACGAGAAATTCGCGGAGCTGGTGGAGTTCCAGATTGAGGGAGGCACGGACGCGATTATAGTCTGTGGCACGACGGGCGAGTCCGCTACGCTGACTCACGAGGAACATCTGGAACTGATCCGCTTCTGCATTGAAACGGTGAAGGGCAGGATTCCCGTGGTGGCCGGAACCGGATCGAACTGTACGGAGACGGCGGTATACCTCTCCACAGAGGCGGAGAAGTACGGCGCGGACGGCCTGCTTCTGGTGACGCCCTACTACAACAAGGCGACCCAGAACGGTCTGTACGCCCACTATAAAAAGGTTGCGGATTCCGTGAAGCTGCCCATTATCCTTTACAACGTGCCAAGCCGCACAGGCTGTAACATCCAGCCTCAGACGGTGGCGAGACTCTGCACGGAGGTGGAGAATATCGTGGGCATCAAGGAGGCAGGCGGCAACATTTCCCAGATTACCAAGCTGATGTCTTTGGCGGGGGATAAGGTGGATCTGTATTCCGGCAACGACGACCAGATCGTGCCGATCATGTCCCTCGGCGGTATCGGCGTGATTTCCGTACTGTCCAATGTGGCGCCGAAACAGACCCACGATATCTGTCAGAAGTTCCTCGACGGGGATGTAGCGGGCAGCAGGAAGGAGCAGCTCCGCGCGATCGACCTGTGCGACGCGCTCTTCTGCGAGGTGAATCCGATTCCCGTGAAGGCGGCCCTGAACCTGATGGGCAAGGAAGTGGGCGGCTTACATATGCCACTGTCCGATATGGAGCCTCAGAATGTGGAGCGTCTGAAAAAGGCGATGCAGGATTACGGAATACTTGGATAAACGGAGCGAAATGCGCGTTTGCGTGACTTCGTGGTTTGCGGTATAATAAAGTATGTCGAGACGTCTGTCGGGTAATGTCCCGGCAGATGTTTTCAAATGTTAGAAAATTGTGAAACGCTCATCCGGTGACAACAATACTGATATTACGTTTTGTAAACGCCTAATCATTTGATTTTGGAAAGGAGAACGCAACATGACAAAGGTGATTATGCACGGCTGCAACGGGAAGATGGGACAGGTGATCTCCTCCCTGATTGCGGCTGACGGGGAGATAGAGATTGTGGCGGGTATTGATGCCAGAGACGAAGGGAAAAACCCGTATCCGGTGTTTTCGGCAATAGGGGAATGTACGGTCGCGGCCGACGCGGTGATCGACTTTTCCGTGGCATCGGCGATGGACGATCTGCTTGACTACTGTGCGGAGAAGAAGGTGCCCTGTGTGTTGTGCACCACCGGGCTTTCTGAAGCGCAGCTTGCAAAGGTGCAGGAGACATCGAAACAGGTGGCGGTTTTAAAGTCCGCAAATATGTCCCTTGGCATCAATATGCTTCTGAAGCTCTTAAAGGAAGCGGCGAAGACGCTGTCTCCCGCGGGCTTCGATATTGAGATCGTGGAAAAGCATCATAACCAGAAGCTGGACGCGCCAAGCGGTACGGCTCTGGCGCTGGCGGATTCCATCAACGAGGCGATGGGGGACAGCTTCGGGTATGTTTATGACAGAAGTCAGGTCAGACAGAAGAGGGATGCGAAGGAGATCGGCATCAGCGCGGTCAGGGGAGGCACCATTGTGGGCGACCATGACGTGATCTTTGCGGGAGCGGACGAGGTTATTACCTTTTCCCACAGGGCTTACTCGAAAGCGGTTTTCGGCAAGGGAGCCATCCAGGCGGCCAAGTTCCTGGCGGGGAAACCGGCGGGACTGTATGATATGGCTGACGTGATAGGGTGAAAAACGCGAAATTTGTTTCTATAGACGTCCCGTCATAGGACAGGAACAAAGTCAGCAGAGCTGACTTGGAAGCACTAAGTTTCGCGCAGGAGAATGCCAAAAATACGGCGTTCTCCAAGACAAGCGCGCTTGTCTTGAACCTAGAGTCAATGAAACGGAGGATCAGATGGACGATTTGGAATTAAAGTACTTAAAGAGCCTTGCCAAGCAGTATCCGACGATTGCGGCGGCTTCCACGGAGATCATCAATCTGCAGGCAATTTTGAATCTGCCCAAGGGTACGGAGCATTTTATGACGGATATCCACGGGGAGTATGAGCAGTTTAACCATATCCTGAAAAACGGTTCCGGCTCCGTGCGCAGAAAGATAGATGAGGAGTTCGGCAACACCTTAAGCATCAAGGACAAAAAAAGCCTGGCGACGTTAATCTATTATCCTGAGGAGAAGCTGGATATCGTCATGCAGCAGGAGGATGAGGATTCCATCGAGGACTGGTATAAGATCACGCTGCACAGGCTGGTGCAGATCACGAAGCGGGTTTCCTCTAAATATACCCGCTCCAAGGTGAGAAAGGCGCTGCCGCCGGACTTTTCCTATATCATTGAGGAGCTGATCACGGAGAAGGCGGAGGTGCAGGACAAGGAAGCCTACTATAATGAAATTATTCATACGATTATCAGGATCGGCAGGGCACCGGAGTTTATCGTCGCTCTGAGCAATCTGATTCAGCGGCTGGTGATTGACCATCTGCATATTGTGGGGGATATTTTTGACAGAGGGCCGGGCCCGCACATCATTTTGGATACGCTCTGCCAGTATCATTCGGTGGACGTGCAGTGGGGCAACCACGACATTGTGTGGATGGGGGCGGCCAGCGGTCATCTGGCATGTATTGCGAACGTGATCCGCATGGCGGCCAGATACGGGAATCTGGACACGCTGGAGGAGGGCTACGGCATCAACCTGATCCCCCTTGCCACCTTTGCGCTGGACGTTTATAAAGATACCGACTGCGAAGCCTTTGCCATCAAGTACAATACGGACTACGACACCAAGGATCTGAGTCTGGACATGAAGATGCATAAGGCGATTGCCGTTCTGCAGTTTAAGCTGGAGGGGCAGTTGATTATGCGTCGTCCCGAATTTGCCATGCAGGACAGGCTGCTGTTAGAACATATTGATTATGAGAATAAGGCGCTTGTGCTTGGCGGGGTTTCCTATCCGATGAAAGACGTGGATTTCCCGACGATCAACAGAAACCGTCCCTACGAACTCACGACGGCGGAAGAGCAGGTGATGGAACGGCTCAGGCAGGCTTTTGTCAAATGCGAAAAGCTCCAGAAGCATGTGCGTTTCCTGTTTTCCAAGGGCGGGCTTTACAAGGTTTATAATTCGAATCTGCTCTACCACGGCTGTGTGCCTATGGACGAGGAGGGGAATTTCAACAAGGTAAACGTCTACGGGGAGGAGTACAGCGGCAAGGAGCTTTACGATGTGCTGGAGCATTACGCCAGAAAGGGGTACTATTCCCATGATTTGAAAGAGAAATTGAAGGGGCAGGATATCATCTGGTATATTTGGGCGGGGCCCAATTCCCCGGTTTTTGGCAAGGATAAGATGGCTACCTTTGAGCGGTATCTGGTGGAGGATAAAGAACTTCATAAGGAGACGAAAAACGCATACTACCGGCTTCTGGACAGCGAGATGGTAGTGAATCGGATTTTACAGGAATTTGGTTTGGACGAAGTGCAATCCCATATTGTGAACGGCCATGTGCCGGTGGAGCGCAAAAAGGGAGAGACGCCCATCCGATGCGGCGGAAAGCTTCTTGTTATCGACGGCGGCTTTTCCAAGGCGTATCAGGACAAGACGGGAATCGCGGGGTATACGCTGGTGGTCAATTCCCACGGTATGCGGCTGGTGGCCCATGAGCCCTTCGAGTCCACGGAGTCTGCGATTTTGCATGAGTCGGATATTTTTTCGGATTCCTTTATTTTGGAGACGACCGCCATGCGCCAGAAGATCTCGGATACGGAGATCGGCGCGGAGCTGAAGGAGAGCATTCATCAGTTGGAAGAGCTTCTGCAGGCTTATCGGGACGGCATACTGATTGAGAAAGGTTAGCGTGAAAAGAACTTCTAAAGCTCGACAGCATAGGCTGTCTCGCTAAGAAGTTCTAGGGAAGCGCTGATTAAATCAGCACTTCCTTAGAGCCTCCGGCGGATGCACACGGATTTGCAAAGGAATGTGCCGCTTCGCGGCGCAAATCCGGTGCGGGAAACGCTTTAATCAGCGTTTCCCTAGATTTGCTTCACAAATCACTTTCACTCAGGAGAATGCCCAAAATACGGGCATTCTCCGCATATCTTAGCGCACTTTGGAGGAAGCGCCTGTGTTGTTGCCTGTTACGTCGTCCACCATGTTTTCCACGCCTGTCGCCGCGTCGTCAATGATGTCGGAAGCCGCGTTTCCGGCGTCGCCGATGGCATTGCCCACATCATCCGCGATGGAGCCGTCGTCCGTGCCGGTTGTGCCTGCTGTCGCATCGTTTACATTGTCGTTGTCGTTCATGGTGCCGTCTGTATCTGTGCCGTTCAAACCTGTGTTGTCGGTGCCTGTTCCGGTACCGGTTGTGTTGTCGGTGCCTGTTCCGGTACCGGTTGTGTTGGTGGTGCCTGTTCCGGTGTCAGTTGTGCCGGTAGTGCCCATGCCGGTGCCGTTGTCTGTATCCGTGCCGACAGTTCCGGTTCCGTTCTGCGTGCCTGTGCCGTTATCCGCGTTTCCGGCGGCGTTTCTGTTGCCGCAGGCAGTCAGCATTGCCATACTCAGAACCATGAGAGAGACAAAAAGTAAAGTTTTTATTCTTTTCATGATTTCACTCCTTTGCTCGATTGCTGAATCCTTTGCATGATATTGTTCCATGCGGTTTGCGAACAGAATGTTTGATAAACTTCCTGTTCTTATGTTATTATGTCAGATAGAAATGAATTTATTCTGATTTTTGGAAAAGGAAAATTTATGAAATTTCGACCTTGTATTGATATTCATAACGGCAGCGTCAAGCAGATCGTGGGGGGAAGCCTCAAGGATGCGGGTGACAGGGCGCAGGAAAATTTTGTGTCGGGGCAGGACGCCGCCTTTTATGCCGGACTTTACCGGGAACAGGGTATAAGCGGAGGGCATGTCATTCTTTTAAATCAGGTTTCGTCTATCTATTATGAAGAGACGAAAAAGCAGGCGCTCTCGGCGCTTTCGGCTTACCCGAAGGGGCTGCAGGCGGGCGGCGGCATTACGCCGGAAAATGCCGCTGTTTTTTTGGATGCGGGGGCAAGCCATGTGATCGTTACTTCCTATGTTTTTTCGGACGGGCAGATACAGTACGACAGGCTCAGAAGGCTTGTGAGAGAAGTCGGAAAGGAAAATCTTGTGCTGGACTTAAGCGTAAGGAGCAGAGAAGACCGATACTATATTGTGACCGACAGGTGGCAGAAATATACCTCGGTGGAGCTGAAATGGCAGATTCTCGACGAACTTTCCGGATATTGCGACGAATTTTTGATTCATGCAGTGGATGTGGAGGGGAAAAGCGCGGGTATTGAGGAGCCGGTGGCAAAGATTTTGGGAGACTGGGGAAAAATTCCGATCACCTATGCGGGCGGCGTGCACAGCTTTTCAGATCTTGATAAGTTAAAAGAGCTGGGGAAGGGAAGAGTGGATGTGACCATCGGAAGCGCGCTGGATCTTTTTGGCGGGAAGATGGCCTTTGCGGACGTGCTTTTATATATGAAAAGAGAATAAAAAAGAAAAAAACCTGTCAACCAGACAGGTTTTACTTCTTCTCTAATCCGTTACAACAATAGCTGATTCTAAATAACAAAGTCTTACTGGATTTTCAGAACATTATATATTTAAGAACAGGCACATCGTGATACTGATTATCGATGTTATAAGGCGCGTCGGCTCTTATAACTTTGTTACGTTTACGGCCTGAGGGCCTTTCTCGCCGTTTACTACTTCATACTCAACCTCAGCGCCCTCCTCGAGAGACTTGAAGCCTTCCATGTTAAGCCCGGAGTAGTGAACGAATACGTCGTTGCCCTGCTCGTCGGAGATGAAGCCGTAGCCCTTCTGGTTGTTAAACCACTTTACTGTACCTTTGTTCATCGTGCATACCTCCAAAATATTAAAAAAAATTACTGTTGATAGACAACACTCATAGAATAGCATAACTCTTATGAAATGTAAAGCATTTTTTTTGCTTTTTCGTTCATTTTTGTAACTATTCAGCCTATTCCGGTTTTGTCTTCGGCAAAGAGGTCGGATTCTTCTCAATCTTTACCTGTTCTCACGGACTTTGCAGCAAGTGCAAAGTCCTGAGCTGAACTGTTACTCCTTTTTTTCGTTAATTCGTAGCCTATAGTATATCGTCCAGCGTCTTGAACAGCACCTGCACGTCGATAGGCTTGGCGATGTGGCCGTTCATGCCGCTGCGCAGGGCTTCTTCCCGGTCTTCCGTAAAGGCGTTGGCGGTCATGGCGACGATCGGGATGGAGGCCAGCTTCTGATTTTCCAGCTTCCGGATACGTTTGGTCGCCTCATAGCCGTCCATCTCAGGCATTTGTATGTCCATCAGCACCGCCTGATAATAACCCGGCTCGGATTTTGCCACCAGATCAAAGGCAATTCGGCCATTGTCAGCCACATCCACGGTAAATCCCGCGTTTTCCAGAAGCACCACCGCGAGCTCCTGGTTCATTTCCACATCCTCCGCAAGCAGGAGCCGCCCGGTATGGCGGGGACGGATATCTTTCGCATTTTCGTCCTCAGGGCATGTTGGCCGCAGTACGGACTGCAGACAGGAGCTTAATTCCGACAAAAACAGTGGTTTGTTGCAGAAAGCCGTGACGCCGGCTTCTTTGGCCTCCGTCTCAATATCCGACCAGTCGTAGGCGGTCAGAATGATGATGGGTACGTTTTCGCCGGTCTCCTTTCGGATTCGCCGGGCGACTTCCACGCCGTTCATGTCGGGCAGCAGCCAGTCGACAATATATACCGAGTAATTTGTGTTGCGCATGACGGCCTGATGGCTGCGCAGCACCGCTTCTTTGCCGGACAGCGTCCACTCGGCATGAAGGCCGAGTTGTCCCAGCATGTAGGAGACGCTGTCGCATGTGTTGAAATCGTCGTCTACCACAAGCGCCTTGCAGTCCTTCAATTCGGGCAGAATGAGCGCCTCCCTTTTCTCGGCGTGCAGACGGAAGGTGAAGGAGACCGTAAATTCGGTTCCCACGCCCTGCTCGCTTGTCACCGAGATGGAGCCGTTCATCATATCCACGATGTTTTTCGTGATGGCCATGCCAAGGCCGGTTCCCTGAATTTTGCTGATGGTGCTGTTTCGTTCCCTCTCAAACGGCTCGAAAATATGTTCCAAAAATTCCGGGCTCATACCGATGCCGGTGTCCTTGATGGAGAAGTCATAGTTGGCGTACCCTGCGGGCGCGCCCGGCTTTTCCGTGATCCGCATACTGACATGGCCGCCGGCTCCTGTGTATTTTACGGCGTTGCTTAGCAGGTTCAAGAGTACCTGATTGAGCCTGAGCTTGTCGCAGTAGATGTCTTCGTCCACAATGTCTACCGTGTCAATATGCAGCTCAAGCTGTTTGGCATGGATATCCGCCTGCAAAATATTGCGCAGGCCATGCAGGATTTCGGGAAGGCTGCACAGCTTTTCTTCCAGATGGATTTTTCCGCTCTCGATATGGCTCATATCCAGTATGTCGTTAATCAGGCTCAACAGATGGTTGCCGGAGGTCTGAATCTTCTGCAGATATTCCGCCACCTGTTCCCTGTGGTCAATGTTCGTGATGGCCAGATTAGTGAAGCCGACGATGGCGTTCATCGGGGTGCGTATGTCGTGGGACATATTTGATAAAAATACGCTCTTTGCCTTGCTTGCCCGGTTGGCCTGGGAGAGCGCGGCTTCGAGCAGGGTGTTCTGCTCCATCTCCTTGCGGATATCCGCGTCCACGCTTCGGAAGCCGAGGACGATTCCGGGACTGCCGTCTTCCGTCCCGGCGCTTACCGCCTTCATCTGGAAATAGACAATTTGATCGTTCATCTGCTTGCGGTAATTCACAGAATATACTTGTTGATTACGCAGTCTCTCCGTCAGATTGTCTATGGAGACGGCTTGGCGGAGCATTTCCCGGTCTTCCGCATAGACGCATTCCGCTATGTACTGCGCCATGCTTTCTTTCAGGGAGATCTTATGCATAAAGATATTGTTTGGATCCCGTTTGACGGTGCGGACAGGGACGAGCATACCTGTGTCTGGTTCCACGAAACAGACCAAGGTGAAATCCCGGCTTAAAGCCTGCACCAACTCCATCTGATGCCTTGCGTTTTTCTTTTCCTGCAGTTTTTGTTCCGTGACGTCCAAAAGGAAACGCTGGCAGTAGAGCGCGCCGTTTTCTTCATAAAGCTTAATGTTGCCCATGACATGGATAATTTCACCGTCTTTGTGCTGTATGCGGTATTCCACATTGATGGTATCCCCCACCTTTTTCAGCGTTTTAATACTGTTGCGCAAAAGCGGTTTATCTTCATCCATCACAGTGGAGGCAATCAGGTCAAAGCCGTCCGCCATCATTTCCTCCAGCGTTTCATAACCGAGAATCCGCAGGGCTGCCCTGTTTATGTCCAAAATACGGGCATCGTCCAGTGTGTGGCGCATAACGCCGCAGTCGATGGTGGCAAGGATGGTCTCAAGGTTTCGATTTTTGGTAACGATTTCCTGTTCGTAGGCTCTTTCCTTCGTCACATCGATGCCTACGCCGACGGTTCCCATCACGGTGCCGTCGCAGTTATACAGGGGAGATTTATAGCACATCAGGGTTCGGGTTTCTTCCCCGGCCTTGATGGTTTCTTCAGATAAAAGAGTCTGCTCGGTACTCATCACTTGATGCTCCGACTCGATGCAGGCGGGATCATCCTCCGCCACGTCCCAGATATAGGCGTGCCGTCTGCCCTGCACCTGCTCTTTGGTCTTATTGACCGCCTGGCAGAAGCTGTCGTTCACCTTTTCGTGGACACCCTCCTTGTCCTTATACCAGACCAAGCTGGGAATATTGTTGATCGTCGTCTCAAGGAAATGGCTGGTTTCCCAGAAATCTTTACTCATTTTATAAGTCTGCTGCCAGCGCAGAAAACGGAAGCGGAGTTCCTCGTCGGACATAGGCATAACCCAGATGTCCGTTACGTCCTTGAGCACCGGATCAGAGCAGAGAAGCTGCATCTGTTTTTTGTCCGCAAGCAGAATAATCTGTGTCCCGCTGCCCCGGTTCGTCAGGAAGACCTGCAGCGCAGAGCGCACATCCAAATGAGACAGATCGGCTATGATTGCGTCCGCTTTTTGGGACAAAGAAGCCTCCGCCTCGTCGCTTTCCGTAAAAATATGAGTAAAATGTTCAAAAGAAGGCATCTTTTTTATCACGTCCAAAGCGTGGCTGGGATGCCCTGCGAAATAAATATGGAGATTGCAAGTATACATATCCGTTTCCCTCTGCCCGTGCAAAAATATTTTACTGTTTTTATTCTAACAAGCCTGCAAAATTGTGTCAACATGGGAAAAGATTTGCGGAAAATTTCGTATACGTAAAAATCGCCGTTTCAGGAGTCGAGACGGTCAAAGATTAGGTCGTAGCCGTCGTTGCCGTAGTTTAGGGAACGGTTGACACGGCTGATGGTGGCGGTTGATGCGCCGGTTTTTTCTGCAATTTCGAGATACGTCTTGTGCTGCTTGAGCATGGATGCCACCTCAAAGCGCTGGGAAAGAGAGAGCAGCTCGTTGACGGTGCACAGATCCTCAAAGAAATTGTAGCATTCCTCCTGCGTCTGCAGGCAGAGTACTGCCTGAAACAGATGGTCAACGGCGTCGGTTTTGAGTTTTTTATTCATGGCTCCTCCTGCTTTCATACGTTAAAACTTTAATAATTTCATGTATGAATATACCACAGATATGCCCTTTTGTAAACCGGCCGGCTGTGATAAAACACTTGTCATGCAGATACGAAAATTATATAATAAAGGTCAGAGGAAGGCGGAAGGTGCGGAACATGACGATTAATATAGAGGATTTGTTAAACAGCATTCAGGGAAGTCTGGACAGGATCCAATATATCAAGGCGGAGGACATTCCTGATATTGATCTCTATATGGATCAGGTGACCACGTTTATGGAGTCTCACCTGCGAAACACGACCAGGGACCCGGCATCCGACAAAATTTTGACGAAGACGATGATTAACAATTACGCCAAAAATAATCTCCTGCCGCCGCCTTTAAAGAAAAAATACTCAAAGGATCATGTGCTTCTTCTGATCTTTATCTACTATTATAAAGGCATATTGTCGATCGGCGATATTCAGGAGCTTTTGGAGCCGATTACAGAACGCTATTTTCAGAACGGAGAGGCTTATGACCTTTCCCGCGTATATGAGGAGGTCTTCGGACTGGAGCGGGAACAGACGGATGTCTTAAAGGCAGATGTGGATGAGAAGTTTCGAATTGCCCAGAATACATTCAAGGATGCGCCCGCGGAGGATCGGGAATTTCTGAAAATTTTCTCCTTTATCTGCATGTTAAGCTTCGATGTTTATGTCAAAAAGCTGCTGGTTGAAAAGATGCTCGACGGCATCACTGATAAACGCGGCAAAGATAAAAGAAAAAAGGGGAAAGGCCAGGAGGAAGAGTAAAATGGGAATGATTCAGACGTTTAAGGACTTGACAATCAAGGGATTCGATGTGGATGAAGGCATCAGGTTGTGCGGGGACGATGAGGAAATCTATATGGAGGTGCTCTGGGCGGCCATGGAGGAGGGGAAGCAGAAAATTCCCCTGATCCGCAGCGTTTATGAAGCGAAGGATTTTGAGCGCTATCGCATTGAGGTTCATGGATTGAAAAATGCCATGAAATCCATTGGCGCCACCTACCTCTCCCAGCTTGCCGCAGAGCAGGAGACGGCGGTGAAGGAGGAGAACTACTCTGTGATGGAAGTGGGCGTGGATGAGATGCTGACACAGTATCAGTTTGTGGTGGACGCCCTGAAAGAACTCTTGGGAGAGAGCTAGTTTACATAATATGGATAACGCCCGGCGAATGAGCCGGGCGTTCTGTATATGAGCAGCCCATGCAGAGGAAGTATGCCGCCAAAGCGGCGCATGGGATTATACTACTGTAAGACTTTTTTGGCGAAGGAGGTGTCCACCAGATCGGCGTAGGGCACTCTGCCGTCCAGTTCGCCCGCTTCTTCCAGAATGTTCTCCAGAAGGGTGAAGCTGTCCTCCGAGAAAACAAGATCTGATTTCCATGTGTCCTGCGCGGCATATCTGCCGACGATTGTTTCTATGGTGGCAAGATCCGTCTCCGCGAACTGGGGTGCGATCACCTTGGCGATCTCCGCGGGCGTGTGTGTCTGCACATAGTCCATGCCTTTTTGCAGGGCGCGGGTGAAGGACTCGATCACCTCAGGGTTTTTCTCGATATAGCTCTTTCTGGCGGAGAAGGCGGTGTAAGGAACATAGCCGGAATCTTCCCCGAGGGAGGCTACCACATAGCCGTCGCCTTTTGTTTCGAGGGAGGTGGCGTGGGGTTCGAATTCAACTGAAAAATCCCCCTGCCCACCCGAAAATGCGGCTGCCGTGGAGCCAAAGTCGATGCTCTGGTCGATGGACAGGTCATTTGCGGGGTCAATGTCGTTCTTCTTTAAAATGTACTCGAATACCATTTCCGGCATACCGCCTGCCCGGCCGCCCAGAACGTCTTTGCCGATCAGCATATCCCAGGTGAAGTTTTCAATGGGTTCTCTGGAAACGAGGAAATTGCCGGCCCGCTGGGTGAGCTGCGCGAAGTTCACCGCGTAGTCGGAGGCGCCCTCCTTATAAGTGTAGATGGTGCTCTCGCTGCCCATAAAGCCAATGTCGGCTTCTCCTGTTAAGAGCGCGGTCATTGTCTTGTCGGCGCCGAAGCCGGTAATCAGGGTTAAGTCGATGCCCTCGTCGGCAAAATAGCCTTCCTCGATCGCTACATACATTGGTGCATAAAAAATAGAGTGCGCCACCTCGTTCAAACCCACGGGCGTTTTGCCGGAAGAGGCGGGAGCGCTTTCGCCGGGCGTTTTGCCACAGCCCCAGAGGACGCCCATAAGCAGAAGCGCTGCCAGTAATATGCTGCCTGTTTTTTTCATGTTCCTCCTCGGATTGCCACTTTTTTGAAGCAATCCATAAAAGACATTTTACTATAGTCTATGCGCAACAGAAAAAAGTGCTTTTCTTTTTGGAAAGAAGATGGTATACTATTTACGTCATAAGTTTGCAGGCGTAGTTCATCGGTAGAATACAAGCTTCCCAAGCTTGGGAGGGGGGTTCGATTCCCCTCGCCTGCTTATTTTTAGAGAAAAGATAAGGAAAACCAGAATATACATGGTTTTCTTTTTTTGCGCGCATAAGCAGAGTCAGAAGTGACTGACGACATGCTCATGCTTGCATG
>VSNH01000057.1:19598-20914 GCA_009774215.1 Lachnospiraceae bacterium
CAGAAGTGACTGACGACATGCTCATGCTTGCATGGAAGCATGTTGCCAGTCACTTATGACGAGCAACGCGAACGAGAAGCGCGAAGCGATTCGAGTCTGCTTATGCAAGTGAGCAGAGTCAGAAGTGACTGACGACATGCTCATGCTTGCATGGAAGCATGTTGGCAGTCACTTATGACGAGCAACGCGAACGAGAAACGCGAAGCGATTCGAGTCTGCTTATGCAAGTGAGCAGAGCCGGAAGTGACTGACGACATGCTCATGCTTGCATGAAAGCATGTTGGCAGTCACTTATGACGAGCAACGCGAACGAGAAGCGCGAAGCGATTTGAGTCTGCTTATGCAAGTGAGCAGAGTCAGAAGGCAGGAGGGTACGAAAGAAATGTGGATCTGGCTGGTTTTACTGTATGGCGTCCTAAAGGGCGTGCGGGAGATCGTCAAGAAAAAGGCTTTGGAGGAAAACTCTACCATAGAGGTATTGTTTATGTATACTTTCCTGTCTTTTGTTATGGTTTTGCCATCCGCCGGGGTGTCGATGGGCGTGGAGCCGCGCTTCTATTTTTACATTGCCGTGAAGTCCTTTGTCATTTTCCTTGCATGGATGTGCAGTTTCCGGGCGATCAAGAGGATGCCGATCAGTCTGTACGGAGTGCTTGACCTGTCCCGGGTGCTCTTTGCAACCATGCTGGGCGTCATTGTGCTGCAGGAGGCGCTGGGCGCATTTCAGGTGGCCGGTCTGCTTTTCGTGTCGGCTGGGCTTCTTCTTTTAAAATACCATCCAAAGAGCGCGCGTGAGGCAGCAAAGAGCGCGGGAGAGTCCGTGGAGATCAGGTATGTTGTGATGGCTTTTGCGTCCTGCCTGCTAAACGCGGTTTCGGGGCTGCTTGACAAAATTCTGATGAAAGATATTACCAGCTCCCAGCTTCAGTTCTGGTATCTGTTGTTTCTGACATTATTTTATCTGCTTTTCATTCTCATTTCCCGCACGCCGGTGAACTGGAAGAGGGCGGTTTGCAACAAGTGGGTGTGGCTTTTGAGTCTGCTGATCGTCATTGCGGACAGGGCGCTCTTTGTGGCAAACGGCATGGAGGGAAGCCGCGTAACCATGATGACGCTCTTAAAGCAGGCGGGCTGTGTGGTGACGATTCTTGCCGGGCGGTTTCTGTTTAAGGAAAAAAATACCACGCACAAGCTGGTCTGTGCCGCCATTATCATAGCAGGAATTGTGATCGGGGTAAGCTAGTGCTCCATTTACCAATTAACTATCCTTTTTTGCTTGCCAGCATTCCCTTCTACTGCGTTGTTTTAGGTCAACG